>NZ_JAYKTT020000023.1:0-382556 GCF_038404745.2 Chlorogloeopsis sp. ULAP02 | reverse complement strand
GACCTCAGCGATAGCAGGTCGGAGTAGTTCATGCGAATATAATGTCAATGATCGGGATATGGCAACTTTCTCGTAAAGTAGGGTTTTGCGTAGGATATTTCTAGATAAAATCTATATTGGCAGGGAAGTTTGGCGAAGGCAATACCAGAGTAATACTAATTCCCCCAAATATTGCTACACATCAATCACCACATCATTGTCGGTAGCCATCTTCAAGAGAAGTAGTATAAACCTATCCCTGCTGTTGTGAAAATAGGGAACGGGGAACAGGGTTGGGAAAAAGAAATATTTTCATTCCCTCGTTATCTGACTTATCATATGAGCGTCTGATTTGAAAGTCAAAGTTTAGATCAATTAGCGATCGCCCTAATTTTAAGAGTGAAAAGGACAACCACCTGTGGTTAATTTTTGCAGAAATGCGCTGTTATCAAAATAATGCTCTAAAGACTCAATTTTCAAATCTTCTGTAACGCGAGCAATACTTACGCCTACTACTTCTATTGTTTCTCCTGTTGGTGCATAATCTTGAAAAGAACCGCTAAATTTTCCCCAATGCCGCCATTTAAAGGTAACATTTGGTGGCCCTGAAAGTACTTCTGTTAGTTCCCATAAAAAACCATTGGGAAAGGCTTTGTGAAACATTTCAAAAGAAGATTCAAAAGTTTCTGATTTGGAACTGTACTGTTCGCTTTCACCTAAAAACAAGTTATAAGTTCCTTCTTTTGCCACTTCCTGGGCTGTGTATTGCGCTCCTCCATTGCTACTCATTCTAAAGCGATCGCTAACAATGGAAAGCCATTGCTGAGGATTGGATTTGTGAGATGCTTCCATCTCAAAAGTTCGGACTAAGTTTTGAGCGATCGCTTCTAAAGAACCTTCCGAATGCTGATACTGACTCTCTTTGTGAAGAAATTGATTAGTGTAGGTATAATCTGGACGTTGCCCTTCTCGCCACTCAACTCCCTCATCGTTAGCAAGGACAATCTCTCTATCTTGTACCCATAAAGGCAATTCTGAAGATTTGGAGTCACTCATTGCTATGTTCTGAATCAAGTCTTGTTTACAATAAAATGTGTGCTGCAAACCCGTAAATTAAATTATACAAAAGTTTATATTAAGTAAAACAACTCTATTAAACTTAAAATATCCTTTGTTAAAGCTCCCCGACTTTTTAGAAAAGTCGGGGAGCTGTATTTTGAAAAGCGTATTGCAAAGAACTTTATCATCACAAAAGTTGTTCTAGCTTTTGGAAGTCAAGCTGTATTTCATCCCATAAAGCCTTATTATGGGGATCAGTTTTTAAAGCTTTTTGCAGATAGATTTTGGCTTTAGGTAGCTGTTTTTGTGCAATCAGCGCTCTTCCCCAAATTTGATAAGCAATAGCTTGCCACTGCCGTACTTCCGCATCTTCTGGCATCCGTTCTGCCAAAGCTTCTGCTAGTGCGATCGCCTGCGGAAATCTTCTTGCTTTCAAAAACTGCTGCAATTGCTCATAAGTTTTCCACTTCAAACGCTGTTCTATTTCTGATGCTTGTGGCGGTTGTGGTTTTGGTTTGTGCTGTGGCGTTTGGTTAGAAATTTGTTCTGAGTAAGTTTTTGTGATTTCCTGAGGAGTTGCCCCTGATGATTGAGTTGACTGTTGCGGTATTGAGATAGGAGGTACAACTTCCAATAGCAACTTGTATGCCTCAGTCAAGGCAATAAACTTTTCTTTCGCTTTTTTATCATCTGGGTTGATATCAGGATGATATTGCTGCACCAATCGGCGATAAGACGCCTTGATTTCGGCAAAGGAAGCTCCCGATCTTAAACCCAATAAACGGTAGCAATCTCCAAGATCCATCTTCAGCTACTAGAAGCACGAATATGAACTATTAGGTTAAAGCATAATGCTTTAGGTACCAATGATAAAGACCAAATTGCCAATTTTAAAGGTTAATGATTAGTCATTCGTCCATTCGTCATTAGTAGGGGCGGGTTTATTTAGATATTTTGTCATCCTAGAGGGATTGTTATTAAAACCCGCCCGTACAGTAGTTAGTGGTTATTATCCCACATTCCCACTAGCCCCTAGTCCCTAGTCCTAACTACGGGCGTTCTTCAATAACTCTATCAATCAAGCCGTAGTCTTTTGCCTCTTGGGCAGACATAAAAAAGTCACGATCCATGTCTTTTTCTATCCTTTCCAAAGGCTGACCAGTATTGTTAGCGTAAATCTGATTGAGTTGACGGCGAATCCGCAAAATTTCTCTCGCTTCAATTTCGATATCGGTTGCTTGCCCGCGAGTACCGCCAGAAGGCTGGTGAATCATAATCCGTGAGTGAGGCAACGCCAATCGTTTGCCTTTAGTGCCAGCTGCTAGCAAGAAAGAACCCATCGAAGCTGCTAAACCCACACAAATTGTTACCACATCAGATTTGATGTGCTGCATGGTGTCATAAATTGCCAAGCCAGAGGTAACCATCCCACCAGGGGAGTTGATGTATAAATAAATATCCTTACCTGGATCTTCGGAATCCAGATACAGCATGACAGCAATAATTTGATTGGCTATTTCATCGTCAATGTCTCGTCCCAAGAAGATAATACGTTCTCGGTAAAGACGATTGTAAATGTCAATCCATTGTGTAAATTGTTCCCCCGGCATCCGGTAGGGAACCTTAGGAACGCCTATAGGCATTTTTACTACTCCGTATATAAATTATTGGGAGGTGGGTAAAGTATGAAGGATGAAGTATGAAAGATTAATTTTTTACTCTTCTGCCTCCAGCATAGCTGCCTTCTGTCTTTAAAGAATACTCGCAGGTACAGGAGGGTGAGCGAGTTCTTCTTTTTCAAAGACTCTATCAATCAAGCCGTATTCCACAGCTTGCTTAGGAGTCATATAAAAGAGGCGATCCATATCCTTCTCAATTCTTTCCTTGGGCTGCCCGGTATTGCGAGAAAGAATGTCTAACATTGTTGCCTTGTTAGCTAGTACTTCCTTAGCGCGAATTTGAATATCAGTTGCTTGACCTTGAGCATAACTCTTGGGTTGGTGCAAGACAATACTAGCGTTGGGTAAACTAGCGCGGCATCCCTTTGTTCCGGCACTGAGGAGCATTGCTGCCATACCTACTGCCATCCCGATGCAGATGGTGTGAATAGGAGGCTTGATGTATTTGATCGTGTCATAAATGGCAAAAGCTTCTGTCTCAAAGCCAATCGGTTCACCACTATAACCGGAAGTGCCAGTGGAGTTGATGTAGATTTTAATCGGTTTTTCTGGATCGTCAGACTGCAAATACAGTAGTTCAGCAACGATAAGTTCCGTCACAGCAGGCACCAGCGGCATACCAAGATAGACAATTCGCTCCTTCAATAATAAAGAAGGTAAATCTGGCGGTGGCGTGCGGTAGAAGTTATCGCCGTAATAGGGGGCTTGCACAGCCTTGATGGGGGAAATGTCCATAGCAACTGTTGCCTGAATTAAAGCCGTTAACTGTAATACATCCTAGCGCGATGCAAGCTCATCTGGAGGTGCGGATTTCTCGCTCATAAGCAGGATTTTTCTGCCTTTAAGTAACACTTGTGATTAAATTATTGTCAATATTATTAATGTATCTTTGCTTGATTGCTTTTCCGTAGAGCAGATATTGCATCCTGAAGTTATTTATAAATATGGTATATCCTGGTTCGGAACCTTAAACTATGAAGGTTAGTTTGCTGCCTAAACTAAATGATGGCAATTTGGATGCCAGTCAAATGAACAGTCAACGTCAGTTGGCAATTTCTGTTTCTGCGATCGCAGAACAAATGGATCGTGATGTGCCACTGAATTTATGCTTAATCTTGGATCATAGTGGATCTATGAGCGGACGACCACTAGAAACTGTTAAAAAAGCCGCAATTCGCATTCTTGACAGACTCAAGCCAGGCGATCGCTTGAGTATAGTAGTTTTCGATCATCGTGCCAAAGTCTTAGTACCTAATCAAGCGATCGAAGACAAAGAACGCATTAAACAACAAATCAATCGTCTTGCTGCCGATGGTGGTACTGCTATTGACGAAGGGTTGCGTTTGGGTATTGAGGAATTGGCGAAGGGGAAAAAAGAAGCTATTTCCCAAGCGTTTCTACTCACTGATGGCGAAAATGAACACGGTGACAACAAACGTTGTTTGAAATTCGCCCAGTTGGCTACTGGCTACAGTTTAACTTTAAATACTTTGGGATTTGGTGACAATTGGAACCAAGATATTTTGGAAAAAATAGCTGATGCTGGTGGCGGTACGCTTTCTTATATTCAGCAACCAGAACAAGCAGTAGATGAATTTAGCCGCCTTTTCAACCGCATGCAAGCAGTGGGATTGACTAATGCTTATTTAATTTTCTCTTTAATGCCGAAGGTGCGGTTAGCTGAACTAAAACCGATTGCCCAAGTTTCTCCAGATACAATTGAGTTACCAGTGCAAGAGGAAGCTGATGGACGTTATACCATACGCCTGGGTGATTTGATGAAGGATACGGAACGAGTTGTTTTGTTAAATCTTTATTTGGGGCAGTTTCCGCAGGGCAAACAAGCTATTGCCAATTTACAAGTACGTTACGACGATCCGGCACAAAACAAGACAGGCTTAGTGACAGAAAATATAACGGTGAACGTAAATGTGCTTTCGGCTTATCAAAGCGACTCCAATCCAGAAGTACAGCAGCATATTCTGGCATTAGCTAAGTATCGGCAAACCCAACTAGCAGAGGTGAAATTGCAACAAGGCGATCGCGCTGGAGCGGCAACAATGTTGCAAACTGCTGCCAAAACTGCCTTACAGATGGGGGATGTAGGTGCAGCAACGGTTTTACAAACTTCTGCCACCCGCTTGCAAGCAGGAGAAGAATTATCGGAAAGCGATCGCAAAAAAACCAGAATTGTTTCCAAGACGGTTTTGCAGGATGAATAGTATCCGGGGTAGGCAAATCGCCTGCCCCCATTTTGAGGATAAGGGGACATGGAGACAAGGGGACATGCAGACACGGAGATGAGGAGAGAACAACTAACCACTGTGCGGGCGGGTTTAGAAGATAAATTGTCTGTTTAAACCGAAAAATCATCGGCAAAATCCGCCCCTACTAACTACTAACCATTAACACCTAGAAATGAAAACTACTGGAATTCATCATGTAGCAATTATTTGTTCAGATTATGAAAAATCAAAAAAGTTTTATACAGAAATTTTAGGATTTTCAATTATAAATGAGACTTTTCGGACAGCTAGAAACTCTTATAAATTAGATTTACAAGTTGGTAATAATTGCCAAATCGAATTGTTTTCTTTTCCTAATCCTCCACAAAGAGTAAGTAAACCAGAAGCTTGTGGATTAAGACATTTGGCATTTGAAGTTGATGATATCGATAAAACTGTACGTGATTTACAAGCTCAGGGTATTGAAGTAGAAGATATTAGAAGAGATGAAATTACTGGCAAGCGATTTACTTTCTTTCAAGATCCAGATGCTTTACCATTAGAAATTTATGAGCGGTAAATTAGTTAATAATTTATTTTAAAGAAGACGAAATATAGTAAAGACAAGTTGAGTGTAGTTGAGTGTAGGGTGTGTTGCCGCCAAGCGCCGCACCGCCAAAAATTCAAGGTGCTAACTCTTTTTCTGGGCTTTCCAGGTTCCACCATAAATATAAAATGGGTTATTTTCACTGACTTGTTGCCAACATTGAGGACATACAAAAATCCAATCCCCATCCTTTTCATGCTTAAGGCGATAAAGAACTGATGCAGGTTGATTGCATTGAGAACATAGTTTAACTCGAAGTGATCGCCCCATTCCGTCTCCTGATGAAGTGTGATTACTGCATTGCTTCAGCGACTTTCAGCGTATCCGTATATTGCTGAAATTTGACAATGCGATTATCTTTGAGTCTGTAAACGTGAGCAAATGCAGCTTTTGTGGATTTGCCTGTTGATTTGTAAATACCACGATATTCGCCTAAAGCGATAATTGTGTCGCCAGCGTCTAACCATTCCTCCACAACTGCTTGCCATGTATCCCACTCCGAGCGAAACTTGGCAAAGACATCATTCAAAATTGCGTCTACCCCAAAATGTCTGCCACCACCCGGAAACCCTTCGTTTTGTATCCACTCTATATTGGGATCGAATATTTGAAGAATGGTATTTTGATCGCGATCGCTAAATGCTGTGTACAGACGCTTTACAATGTCAAGGTTGCTCATTTCAGTACTTTCCTTCTGGACAGTCTACTTACTTATTACCGTACTCAAAAAGCGATCGCTCTTATCATATTGTCAGTCACTTAAGTGTTTGCACAAAAGCAGGCAGAAACAGCCTTTTATTACCTTCTGCCATCTGCCTTCTACTTATGTATCCCCGTCTGATAAACTATCCCAGAGTTACAGGCGATTTTTTTGCCCTAATGAAACGTTCCCCTTTATTGCTTGCCATCTTCCTCATCTCATTCGCACTACGTACCTTGGCAATTACTGCATCCCTGAATACGGATGAGGGGTTGTGGATATATCGCGGCAGTCAGTTTATCAAACGTTTGTTGGAAGGAGATTTAACTCGTACTTTTCTCAAGCACCATCCTGGGGTTCCCAACATGTGGCTCAGTGGCATCAGTATGTGGTTGAATTGTTCGCTGCACAAGCTTTTCCCTGGCTTTTTAGGTATAGATTTGCCTTCAGATTTGGGCGCTTGCTTGAATATTCAAGAGTTTCCCATTCCCTTGTATATAATTCCTCGCCTAGTACAAGCAATAATCACTTCTGCTTGTATGGTGTATTTATATGTACTCAGCAAGCGTTTATTTAATCAAGCTGTAGCTCTATGTACCATTAGCCTGCTGCTGTTAGAACCATTTTTTTTAGCATATCAACGCTTTATCACCACAGATGCCCTACAAGCTGATTTTGCTGTTTTGGCTATATTGCTGTTTCTCTCATATTTGCGAAAAGATAGCGATCGCAAATCTCTACTAGTTTCGGGAGTATTTTTGGGATTGGCAACGGCAGCGAAAATAACTGCATTATTTTTACTAGCTGCTATTGCTCTGTTAATAGTGTTGATTGAGTTAGGAATTTGGCAGAGTAGTTTTCCCAAAAAGGGCTGGAAGCGTCAATTTCAGGGCTTTGCACTTTGGGGAGCTACTATTTTAGTAGTGTTTACCCTCATTTTCCCAGCAATGTGGGTTTCACCCGGATATGTTTTCACTCAGATATACAAGGGTATACTAGACGAGTCTGATCGCGGATTTCTTTTTTTCTTGGGGCAACTTACCCATTCGCCAGGAATTCTTTTCTATCCGCTCGTGCTGGCATATCGTCTATCACCTGTACTGCAAGTAGGTTTGTTGGCAACGAGTGCAGTATTGCTCATACCAGGGTTGCGGCAAAAGCAACAGAAAGTGCCTGAGTTGGCAGCACTTGTTCTGATTTCTCTATGCGTCCTGCTGATACTATCTGTAAGTGACAGTAAAATTGACCGTTATATTAATCTTTGCTTGCCTATACTAGGGTTACTCGCAGCAGTTGGTTGGCTAAAAATAATTTCTTGGGTTGAAAATTGGATAGGCGATCGCACGACAAATCTTCCCAATTTCTCTAGCGATCGCGCCCCGTTAACAGCAGTAGTTCTATTACTTTTACAATTAATCTTCCTTTTACCCCACTATCCCCATTACCTGACTTATTACAATCCTTTGCTGGGTGGTGTGAAAGTAGCCCAAAATATATTTATGATTGGTCAAGGAGAAGGTCTAGAAAAAGCTGCACAATGGTTGAATCAATCACCAAATGTAAAAGCAATTAAAGTAGCTAGTTGGTATAGTCGATATTTTTCCACTTATTTCCAAGGTCAAACCTTACCAATAGACAAACGTATCCCATCTGGAATTCACCCTTGGACACAGGCTAATCGAGTGGTATTTTACAAAAATCAATTGCAGCGCCAACTCCCAGAACCAAAGATGCTGGCTTACTTTGCAGTGCAGCAACCTTTATATAGTGTGCGGTTTCATGATGTTGACTATGTTTGGGTTTATCCTGGTTCAATACCCTTAGCTGAAGATATAAAACGCATTCAGTTTCCTTTATCTTTGTCTTTTGGCGAGCAAGTGCGGCTACTAGGTTATGACTTAAATCAAACTAAATTGTCTGCCACTGAAGATTTAATTATCACATTCTACTGGCAATTTCTCGCGCCATTAACGCCAGATATTCAACTCAAAATTGGTTTGCGCGAGGACAATAATAGCCTAAATAAACTTGCTAATACACCTTTGTTGAACGGATATATAGTTCCAGAACAAATTAGCCCAGGCACAATCCTGCGAGATGTTCACAAACTAAAAATTTCTCCAGTTAAACCACAGCAACGCTACCAAATTGAAGTGGGATGGTTTTCTCCCAGCCAAGGAAAAGAATTCGGACGAGCAGTTATTGATGAAGTGATAAGGTGATAGTTAGTAGTGTTTTATGTCAATTAAAATGGCAAGCAAAAATCATATTATAAAAATCGACCACAGATGGACACAGATAAACACAGATAAACCATCCGTGTGCATCTGTGTTTATCTGTGGTCGTTATCACAATAAAATTGGATTTTACAATCAATCTATTCTTTAGTGCGGCTCAAGGTGAGTTCGGCTAATTCACATTAGACGTCACTCACTATTAGCTATTAGCTATTAACTATTTACCCTTAACTACTTTCTCCCATTCACTACCTGACAATCGATAAATCGTAGTTACAATTCTGCCATGATTAGAAAAAGTTTTTACTCGTTGATATCGTTCCTCCCAGTAGCTTTGTTCTTTCTCTAAAATTTTTTTGTTTCCACTTTGAGGATTTCTGATATATATTACGTATATTTTTTCATATGAATTGGCATCGTAAGGATATAATTCTAAATTTTTGAAGTTACTAGGAATATAATATCTCGTAATACTTTTCTTTTCATTAGTGATAAAGTATACATTACTTTTTGTACTTTCAAGATACGATCCTACCTTTTCCCAGTGTCTGTAATAAGGGAAACCAAATAAGCTCTGTCTGCTTTGTCTTTTAAAATTAAAAAATACAAAATTTTTGTTTTCCCATGGATATTCTTGTTTGTTATCTATAAATAATAGATGAGAAAAAAAGAAAGAAGATATATATATTGTGCTTAAAATAAACACACTAATATATTGTGATTTTTTGAAAAATTGCTTTTGTATAAAAGATTGAATGACTTCTAATCCAAAAGCCATTAAAATACAGAAGGGTATTACGTATGTATAGATATGTGTGCCAGGATTACCAACTAAAGTTTCTAATGATATTAGAGGAAATAAAAACCATAGAACAACTGAAAAATTTTCTTTGATTTTGAAAAGTCCCATTAAACCCAAAATAGCGTATATATATATCAAGAATAACGGATTATAAGTCATGAAAGTTCTTGTAGAACTAACAGATTGTTTACTTATCCTCTCTGTCCAATATTCTTTTGTAGATTCTGAAATGAAAAGAAAGAAAGGAATATAAAATATAGATACTAAAATTAAGAAGATAATAACACTATAAATTAAATGCTTGATTTGATTTGAATTATTAAAATACCATCTGTAAACTAGGTAAAAGACAAATGGAGCAATGAAGATGCCATCATAATGGGCAAGAATAGATAATGCCCAAAAAAACATGCCTAAATATAATCCATAAATTCTCCAATTGTTATACTTGTCAGCTAAACTGAAACAATACAAAGCCAAAATAGCAAATAAAATCACAAACGATTGATATTGAACTATTCTCGCAAAAGCAACGAATAAACCATTTAAGGATATGAATAAAGATGAATAAAGAGCTATTCTCTGCCCAAATTCAATTTTGACAAATTTATAAAAGAAGTAAATAGCAAATATGCTTGCTATCGTAAAAGGTAATCTAAGCAAGAATTCATGCTCAAAATTATGATTAAAAAAACTCATAAAATAAGTAACCAAAAATTGAATCGGCCCTTTTCTTTGAGTGAGTAAAAAATTAAGCATACTTTGACCATCTTGTGGTCTATATAATGCCTTAATTTCATCTCCCTGATAATTTGAGTAACCTATATTAATTAATCTCAACCAAAAAGTAGTAAGAATTAAATAAGCCAAAGGGATTTTCCTTATAATCTTTTTCATCGCAATTTGACTAAATGTTTTAGGTGATTTCTGAAGTATACTCCTAGCAACAAACCAGAAATATAACTGTAAGGTGGGCATTGGCTAACTTTTCTCAAACCCTTATTTTTACGTTGTAAACAGTGCCCACTACAAAAATTACGAGACAATAAAAAACCCCGGCTGTTAAACCGAGGCAAGTTAGAGGAATCCAAATGTCGTTCGCGTAGTATGGGTTTAGCACCTTGGGAGATACCGATGAGAAATTCAGGTATTTAGTTTGTTTTTATTTTAATAATTGTTAACTTATGTAAATAAAAATAGCAAATCTATTACAAACAGTCAATAGATGTTGACAAAAAAAGATAAATATAGTTTATTAGATAATTTTTATATTAAGTCCATAGCAGTTAAATCTGTATTCCAGTCAATCAATTGATAGAGCTGCCATAATATGGATGTTTAGTATTACAACAAATACAATTTTATTTAGACAAATAAACTGAAATGCTTGATCCAAGTTTATGCGAGCGTCCTGCTAGCCAGTGGTTGGCTTTGAAGTCAACGCTTCATCAGTGGCTGATGATACCATCTCTAATTGTTTTAGTATGTGTAGCTTTAGTCTTCTTACCTTGGATTATTCCATTTTTGAGAGAGTTGCGATGGCGACGTCTATTTACCAGGTTAGGAATCCTTTTGTGTGCGCTCTACTTGATTATTACTTTCCCGCTCACAACAGCAGTAATTAAAAAAGGATTGTGGGCATTTGTTCCTAACGATCCAGGTACAACAAAAGCGGACGCAATTGTAATTTTGGGACGTGGGCCTCAATTTCGGTCTGCTCGTGTAGAAGTAGCGGCAGAGCTTTGGAAATCTCAGCGAGCACCTTTGATTTTTGCCAGTGGTGCAGGAGATGGGCAAGAAATAGTAGAGGAATTGAAAGCGCAGGGTGTTCCTGATGATGCTTTAGATGAAGAACACTGCTCTCGAACTACTAAAGAAAACGCACTTTTCACCGCTTCCGTATTGAAACCACGAGGAGTAGAGCAAATTTTGCTCATAACCGATCCTCCACATATGTTACGTTCTGTGCTAACTTTTCGCAATTTAGGATTTGAAGTTATTCCCCATTCAAGTCCTCTCCCAAATTATTTGCCGAAGAGAAAAAAAGCAGTACTTGTGTTTTACGAGTCTATGGGTTTACTTAGCTATGGTTTACAAGGACGTCTTCTTCCCCGTGACTTGACAACTCAACACCAAGATTCGCCAGTAGCCAAATTAGAAAATTCTTCACAGTTGGAACTACAAAATTCCAACTCGGTGATTACAGGAGATAGAAGTTATGGTAGGGAACAGGCTTGAAACTCTCTTGATATCCTAAGCTACTTGGCAACTGCGATGGTGTCCTAAAATTCTGACTTATGCAATAAAAAACCCCCAGCAGGGGGGCTTTTAAATTAAGAGTTTTAGAGTATCAAGTGATCAAGAATCCTCTAGAGAATATATAACAATCCGAAAAGGATAATCCAAATCACGTCTACAAAGTGCCAGTAAATTTCAGCCGCTTCTATTCCAAAGTGCTTTTCGTTACTATAGTGGCCTGGTTTAAGCGATCGCCACAATACAGCCAGAATCGCTAAAACACCAATAGTAACGTGTAGTCCGTGGAAGCCTGTCAAAACGAAAAACGCACTGGCAAACAAGTTCGTAGTCAAACCGAATTCCAGATGGTAGTATTCATACAGCTGCCCGACCAAAAAAACGATCCCCATCACAGCAGTGATCCCAAACCACATCTGCATACCCCGCAAATTATTCTTTTTAATCGCGGCATCGGCATTGTGGATGACAAAACTACTGGCAATTAGATTAATGGTATTGACTCCGGGAAGCAATAATTCTAGTTCAGGAGTTCCTTCTGGAGGCCAAGCAGGCAATGTCGAACGGAAAGCCAAATAGGCACCGAACAAACCCATAAAAATCATCCCTTCAGCGACTAGGAACATAATTAGTCCAAAGAGACGAAAATCTGGATGCTCTTCGTGATGAGCGGCTTCCACTGTATGGTGGTAATTTAGTTCTGCTTTTGCTGGGTCAACTGTTTGACTTTGCATGAATCTTTTAAGGTAATGGTGTGAAGTATGAAGTGTGAAGTATAAACTATGAAGTGTTTTCATCCTTTATACTTCATCCTTCAGCCTTGATTAGCGCTCGTCAGTTTCAGCAGCGATCGCCGGATAAGGCTCGTCTGGATTGGCACGTAAGACGGAGTTAGTACCAGCAGACAAAACTGGTTCGGCATCAGATAGGGGAACGCCTTCCCTTGCATTTTCTAGGCCGTAGTCATAAGGGCCTGTTGCTAATACTGGCGGTTGATCGAAGTTTTCAAACGCTGGCGGTGAAGCAGTCATCCACTCCAGGGTTAGTGCTTTCCAGGGATTGTTACCCGCTTTTGGCCCGTACATCCAACTCCAAATCGCATTAATAATGAAGGGGAATGTCGAAACTGCCAGTATGTAAGAACCATAAGTGCAGATTTCGTTAAGGAATGCAAATTGGGGATCGTACTGGGCGACGCGGCGGTTCATACCCATCATGCCTAGCTTGTGCATCGGTAAGAAAGTCATATTTAAACCGATGATGGTGAAGGCGAAATGAACCTGTCCCCAAAATTCATTCAGCATTCGCCCTGTCATTTTTGGGAACCAGTGATAGAAGGCTGCGTAAATGCCCAATACACTACCACCAAACAGAACGTAATGCAGGTGCGCCACCACAAAATAGGTGTCGTGAACGTGGATGTCAAATGGCACGGCTGCCAACATCACACCACTGATCCCACCAATTACGAAAGTGCCAACAAAGCCGATCGCAAACAGCAAAGCAGGGCGTTCAAGGTGAAGTTTGCCACCCCAAAGAGTTCCCAACCAACTAAAAATTTTAATTCCCGTGGGTACAGCAATGATCATTGTGGTGATCATAAAGAACATCCGCAACCAACCAGGAATACCACTGGTAAACATATGGTGCGCCCAGACAATCAAGCCCAAAAAGCTAATTGCCAAAGAAGAGTAAGCGATCGCTTTATACCCAAAAATTGGTTTGCGAGAATGAACGGGGATCACCTCAGAAATCACCCCAAAGAAGGGCAAAATCATGATGTAAACTGCCGGGTGGGAATAGAACCAGAACATATGCTGATACACTACAGGATCGCCACCGCCAGTAGGATTAAAAAATGTTGTGCCTGCTAACAAATCAAAGGCAAGTAGAATTAATCCTGCCGCAAGTACAGGTGTAGATAAAAGAACCAGCGCTGAGGTTGCAAAAGCTGCCCAGCAGAATAAAGGCAATTGATGGAACCCCATACCAGGGGTACGCATTTTCAAAAGGGTGACGATGAAATTGATTGCCCCCAGAATGGATGATGTACCCAAAAGTAGGACACTCATAATCCAAATTCCCTCGCCCACCTGACCGGTTACCAAGCTCAGGGGAGGGTAAGAAGTCCAACCTGCGTCTGGTGCATCGCCCACAACTAAGCTAGCGATTAACATTAAACCTGCTGGGGGGATGATCCAAAAGGCTAAGGCATTTAGGCGAGGAAAAGCCATATCCTTTGCCCCAATCATCAAGGGAAGCACGTAGTTAGTAAAACCCGCACCTGCTGGCACGATCCACAAGAAAATCATGATTGTGGCGTGCAACGTAAATAAGCTGTTGTAGACTTCGGGAGTAACAAAATCGACTTCTGGGGTTCGCAGTTCCGTGCGAACCAAATCAGCCATCACACCACCAATACAGTAGAAAATGAACGTGGTAACTAGGTATTGAATACCGATCACTTTATGGTCGGTGTTAAAGGTAAAGTATTCCCACCACTTTCTTATTCCTGGTTCCTCAATTTCGGCAGGAATATTGGCTTTTTCTTGTACCTGTGCTTGTGTCATAAATCTATTGTCATTTGTCCTTTGTCATTTGTCCTTTGTCATTTGTCTTGTGTCCTAATGACTAAAGACTTATGAACGCCAGTCGCTACAAGTCGGCAAAGCCGCCCAACGCGCTGGCTCCTAATGACTATTTGTGAATTTGATGTAGTATTTCTGGCTGAATTCCCATGTTGTGAGTATGGGGTGCGAGAAATTCAGCTGGGGATAATTCCGCAGGATTTACAGCAATTGCTTGATTGAGCGTTTCATTGCTTGCAACTTGCTGTTCTTTCATCCACGCTGCAAATGTTTCTGGTGTTTCTACGACAACTTGCGATCTCATCGCACCGTGGTAGGGGCCACAAAGTTCCGCACAAATAAGGGCATACGTACCCTCTTTGCTCGGAGTGAAGCGAATTTCGCTTTGCCGTCCGGGGATCGCATCTTGCTTGAGACGAAACTCTGGTACCCAGAAAGCGTGAATCACATCATTAGCTGTCATATTAATTTGCACTTCACGTCCCACAGGAACGTGCAGTTCACCAGAAGTGACACTGGTTTCTGGATAAGTGAAAATCCAGGCATACTGCAAACCTGTAACATTAACTGTAAGCGCGGGTGCTTTGCCTTCTTTGTCAGGAGTAGGGCCAATTGTAGGAGCAACACTTCCTACTCCAGGAGCATTCTGCTTTTGAGGGATTTGATCGGCATTGCGGACTGCTGCTGTGGCAGGATCTTCCATTGCCTGATCAGATTTTTCCTGATTGAGATTGGGTTCTGTGTTCGGTGGTGTATCGGTTAAAGTCGCCGCAATCGCCGCTCCTGGCATTTTCATCGCTTGCGGTGTCATTGGGGCTTCGTGGACAGCATGGGGATTGAAACCACCCATTTCGTTATAGACATCGAAGCTGTAAACAGAAATACCGATAACAATAATAGCCGGGATCGCAGTCCAGAGAATTTCGAGTGGTACGTTGCCATGAACTGGCAGACCATCTTTATCGTCACCTGCACGTCGGCGATACTTAATTATAACGTATATTAAAACACCTTCTACTAAGAGAAAAATACCTACAGATACGGTCATCATTGTATTGAATAGACCGTCTACCAAGGAAGCTTCATCAGAGGCTGCTTTTGGTAAAAGGTCATGATTTTGACCGTACCAAAGACTGACGAGTGTCAGTAGAATGCCAATGAGTAATGTCCAGATGGAACTTGGAATTTTCACGGTTGATAGAGTTAATGACTTTACTACGTTGGACAGAACTGCTCACTTACTACGGTAGTCTAGGCTGCCAGACATTGAGTACCAGAAGCTGAAATCATTATTAATTTTTAAGCTGATGTTTCTATCCTCAATAGAACGTATTAATTGGATATGCCACAAGATGGATGCCAATCAAGGAATTTTGTCCGAAGGCAAGAAGACTTGGCAGCAATCGATTACTGACAATTGGAAAAATCCCTAAAGCTTCAAGCTGAAACTAGCAAGGGTGGTTCAAAGTATAAATGAGAGCCGATCTCTAGTCCAGATTTATATAAGCTAGGGTGGAGAAGGATCTACACTGATTACCCTTGAAGTTTGTTAGCTCACGAAAAGTAGGCAAAAGGTATCTTTCATGAGCGAGATAGTCCTAGAACAACAAAATCTAACGGCAGTTGAACAGCAAAAACCAAAGGATCGAATTCGTCGTTTGGTATGGAAAATGTGCGTGGCCACTCTGATTCTAATGGCTATTGGCAGTGCCACCCGCGTGATGAATGCAGGACTGGCTTGCCCAGACTGGCCTTTGTGCTACGGTGAACTAGTGCCAACCAAACAAATGAATTTCCAAGTTTTCTTGGAGTGGTTTCACCGATTGGATGCGGCACTAATTGGTGTGAGTGCGATCGCACTCGTTGGTATTTGTTGGTGGTGTCGTCGCTCCTTACCCCACTGGCTACCTTGGGCATCCACATTTGCGCTATTTTTAATTGTCTTCCAAGGCATATTGGGCGGACTTACAGTGACTCAGCTATTGCGGTTTGATATCGTCACCGCTCACTTGGGAACGGCATTATTGTTTTTTTCGACTTTAATGGTTATCGGTACTGCACTCATCCCATACCAAGGCACTGGAACTGTTGGTAAATTACCTTGGGTGGGTTTGACAGCTACCCTTTTGGTATACGTGCAAAGTCTACTCGGTGCCTTAGTCGGATCTCGCTGGGCATTACATCAATGCTTCGCAGGTTACCAACTTTGTGATGTCATGTACACGCATATTTTTGGTTTGATCCCGCCAACAGCCGCAACATTAGCTGTTGTCATTCTGGCTTGGCGTACACCAGCTTTACATCCAGCATTGCGGAAACTGGCAAATATGGCTGGAGGATTGCTAACACTCCAAATTCTGATCGGATTTGCTACCTTCCGGTTACATCTCCAAGTTGAGCCACTGACAGTCTCCCATCAAGCTGTAGGAGCGGCTTTGTTAGGTACTCTAGTAGTTTTTACAGTTCTCTCGCTGCGTGACTGGGCTATGAATCGGGAACTCAACGCTTACATAATTCCTGATACAGCTACTGCGATCGCTAAACCTGTATCTGAAGCAAAGCCTTAAATTGTGTGAGTTTGGTTTCAGATTAAGACTCAAAAAAGCTAACAAAAGCAGCGGCAGCCTATAAGTTGTTAACACAAAAGGAAATATTGCCAAAATGATTGAGACTAATGTCTCGAAGCAGCATGAAACATTTCTGCAAGTTCTTCAAAGCTACTACCAGCTAACTAAACCCAGGATTATTCCATTACTGTTGATTACTACAGCTGGAAGTATGTGGATTGCAGCTAAAGGACAAGTAGATCCAATGCTTCTACTAGTAACTCTAGCTGGTGGCACTCTAGCTGCTGCGAGTGCTCAGGTGATTAATTGTATCTACGACAGGGATATTGACTACGAGATGGAGCGCACACGCCATCGTCCCATCCCTTCAGGTAGGATACTCTCGCGTGATGCTCTCCTGTTTGCGATCGCTCTGGCTGTTATCTCCTTTACCCTACTTACTGTATTTGCCAACTTGCTTGCAGCTTTGCTCGCAATGTCTGGTATTGTTTTTTACGTTTTAGTTTATACACATTTACTGAAGCGTCACAGTACCCAAAATATTGTGATTGGAGGTGCCGCAGGAGCAATACCAACACTAGTTGGCTGGGCAGCAGTTACAGGTAGCCTAAGCTGGACAGCATGGTTATTATTTGCAATTGTGTTCTTGTGGACACCGCCTCACTTCTGGGCATTAGCATTGATGATTAGGGATGATTACGCAAAAGTAGGCATACCTATGCTACCAGTAGTAGCAGGCAATCAAGCAACAGTGCAGCAAATTTGGTATTACACTTTGGTAACCGTAGTAGCAACACTGTTACTGATTTATCCCTTGCACCAAACTGGAATTGTCTATGCAGCGATCGCCCTATATTTGGGAGGATTATTTATTTATAAAGCATGGCAACTGTTACAAAATCCAGAAGAACGCAATTTAGCTAGAGGATTATTTCTCTATTCAATCTCTTACATGATGCTGTTGTGTCTAGGTATGGTAGTTGATAGTCTTCCCCTGACGCATCGAGCAATTAGTTTTGTAGTTAGTCAGTTACATTTTCTCAGCTAAAATTTAGTTGAAAATTGAAGCTAATAGAAACCGGGTTTGTGAAAAGCCCGGTTTTTAGTTGGAGCGATCGCAAACCAAACGTTGCTGTATTGGATCGGCGTATGAGTGTTTTCTTGATCTAAGTAGCCATCCTTTCTGGTGTACCCAGTTCATGATGGCTACTTAGAAACTTCACTTACCTCAGTGATACTACTCCCAAGGAAAGTTTTTCATTGTGCAGTAAATGCCATAAATTGAGACTTGATCAAAGCGTCAGAAAGTAGCCATGACAGCTATTCAAACAACTGTAGTTCTTGCTATGACAGCGGATGGGAAAATCAGTGCTGTCGATCTTAGAGCACCCCGTGATTCAGATCCAGCTGATAAAGCACACTTAGAATATCAAGTTTCGCTTGCAGATCTGATCTTAGTAGGAGCTGGAACGATTCGGTCAGAGGAAACAACCTTTACAATTAGCAATCCTGAATTGTTGGCAGCACGTCAAGTTCGGGGACAGCCTCCCCAGCCCATCACTTGTGTTGTTTCACGCTCACTAGAACTATCTCCGGCTCTGCCTTTTTTCCAGCAAGACGTTGAGCGATGGATATTTACAACCCGAACAGCTTTGGAGCGTAGTTCCCAGACAACAGCTCTACACAAAGTAGCTAATTTAATTGATCTGGGCGATACCGACTTAGACTGGGATCGAGGCTACACCATAATGGCAGAACGCGGCATCCGCAAGGTTGTTGCTCTAGGAGGTGGCTCTTTAACAGCTTCTTTGGTGCAGGCAGGGCGAATCGATGACTGGTGGTTGACGATTTGGCCCGTCATTTATGGAGGACAAGATGCGCCAACTCCAGTAGAGGGAGAAGGTTTTGTTCCCCGTGCAGCCCCTCATCTCCAACTAATAGAGACTCGTCAGGTTGGAAGTGAGTTGTTTTTGCACTATCGTACTATCAAATAATTATTTTTTAGGATTTATGTTTTTTTTAGATCCTAAATTAAATTCGACGAGCTTATAGGCATTTTCCTGTTACAGCTTTCAAGCTTTACTTATAAATAGCTAATCAGTAACACCTTTAAAACGATGGAGCAGGATGTGAAACAGCTTTTAGACTACAACTTCTTTGATCCCGAACTCCTTAAATGTCCTTATGAATTTTACAAGCTGGCGCGGGAGGAGGCACCAGTGATGGAGCTACCTAGTCCCACAACTAACGCCAAACTCTTCCTAGTTACCCGCTATGATTTAGTGGTCGAAATTCTTAAAGATACGGCGCTGTTCTCCAGCAATTTCTCTGCTCTACTGGCTGGGAAACAGGAACAAGACGAACAATTGCAGCAAATTTATGCCCAAGGCTGGCCACAGATGAACACTCTGCTGACAGCAGATCCGCCGGCACACGAGCGATTCCGTGCATTAGTTAATAAGGCATTTACCCCTTCCCGCGTCAACAAAATGCACGATTCGATTCAGCAGATCGCTGATGAACTAATTGATAGTTTCATCGACAAGAACAAGTGCGAATTTGTCAGCGAGTTTGCCGTACCCCTACCTGTAAAAGTGATTGCCGATCAGTTAGGTGTGCCGCGAGCAGATCTGCCCAAGTTCAAGCGATGGTCTGATGCTTTTATTGCCCGCCTCGGTCGCATGATCTCTAAAGAGCAGGAGATAGAGTGTGCCAAGGATGTCGTTGACTTCCAGCATTATTTCCACGATGTAATTGAGTCACGCCGATTAGAACCTAAGGATGACCTGATCACTGACTTAGTAAAGTCAGAGGTGGCTGGGACGCGATCGCTCGACATCGCCGAACTGCTCAGTATAATTCAGCAACTATTGGTAGCAGGCAATGAAACTATCACTAATGCGATCGCGGGTGGTATACTGCTGCTTGCCCAGAATCCAGAGCAAATGGCTCTGGTACAAACAGATCTTTCCAAGCTTGAGAATTTTGTTGAAGAAGTCCTGCGTATGGAAACTCCTACAGCAGGGATGTGGCGAGTCGTCAAGCAAGATACAAAACTAGCAGATGTTGAACTCCCTGCTGGATCATTAGTGATGATCCGCTTTGATGCTGCCAACCGCGATCCGGCAAAATTTCAGGGCGGCGAGCGTTTCGACGTGTGCCGTCAGAATTCAGGTAGTCATCTGGCCTTTGGGCATGGTATCCATTTTTGCTTAGGCGCTATGTTGGCGCGCAAGGAAATGCAGATTGCTTTTGAGCGTCTTTTGCTACGCCTCAAGAACATTCGCCTAGCGCAAGGAGATTATCAGCACTTGCCAAACATACTCTTACGGGGATTGAAGCACCTCTACATTGAGTTTGACAAGGTAGCTGAGTAACTATTTAAAAATACCTAGAGCTCTTCTCCTGATAAGAGTGGCTCAAACAAGCAGTACGCTTTATAATTGCGGAAATATCTAGCGTATATTTCGGTACAATTATCAAAGCGATCACATAAAACAGAATTTACATCTACTATCTATTTTAGAAACCAGTTAATAATATCTTTGTCTTCATTTTAATAGCTCCCTTCCTGTTCGCGATATAAACTAACGTGAGTTCGACGGGTTAAAAATGGTACAAAAAAAGGCTGAGAAGCATAGTCTCAGCGATGGAAACTATTGTATCTCGGCTTGACTTGACACAAAAGCTACCAGCAATACCTGGAGAACGTCGTAGTCGTTCGCGGATGTATCTAAGTGAAGTGATGACAATAGTGAGAGTGCTTCGCACACGCTGCGCGAACGCCTTTCATGGGAGTGGGTATCGTACGTTTAAAGAGTTTTATACACTACATCTGCTTACGAGTTGGCAATCGCCTAGTTCGGTTGATAGACAAAATTCTTTTACGCAAGCGTGTGGTGATTGAGTCAGTCAACGACAACCTGAAAAACCTGTGTCAAATAGAACATTCAAGGGCATTGGAGTGTTTTCAATTTTTTGGTCAATTTGATAGCAGGTTAATTGCGTACACCTATTTGCCTAAAAAACCCTCACTTGATATTTATCCCAAACACTTACCCGCTCTACCTCCTGCTATTTTTTAGTTCGTCGAACTCATGTTGGTTTATTACTCTCCTTGTTGGTTTGTCCCTGTGTCTCCACCTCCCCGTGTCCTCTTGTCCCCTTGTTCTCTACTGTGGAGTAAGTGGCCCTTGTACTGTTAAAACTGAGCAGGGAGCATGATGCAGAACATAATTACTGACACTACCCAGAAAAAACTCAGATAAGCCTCTACGGCCTCGACGACCTACTATAATTAAATCAGCTTGCCACTTCCGAGCTAATTCACAAATTACTCGACCTGGTTCACCAAAATTTTGGCTAAATTCAGTTGCTACGCCTTTTGCGATCGCTTGTTCATAAAACAGTCTTAAAAACTCAATTCCTTCTTTTTTGAGTGCCTCCCACTGTCCCATATAATAGTTCATCGCTTCGGCTTGATAAGATGGATAGAGGCTATTTGTTTGGAAAGCTATAGAACTTGGGGAGCGATCATCAAAAGGATCGAGAACGTGTAACAACATTAAATTTCCGCTAACTTGTTGTGCCAAATTTAGGGCTTCATCAAACACATGTTGTCCAATCGCCGAATTGTCTATAGCAACTAATATTTTGTGAAACATAGTATTTAGTCCTTAATTAATAATTAGTACAGACGCGACTAATCGCATCTGTACATTAGTGGTTAGTAGTTAATTGCCAGTCTTCCATTAAATATTAACTATTAACCATTAACTATCTTGCTCTGTGGTAGCAACTTCTAAGAGAGTCTTAAGCACAGAGTCAGGGTTGAGACTGATAGAGTCGATTCCTTGTGTGACAAGAAATCGGGCAAATTCGGGATAGTCACTGGGTGCTTGTCCGCAGATGCCTATTTTGCGGTGGTATTTTTTGGCAGTAGCGATCGCTTGGGTAATCGTTCGCATTACTGCTTCATTACGTTCATCAAACAAATGGGCAACTAATCCTGAATCTCGATCTAGTCCTAGCGTCAATTGTGTCAGATCGTTAGACCCAATTGAGAACCCATCAAACACTTCACTAAACTGATCTGCTAGTAGAACATTGCTGGGTAACTCGCACATTACATAGACTTGCAAATCATTTTCGCCGCGCACTAAACCATTTTTCGCCATTTCAGCCAAGACACGTCTACCTTCTTCAGGAGTTCGGCAGAAGGGAACCATTAAAATGACGTTGGTTAAACCCATTTCATTACGGACTCGTTTCATCGCCTCACATTCGAGAGCAAAGCCTTCACTGTAACGTGGATCGTAGTAGCGAGAAGCACCCCGCCAACCAATCATTGGGTTTTCTTCTTTAGGTTCAAATTTTTTACCGCCCAAAAGATTAGCGTATTCATTACTCTTAAAGTCACTCAGACGGACAATAACAGGCTTGGGATAAAATGCGGCGGCAATAATAGCAATACCTTGGGCTAACTTATCTACGAAGAATTCTGCCTTGTTTTCATATTGAGCAGTTAATTCCGCTATTTTGTATTTTGCAAGTTCATCATCTAGTTCATCAAAATGAAGTAGTGCCAGAGGATGCGCCTTGATCTGATTGGCGATGATAAATTCCATTCGTGCCAGCCCAACACCATCATTGGGAATAGCTGCGTAGCTAAATGCTTCTTCTGGGTTGCCCACATTCATCATGATTTGAGTGCGGGTACGAGGTAATTGTTCTAGGGGTATTTCTTGCACTTCGTAAGGCAATAAACCTTGGTACACTTTTCCGGTTTCGCCTTCTGCACAAGAAATAGTGATTTCTTGTCCTGTTTTAATAGCAGTGGTAGCATTACCGCAACCGACAATAGCAGGTATTCCTAATTCTCTGGCAATAATTGCGGCGTGGCAGGTACGTCCACCAGAGTTGGTTACAATCGCACTGGCTTTTTTCATGATCGGTTCCCAGTCGGGATCGGTGCGATTTGTCACTAGCACTTCACCTGCTTGAAACTGATGAATTTGATGCACATCTGGGATAACTCTAGCTTTGCCTTGTCCGATCATCTCTCCGACGCTGCGCCCAGTTACTATGGGAAATTTTGCTGACGCGGGGAAAAGAGGACGCGGTGAAGCGGTGACATTTTTACTCTCCGCGTCTCCGTGTTTTTTCATCTCCGTATCCTCTTCCAAAAGGCGATACGTGCGCAAAACATTCTGCACCTTTTGAGACTGTACTGTTTCTGGGCGTGCTTGGACGATCAATAATTCATCAGTGATGCCATCTTTCGCCCATTCGATATCCATTGGCGTGTAGACACCACGTACTTGTGAATAGTGTTCTTCTATAATGCAAGCCCATTGTGCTAGTTGTAAAATTTCTTGGTCGTTCAGAGCAAATAGCTGTCTATCGCTGGCTGCAACTGGAACGTTTTTCGTTAACTTTGAACCGCCCACATCATAGACCATTTTAATTTCTTTTGTACCTAAGCGCTTGGCTAAAATTGGGCGGAACCCTTGTTTTAGAGTGGGTTTGAATACTAAATATTCATCTGGGTTTACTGCTCCTTGGACAACATTTTCACCTAAGCCATAAGCGGCGGTAATTAAGGCAGCATCTTTAAATCCTGACTCGGTATCGATAGAGAACATAACACCAGAAGCTGCTAAGTCAGAACGCACCATTTTTTGCACGCCTACCGAAAGGGCGATGTTGAAGTGATCGAAACCTTTAATTTGACGGTAAGAAATAGCGCGATCGGTAAAAATGGAAGCAAAGCATTTGTGGCAAGCTTCTAGCACAGATGCCAATCCGTGAACGTTTAGATAAGTTTCTTGTTGCCCAGCAAAGCTAGCATCTGGTAAATCTTCGGCGGTAGCGCTAGAACGAACGGCAACATCGGTATCTGCACCATATTGCTGGCAGAGATTTTGATAAGCTTGAGCGATCGCTTGTTGCAATTCCTCTGGAAATGATGTTTGCAACATTAAATATCGGGCTTGTTTGCCTCGTTGGCGTAGATTGTTAACATCTTCTACATCTAAATCTGCACAAATCTCGCGCAATTTCGCTTCTATCCCTGCCACCTCAATAAAGTAGCGGTAAGCATAAGCAGTCGTAGCAAAGCCATTGGGAACTTTTACTCCTTTAGGCTTCAGTTGCTGAATCATTTCTCCTAAAGAAGCATTCTTTCCTCCAACAAAAGAAATATCTGCGATGCCAACTTCACTTAGAGGTAACACCAGAGCTTTTTGTTGAGCAACTGTGCTAACGGATTGTTGACTAACTAGTATTTCTGGCATATTTGAGCTTCCTTACATAAAGCTACTTGATTGGGAATTGGAGTGAGTGAATTTGCTCGGCTCGTCCCACACTTATGTTTATAGGAAGTCAATTTGAGGAACTTGTGAGGATAGTAGGGGCTGGGTACTAGGGACTAATCCTTAATTTTGACTTTTTCCTATTGCAGTGATTGCAATAATAATTATGTATATATATTACGCGAATTAGCGAACTCTTAAATTTTACTCACAAGTTCCTCACAATTGGTAATTATTATGAAAGCATAACCAACTAAACATAACATTCCTAATGGAATGACGAATTGACGGTCAACAATTACAATCTTCTCATTTAGGATCAAAATCTTTAGAAAATATTATGAATTACTGTCCTTGCTGTTCCAGTCCTCTTTTACTACATATACGTGGTTCTGAATTTTATTGGTTTTGCCGACATTGTTGGCAAGAAATGCCAGTACTAAGTAGAGAAAACTCCAGTTTTTTACGGCAGATAATGATAGAAAAGCTAATGAACAAGCTTCAAAACCAAGAAAAGCCTCATGTTACATTTCCTGTAAGTTAATAGCTTAAACCAACAAGTATATAAATCTTGGCTGACAAAATCTTTGAATGACTTTGATGCTAGGTAAGAGGCTATTTATAAAGTTAATATTAAGTAGGAGAGCCAGTGCGGTGGGGAACCCGCGCAACGCACTCGCTCCCCTACAATTTAAGGGTTACTTTATAAATAATCTCTAAGTCAAGGTAAATAAGCTAAAAATATAGATCCTCGACGTTTCAGAAAAATCGAGGATTTTATGGAGGGTGTTCTAAATTTAATTTGGTTGTTTTACTTAACTGAAGTTTGCTTTTGCTGATATCACCAACTCCTACGGAAAGCCGCATACTCTCCCTGGTAAAGGTATCAACGGACATATCCCTCCCCGTTTAGCACATCTGCCGCGTTTACAGACTTTTTTCTGCCTTTTACCTGGTAAACAAAAATAAATGTGATGATTGTTGATATAAGATTTTAAGTTGTTGTATTTTACACCAAGTTTTGATTTAACTTCCGTATTTCACATCAATCTTCAGACCAGTCTTCACGACCCAGTAAATCAATAATTTTATCCCTGAGTAAAAATTCATTTTTTTCGAGTTCAAGCTCTACACATACCCAATCACGACCAGGAATGTATTTGCAAAGAGCGTATATAGGCTGGTTACGTTGAACAAGTCCCTTTTTAACCAATTCACGGGCCTCTTCCTTTATAACTTCTATATCGTATTTAACAACAGTATCAAACATAACTCAGCTCCCTCATACCTGGTATGATATATAGAATATATTTGGATTGTATTTTCAACTTATCAAAAAAATGTGAGGAAATTGTGAAGATTATTGGTAGCAATTTCCGCTCCCGCATCAGTTGTCGTTCAGAAGGTATGAAAAGTTACTATAAGTTTTGTTATTGTATTTACATCAGACTTTCTGATTATTATTTAAAGTGACTTGAAAGCACCATAAGACCAAGTCTACATATGTAATATTGAGTAAATAAATAGACATTAAAGTTCTCTATCTTGACGAAAGCAATTATCGAAAATCAGTTAATTTACATAATAGATTAGTAATAATTTTGTTTTTGCTTACAGAGCAAATTCATAGAAGATGAGAAAGCAATAATTTAATTTGCTAAACCCATGCTATCAAAGCTACTCAGTTTGAGTGTGAGTGGATTTAAAGAGAAATTATATCAATACAAATATATACAGGCTTCCCCATCATTCCTTTCTAGTAAATGAGTTGTAATTTTTTGTGACGATTTAGTCTCAGTAAGCTTAATACTACCTTATTAGCAGCATATCAAACATTTATCATCTAACAACCCTGGCTTTCGGTAGATATCTCGTCCTAGCTTTTGATAGATGTCTCTTAGGCACACAAACTGGTATCATTTAATCTAGATATATTCGCATTAATCAAGAAATTAGGTGTTTGTAAAGCATTGATTACGCAAATTTATCCAGGTTGCTCTGGATAAGTAGTTAAAAATCTATGCTTAAATCTATTGTCCTCAAAAGGGTAATTGTCAAAACTCAATCCTAGAGGTCAAATTTCATAATCATTGGACTTGTTTGTTTCACGTAGGTTCAAGATACATCAATAAAAGCAATAATTATAATTTATGTATTTATAGGCATTTGATTTTAAAATTAAAATTATCCATGTAATGAGTAAATGTTTTTACATGAGAATTGAAATTGAATTCTTAAGATAGATTTACAAAATCCAAATCCAATTGATATCATCTCTAAGCAAAAAAGAATATCTTTTTTCTTTGGTGAATCGAAAGAAAAGCTTGGTTAAAAAATAAACCTGCTTGTTTAGGAGTGAACGTTCATGCGTAGTTTATTTGGTTTGTCATTGACAAGTACCGCTTTGCTAGCTGTTGGAGTCAGTGCTGCTCCAGTAGTGATTTCTGCTCCAAGTTTGGCTCAAGTTCCGACTCAAACTCCGGATCAGGTTCCTACCCAAACTCCAGAGCAAGTTCCGACTCAAACTCCAGAGCAAGCCCCCGCACCCGCAGTTGTCAACTTTCCTGACGTGCAAGCAGATTACTGGGCATTGCCATTTATTCAGGGTTTAGCTGCAAGAAACATAATTGCTGGTTTCCCTGATGGTACATTTAGACCGGAACAAGCTGTGACTAGAGCTGAATTTGCAGCCATGATTCAAAAAGCTTTTAGTCAAAGTTTAGTTCGGCAGCTACCTCCGGGTGGGTTTAAAGATGTTCCTGCTGGCTTTTGGGCGGCTTCTGCAATTCAGGAAGCTTATGAATCTGGGTTTATGGCTGGTTATCCCAATAACTTGTTTCTGCCAAATCAACAGATTCCTAAAGTTCAGGCGATCGCTGCCATAGCTAACGGACTGAATTTAACTCCCACTGACTCTGCGGAAAATATTCTTGCTAGCAACTTTACAGATGCTGGACAAATCCCAACCTATGCTATTAACCAAGTAGCAGCCGCAACTCAGGCAAATCTTGTTGTCAATTATCCCGATATTAAAACACTTAGCCCAGACAGAGCTTTAACCCGCGCAGAAGCTGCGGCACATTTGTACCAAGCTTTAGTGAGACTAGGACAAGTACCTGCAATACCTACCAACGTTGCAGCTGCTAACTATATTGTGGGTGGCCCTGGTAGTACTCAACAAGCTACAACCGATATTCTTTCCTTGGCTGAGTCTAGTAACAACTTTACAACTTTGCTTTCTTTAGTTAGAACAGCAGGTTTAGAGGAAGCTCTGAAACAACCAGGCCCTTACACACTTTTTGCTCCAACAGATCAAGCATTTGCAGCCTTACCACCAGAGACTCTGCAAAGATTGCAACAGCCTGAAAACAAAGAAAAACTGCTTAGTATTCTAAGATATCATGTTGTTCCCAATCAGGTAACTCCGAATGAAATTGCCTCTGGTGAACTGCAAACCTTAGAGGAAAGAACTGTCAACGTTAAAGTAGATCCTGCTAGCAATCAAGTTGTAGTCAATGATGCGACAGTTCAAGCGAGCGTTCAAGCAAGCAATGGTGTTGTTTACGCAGTTGACAGAGTTTTGGTACCACCTAATGTTTCCCTAGATCCCGAACAAGAAGTTGAAACCGCCCGTCGTGGCAGAAATTATGTCGCAGTTGGTGGCAACATTGGTTTTGGTGGTAATACAGCTCTTGGTAGTGGTAACTTTGCAGTAACTAGCAAATTCAGTGTTTTCAATAACTTTTCTATTCGTCCGGGTGCAATTATTGGAGACGACACCATCTTTTTAGTTCCCATTACATATGATTTTGCCTTCCGAGGAGTAAACAATCCCGTTGGTGGAGGAAGTTTTCCTGTTTCTCCTTACATAGGTGCAGGTGTGTCAATTGGGACTGGTGATAATAGTGACGTTAGTTTTCTACTCACTGGTGGTTTAGATTATCCTTTGAGCCGTCAATTTACAGTTAACGCTGCTGTAAATGCCGCTTTTGTCGATGGTGCAGATGTAGGACTTTTGTTAGGAATTGGCTACAATTTCTAATTAATATTTCCCCCCAAGCTTTAGCTTGGGGGGAAATAGCAAAGCCCGCCTGGGCAAGATAAATACAAAAAAATTAGTGTCTAGCCTGCCAGGGGCAGGCTTTGTTTTTTTAGGAGTTTTACAGACTAACTAGAGATTTATGGAGATGTATGTATATGGTACCTCCCAATCTCTAGCTTTTAATCTCCTCCCTATTCTTGAGGTTTATCTACGAGTAGGTAGGAGATTTTTATTAGCCAGATATTCATAGATATCTTTAGACTTGAGTTTACACAAATCCTTTGCTAAGTCTTGGATTTGCAAATTTTTAGGTAGTAAAGGAGCCACTACCTCCCGCAGAACTCCTAAAATATGTGGTTCTGCAATCAAAAGCAATCTCTGGATACGCTTGCTCTTATTTATATTGGCAATTTCATTAGCGATCGCCCCAGCAAAGCGCCGTTCAAATTCATTTAGATGCTCTTGACGCCCATCATCATAAGCATGAGCTTGGCTACCTTGTCCTTGATTACGTCCAGTTTTAACACTTGCCCAAAGTTCCTTACCCTGTAATTCCTTAACTGGATTGAATAAACTTTTATGTTCAACTAAATTGGGGCCAGATTCATATTCCGGTAATTCCGGCTGTTCTAAAGTCAAAAATCTTGCTCTGGTTCCATTAATAACAGCAACCAATACCTGATTCATTTGTTTACCCCCTAATTATTTCGTGGGGAATTAACAGTCAAAACAATATTCAAGGATGAAAGTTTTTATCTTTGTACTTCATCCTACCCTGAGGAAACTACCTCAAGAGAGTCACTAGACTTTTGCTTGAGTTGACACACTTAACTATATCTTAGTAATAGCAGAAAAACCTAAGAAAATTGTGAGGAATAAAAGTTCTAGGAGCGAAAAATTTATTTTTGATCTAACTTGGAGTGAGTTTCCTAAATACCTTGGAGAAAATTAGGCTAGTGTAGGAGAAATCATTACTGCTAAGAGGAGCTTGAGAGTAACTGTTGAACCAATCATCGTCCTCTTGTGTACCTAATCCCGATACCCACCTCAAACTACTCTGCGTTGACGGATGCACTCTGCATACCAATCAAAACTGGCTTTGGGGATGCGATTTTGTGTGCTGTAGTCTGTGTATATAATTCCAAAGCGCCGGGAGTAGCCCCATGCCCACTCAAAGTTATCCATCAGAGTCCAAACGAAGTATCCTTTTAAAGAATAGCCTTCACTAATTGCTCGGCTAGCTGACTTTAGATACTGCCGCAAGTACATAATGCGATCGCTATCAATAACTTCACCTTTTGCATTGACTTCATCTTCTGCGGCACAGCCATTTTCAGTGATAAATACAGGTAAGTTTCTTTGTCCTAAAGTTTCATTGACATGACGCACACCCCAGTAAATACTCTCAGGTAATATATTGAGCCAAGGCATATGCATACGCGGATAGCCTTTAGGCAAATCGAGCAATTCGTATCCTCTTTCATTATCAACAGCACGAACATAAGTGCCTGTGTAAATATTTAAACCAAGAGCATCAAGGGGCTGGTGAATGATTTCCAAATCGCCAGACTTAATATCAGGGGCATCTTTTCCTAACTCTTCAAGCATGACTGGGCTGTAGTCACCTGTAAGAACGGGAAAAATAATACCTCCATTTTGGAAACAGGTATGGAGGGCTTTTTTTGCTGCCGTGATATTATCAACCGACTCATTAATTGGAACTGTAACGCCGAAGTTATCTACCAATGCCACGTGGCAAGGGGTGGGTGAAGCAGCACGGATCGCTTGGCAGCCTAAACCGTGGGCAAGTAAAGCGTGATGAGAAGTCTGCCAAACTTCCTTTTGACTATTAACACGTGTACCTGGAGCATGGGGAGGATTGGCTTCTACTCCATAGCCCATGTGAGTAAAACAAGGAATTTCGTTGATTGTCATCCAGTGAGTAATGCGATCGCCCAATCGATTAACAACTGCACTCACGTAATCAGCAAAATCAAAAGCCATCTGCCGACTTTGCCAAGAGCCATACAAATCTTCCAGGGCTTGAGGGCTATCCCAATGAAATAAGGTAGCGTGGGGTGTAATGCCTGCTTCGAGTAGGCAATCTACCAAGCGCTTGTAAAAATTAACACCTTCTTCATTGACTTTACCACGACCATCAGGAATTATACGAGGCCAAGCGATACTAAAACGATAGTTTTTAATACCTAGTTTAACCATCAACTGTATGTCTGTTTCATAGCGATGGTAATGATCGCAAGCAAACTCGCCAGTATCGCCGTTTACAACTCTTCCGGGTGTCGCGCTAAAAGTATCCCACACACTAGGTTTACGCCCTCCCTCTGCGATCGCTCCTTCAATTTGATAAGCAGCAGTCGCAACGCCCCAGCAAAAATCTTCTGGAAATTGGTTTTGATTCATATCGATTTCCCTTTTCCACGGTTGTGCCTACCTTGTGGGAAAGCGTACCGCTGATAATGGAGGAAAACTCCGTATAGAGCTGTTTCCCCTTTTTGAAAATACCAAAACTCAAGGTAAAGTGGTGGTTATCAATACATTGGCTTTACATAGATTAAAGCAAAAGACAGGAGGAAATAGAAAAGATGTAAAAATGTTCTCCTTATCAATGGCTATTAAGGGTGTTTAAAGCCAATTACCTGAAATAATAAATGGTGCCCAATAATAAGGATGAGCATATTTTTTTCCTAAAGCTATTAGATCTTGTTGCGCTTTTTGTAAAGCTTCTGCTTTACTCAATCCAAGATGATGCCAGTATTCGTAAAATTTTGTGATTAATGTTACGGTTGCAGCATCGTTTACTGCCCATAAGGAAGCTAAACTGCTTTTGACGCCAGCTAATACTGCTATGCTAGCTAAACCAAGATTAGTAGTGTTACCTCCGCGAGCTGTTTCACAAGCGCTGAGTACCAACAGATCCACTGAATTATGGCTGCTCGCTGTGTTGTGAATCATGTTGTACAAGTCAGTGACAGAAAGTTTGTCATGATCACCAGTCACGAGAAAGGTATCTTCAGGAATAAAGCTAAATTCGCCATGAGTTGCAATATGAATAATTGGATAAACACCTTGGCGTATTTCTGCATATAGGCGATCGCGTGTAAAATTCTCATTTAAAAACAGCTTGCCATCTGGAATTATATTCATAACCTGGTTAATTTCTTCTTTGACGTTAATCAAAGCTTGATATTTTTGATTATCAACAATCACATCTTTGGTTAAACCTACAGCTAGCACTCGTAATTTTTTAGGCTTGGTGGGAAGTGGAGGCGCCAGACTAAAACTAGAGCTAGTTGCGATCGCATACTTCTGAATTAAAAACTGCTTGCCATTATGCAAAGCCCCTATTGGCACACTATGGAAAAGCCCATCCGGAATAAAAACCAGAGTTTTGATATGCAATGACTCTAAATCTTTTTCAAAAGCACGAATCATCAAGTCATATAACTTTTGGGCTTGACCTCGATTGTAAATTATGTCGCTACGTTTCTCTAGTCCGATCCGAAATTTGTTGATTTCATCTTTTAGGCTTTGACTATCGAGTTGTATCCATTTAAATTTAATTTCTCCGTTCGGTAGATAAACTATAATTGCAGTACGCTCATCTTGGACAATAGACCAAATTACTGCCGTTTTTTTATTAATTTTTAGATCTAGTTTTGTTTGCCCAAGTGTTCTGACAAGAGAATCTCGTTTAAAATAATTTTGCAATTCTCTAATTTTTAAAGCGTCAATAATGTTGAGTATAGAGTAGAAATTATGTCTAGTATTATTAATACTATCTATTGGACTTATTTCATTTTCTTCTAAATTTAATCGGAGTGCAATTAACTCACGATAGATTTTTTCTATCGTGTGGTTGTGATTGATTTGTAAATTTGGATAATTAATCGCTATTGGATTGTGAATGCTGTTAAAAGTAGCTATAGCTTGTTCGTAAGCAGCAATTGCTTCTACTAGGTGATGTTGCGCTCTTAATATTCTTCCAGCTTGCCATTGCCATAAATATAAACTATCTTGAGCGTTCAATTTTGTCTTTGCAGCTTGTTGTGCTTGTTGAGTTATATTTAACGCTTGCTGATAATTTTGGCGACATTCATAAATATGAGCAAGATAACCTAACGCAAAAGACAAAGCACGCTGATAGTGTGAACTTTGAGAAATTGAGATAGCTTGTGCAAGTAAATCTAGTGCTTGTGGTTCTCCTTGAGATGCTGGACATTCATTTAAAAATGAAGTTTTTCTAAAAGGAAGAGATTGTACAAGTTGGGCTAATTCAATTGCAGCATATACTTTCTGGTGTGAATTAGGTAAACGCTCTAATAGTTGTAAAGCCAGTTTCAATTTAGCTATAGCCAAGTTCGATTTTTTGAGCCGATATGCAGGAGGAATAGAATTGAGCAGTAAATGTATTTCACGGAATCTATCTTGCTTTTTACGGGCAATATTCAAACTATTGTTGAAATATTCTAAAGCTTCTAAATCATATTTTCCAGCTTGTTTAGTTAAAATATCGGCTTCGTCATTATCGCCAGCTTCTAAAGCTGAAGAGGCACGATTATAATTAAGTAGAGCTAGACTAATATAAGTACTTCCTAATTGATTTAAAGCAAAATCATAATAGGTTGAATTATCAATAACTTGAGCAATTTTAATGCTAGATTTTAGATCAACAATCGCTTGCTTGTAATCGCCTTGCAGCCGATAAGCTTCTCCTCGGCTACCTAAAGCCGCCGCTTCTAAAGAATCGTCATTGCAAACACGGGCAATCTGCAAAGCACTTTCAGACAGAATAATAGCCTTTTCTGGTTGTCCTAAACTATTATATGCTTGAGCTTGTTTAATTAGTATTTGCCCTACATTCAACCAGTGATTAGTTCGACGATAATAGGCGATCGCTTGCTCCCAATTTGCGATCGCAGCTGGGAAATTTTCCCTGTCGTATTGTTGATTACCTCGCTCTAACAATTGGCTAGCATCCACAGACATATCAGAAAAGTAAGGGGACATACTTTTAAGTGTTAATTGAGCTGTAGCTAGTTCGTATCTTCCTTGCCAACGCGGTAACGGTAAATTTACCAGACATAAGCTGGATGTAAAAAAGAACAAAAATAATAATTTCAATAAGCGACGGACACTAGATGTCCGGTATCTGCCTAGCATAAAAGCCGTTTAATGGTAGATTTTTAACAAATTTGCTTCTTTTTAGATACAGAAAGTTAGCGATATTTTCCGTTAAACTATTTTTTTAATCTAACGTCTCACTTCCGAAGAGATACTGAGAATTTTATGAATATTGCGTAAATCAATTATTTGCCATTACAAAACTTTTTCTAGAACTGAGGGGTATAATATTTGTCATTTGAGATTCTGTATCCAGGATAGATACTACACAAAAATATATAAATCAACTGATTGATTCATAAAACTGTAAATATGCTTTGCATATCATCTATTTCCCAGCAAACTAGGGTTTTGAGGTATAATTGAAAACTCATATCATCAATCATTAATTTTCAAGCGAGATGCTCATGATCAGAAATTTCATACCAAGTTAATAGAACCCTCTTTTTCTAACCTCGCTAGTCTAAGCGTCTCTATTTTCAAAACAGTATTTCACGTCTAATTTGGGCATAATCAAGTATAAAAATACTGTTTTCTGACCGTGTTTTAAACAGACTTCATGTAGTTTCAAGACGAAGATATCTAGAAGTATGTTGCCAGTCATCTATTCTGATGAATTTCTGGAACACAAAACTGGATACCTCCATCCAGAAAAACCAGAGCGTTTGAGTGCTATTACCACCGCACTAAAAGCAGCGGTGTTTGCTTCTGAAATTGAGTGGCGATCGCCCACACCAGTTGACAAGCGTCTACTGATGCCTTTGCTTTTAGAGGTACACAGCCAAAACTACATTCAAAAAGTTCAAGAAATCGCCTCTAGTGGTGGTGGTTTTTTGGATACAGACACAGCCGTTTCTCCCCGTAGCTATGATGTTGCATTATTAGCAGTAAGTGCCTGGTTGGATGGAGTTGATATTGTATTAGAAACTGGCAATCCAGCCTTTGTAATGGCGCGTCCACCGGGACATCATGCTGAAAAAGATTACGGAATGGGGTTTTGCTTATTTGCCAATGCGGCGATCGCTGCTTTACATGCCTTAACACAACCAGGCATTAACCGAGTGGCTATTTTAGATTGGGATGTGCATCACGGTAATGGTACCCAAGCAATTGTAGAAACTAATTCCCAAATAGCTTATTGCTCGATGCATCAGTATCCCTGCTATCCAGGTACCGGCAAAGTTTCAGAAAGAGGCTTTCATAATAACGTCTTGAATTTACCCATCCCTCCTGGCAGCGATATAGGTATATATCAGCCTGTGTTTGAAAAAAAAGTAATACCCTTTTTCGCAGACTTTCAGCCTGATTTGTTGATTGTTAGTGCTGGTTACGATGCCAATGCTGCCGATCCACTAGCAATGATTAATTTGCAACCACAAGATTACGGTTTATTCACCGATTATTGTTTGGGAATTACTCGGAAAATTCTGTTTGGATTAGAAGGTGGCTACGATTTAGAAGCACTTTCGCGATCAGTTATGGCGACAATCGAACGGTGTTTAGTTTAACTGACAACAGCTATAGTTGTAGATTTTGTGAAGAAATGTTCCACTAGAGCCACTCCAGCTTTCTTCTCTGATTGTCTGATTTGGGAGTTTTGTGTTGAAGTCTTAAATTTCAGTATATCACTATTAGAAGTGTAATATTTTTTTCAAAATTTCAATAGAATTAGTACATTATATTTATTTCAGGAGCAAAATATTTTATCAATAATTCATTTTTATAAATGTTTTATAAATAACTAAGCTACGCAAGAGATTAACAGTGAATTTCCCAAAGTTTTCCGAATTAAATTAATTATCTTCTCCTTATTTATATAGTTATAGACAGCTAGTAAAACTAATAGATAAATAACTCTCTTGTCAAAATTACATCATCTTGTCGAACTGTTTACATGTATCTAAATTTACTAGTAGCCACAAAATTAACCTAAGTAATTTACACGATGTTTATTTTTTACTATACCTCTAACTTTTATGTAGAACTTTACAAAAGATTAGCAATAGCTTGTCTAATCTTTCAAAAGAAAAAGTTCTCGCCATCTCGCTAAAGACCTAAAGTTTTGTTAAGATGCATATGCTAGTACTTTAAAGAGCGAAAAACAGCTATTAGGGTGTGGAGAGATAAATAGTACTAGCAAAATCGAGTTCAGAAGAGCAAGCTATGACTACCTACATTTTCTTCGACGATGCCCTCCGGATGCTTGTCAATGCCTTTTTAATATCAGCAGTTATGCTAATTGCAGCTTCCGGTATTGGTTTAGCAGTTATTGAAACAATGGAAAGAACAGGTGTTCGTCAAACCTCTCCCAAGCAGCTCCGTTAACTGTAAGCCAAAAAATTAACATATTGTTGGAAACCATTGAGTGCTTCTGTTTGCTAGGCGACAAACCTGGGAACACTAAATACTGAAAGTCTCAAAGCGTTGTATTATTTACCAGAATGTCAGGAAGACATCAGTAGTTTTACCGCTATGGAGACGTTATTAACGGAGCAAACTACAATGGATTCACTCGACAAGATGTCTGGCATCAAAAGCTTACTTGAAAACGGACTAAGTCCAGAAGAAGCTTTTACTGCTATTACCCTGGCTACAACTGCCTCAGATGGTTATCCTTCCCAAGAGGAGGCACGTGCTATCTTATCTACACTATCTCGGATCAAGCTATTCAGAAGTTACTCCGATGAGATGATGAGCGAGATGCTTGAGACACTCCTCGTTGTTTTGAGGCGTGAAGGTATTAATGCTTTGTTCAATACTGCCAAAGAGTCTTTGCCTCATGAATTGCGGGAAGCAGTTTTTGCAGTAAGTGCTGATTTGGTATTAGCAGATGGAATCGTGACTCAAGAAGAACAGGAATTCTTGAACGATTTGTATCAAGCTCTGGGCATCACTACTGAGATTGCCACACAAGTTGTACAAGTAATGTTGATTAAAAATCGGGGATAATCTCTGTTTAACATCCAAAATTTATTGTCAACCAAAGTAGGGTAACTTGGAGATGGGTAAACAGAGGAGGTGAGAGAAAACTTTTTCTCCTACTCTCTCCGTAATACTATTTCACTTTCAAGTGGCTACAAATTTGCAAGCTTTTGAATAGAGAGCGGGGTAGATGATTTGTAGCTTTAATTTAGAGAACTGGTATAACTCCCACATCATTAATTTAAAACTACTAATAAGGCTGAAATTTTTGGCACTGCTTTGAAGATACTTTTGACAATTTGGTTGACACTACCCAATTGGAGAATTACCAGGATTGACAGCATGGATGAATTCACTACCAGATGCTGGAAATCCTCTTTTGTAACAGGCTTCTTCTGGTTGCCCCCACCCCATTTGTAAAACTATTTCCAAAAAGTGGGATTTTTCAAAAGAACATAAACTAGCCCATTCTGTTCTGTGGGCGATTCTATCAACATCAACTTTTATAATCTGTTGATATTGTTTACCATGATTAACACTTAAATATAAGTCCATCTCGACAGTGACTGTATCCCAAAATTCTAAAACAGAATTTTTAGCAGCCTTGAGTATATCCAAATCATCAGATAAAGCAATTAACTGAGAATCTACTTCTGGATAGCGTAAGGTTTTACCTTTGACTGTCACCTCACGCCAGACAATGCCAGAAACTTGATATTTCCTTTGATAATCGTGAATAGCAGCTTTAAAATCTTGATAGGCAGTAAATTTTTGCAGCCCATCGGTTCTGATAAACTGGTCAATTACAGGATTGCCAGAGACTTTGATCTCTAACTTCAAGCGATCGCCTTTTAAGCATGCCTGGCGTTCTACTGACAAAATTTTGATTAGCTCCTCTGTAGTATAAACCTTTGACATCAGAACACACTCTCTAAGTCATTGGCCATTGATTATTTATCGTTTGTTGATTGTTAGTCGTTTACCCTCCTATCTTGTTTAGATATTCTCCATTACGTTTATTTAAAATTTAGTATCAAATTCAACTAAAAAATAAGGCAGACGAAATCTGCCTGCCCCAAAAATTACTGAGTTAGCTCACTATTTAATTCATTAAAGGAACGACGTTTTAATTCTACTGATTCGGTACGTGGTAACAAATCAAACAGTTGTCTGAACTGATCGTCTACTTGTTCAAATGGTACTTGCCCCTTTTCATTCAAGACTACCTGTCCTGATTGATTAAACACTAATACTTGGGGAACTTTGCCTGAGTAGTAATAACCAGGTTCTGTCGGTTCATAACTTTGTTTGGGTATAATTGTATCCACGTTGATCGGGATAATCTCTGCTACTCCGCCATAAAAAGCTTGTAGTTTAGAAACAACGATTGCATATTCTTTGCAATCACTGCTGTCATCCACATAAAAAACTAACAGTGCGGGTTTATGCTCTTTTAGTGCGGTTGCTAGTGTGGCTTTCGGGGGAACCAATGAACCATTACCAGCATAAACCACGAAAATATTTCCGTCATATCTGTCATCTTTAATACCAGCTAATACTGGTGTGGTGCTAAGGATGAACAGGCACACAAGTAACAAGCATCCAGACAAAATGCGTCGCCAGTTCAGAACATTTTTGGGTAAAAATTGCAACTTTATGCCTTTCATCAAAAGGAACCTTTAAATTTTTATTTCTTTGTAAGTTTTTACTGAACTCAGCAGACGATGTAAATATTTGATGACGTCTGCCATCAATTTTTAAGATAACGCCTCTTAGGGGATTATCTCTCGAAAAGGTAAACTAGGCGAGAATGAAACGGGAGACAGGAGGCAAGGTGACACCGGGAATTGTGAATCAGACTTAATTCTTTCGTCTTTTTTGCCTGATTTCTCTTTGTGTTTTCACAAGCACATCTCATCTTTGGTTTTTATCCTCTTATGACTGGCTTTTTTACTAAGGATTCGCTAAACTCACAAAATTAAATTGGTAGCTATCAGTTGTAAATTAGCAATCACCAAAGCACTAGGGTACTGATGTGGAAAAAAAAATTCAATTTATAGATAAACTCCGGCTTGGCTTGGCTGTGTCGGTAGCTAAAAGTGTAACTCTAATGGTGCGATCGCTACGTTTGGGTGCGGCGTCAGTTTTACCTGGTTTGATCGCGCGTCGCATAGAGCCACGTCTGTTGCAATTATTAAGTCAGCAAACTAAAAACGGAATCATTCTCGTTGCTGGTACTAACGGTAAAACTACTACATCGCTGTTTTTGCGCGAGATATTGGAACGCCAAGGCTATCGTGTTGCTCACAATGCCACAGGTGCGAATCTAGAAAATGGCTTAATGACAGCGTTGATGGAAAGTACCAACTTGATAGGAAAGCTGAATGTAGATTACGCCATTTTAGAAGTTGATGAAAATATCTTGCCAAGAGTATTGGCACCAATTCAACCCAAGCTTATTCTCTGTTTAAACTTGTTTCGCGATCAACTAGATAGGTATGGAGAAGTAGACACAATCAGTAAGCGCTGGGGACGTGCGATCGCGACTCTCCCTCCTGAAACTATCATTGTTGCTAATGCAGACGATCCGACAATTTGCCATCTTGGGCAGCAGTTATCCCAGCAGCGAGTTTCTTTCTTTGGTTTAAATGAACCAGAACATTATTTAGAAGCAATTCCCCATGCTGTTGATTCTATCTACTGTCCCCAATGTGGATACGCCTTAAATTACAAAGGTGTTTATTTGTCTCATATGGGTGAGTATACCTGTCCGAGTTGTGGCTTTACTAGAAGCCAACCAACTCTTGATAGTGCCACATGGCCGCAAATTCTCATTGGCTTGTATAACAAATACAATACTTTAGCAGCTGCTACTGCTGCCATAGAATTAGGAATTAATGAAGCTACTATCCGTGAAACTATACCAAATTTCCAACCAGCTTTTGGTCGTGCTGAAGAGTTAAAAATTAACGGTAAGCAGGTACGGATTTTATTATCAAAAAATCCTGTAGGTACCAATGAAACAATTAGAGTAGTCACCCAAAGCAACGATAAAACAACACTTCTAGTATTAAATGATCGCATTCAAGATGGAGAAGACGTATCTTGGATCTGGGATGTAGATACAGAAAAATTAGTCGAACGGGGAGGAACTTTAGTAGTTAGTGGCGATCGCGTCTACGATATGTCGCTACGTCTACATTACAGCCAAAACACTGCCGATAGTAATTTCAATTTGATTGTCGAAGAAGATTTACGCCAAGCTCTAGCGATCGCCCTACAACATACGCCAGTTAACGAAACTTTACACATCTTACCTACCTACACAGCCATGTTAGATGTGCGAGAGGCTCTAATAGGTAGGAAAATTCGTTAAATCATTTTATGGATAGTAGTTAGTGGATCGTGGATAGTGGGTAATAAACTATTAACTACTGTGTGGGCGGGTTGCGTTGATTAACTTTGGGCTAAAACCGATGATTTATCTTCTAAACCCGCCCCTACTACCTACTAACCAATTATTATTGCAATTTCACTGCTGCACGCTGTAATGGTAAAACTTCTTCTAAAGTTAATTCATGGTCAGAAGTTAGATGACTGTTACAACAAATTGTACTAAAAAATACTGGTTGACCAACTAATTTAGAAAAATGCTTTTCTAGCAGCAATCTTGAGGTAATATCTCCTAATAAATCAGAAAGGTCTTTTGTCAGTTGATCGCGATCATCACGGTGAACCATTCTAAATTTAAAAGGAGTTTTCCCAACTATTTCCTTAACAGCAGCATCGAATTTATCCAACTTGTTCTGAACGTATGCCCAAGATACTTCCTCTAAAAATGTCCACGCTTGCGGAAATATCTCTCGAATTTTTTCTAGATGATTCTCACTTTGGTAAACCAATGTTGCAGTTTTACAATCCATGTGAAATCCCCTGGTAGTAAAATCAATCTACTGCTATCTGTAGTTTATATATACACAGAAAGAGTTTTACTTATACTGACATACTTTCTCAAAAACACAAACTATAAATATTAGGGTTTCTTTATTTTTGATGAAATTTAACTATGGGTAGCTATTCAATGACAAAGGACAAAGAAAAGAGTTAAATCGAAAAAGGCAAATGGTAGACGGCAGATAGTAGAAGGTAAAATGCTTCTCAGCTTTAAATTTATAGATACAAGTATCTTACGTTAAATAATGTCTATCTAATCAAGGAAAAATAAAGTTTATTTTATGATGTAAAACGAGAGCAAATTTGAAAATTCTATTTTATAAAAGTTTATGAATAGTGAGGAGTTATGAGTAATCAGCAAATGGAATTAATTATTGGATGGTTATATCCAACCTTAATGAGTACTTATGGCGATCGCGGTAATGTCATCGTTCTAGAACGCCGTTGTCTGTGGCGCGGATATAATGTTAAGGTGCTGCCTTTGGATCGGAACGCTACAGCAGCTGATATACGTTCGGTAGATTTAATAGTTGGTGGTGGCGCACAAGATCGCCAACAAGAAATTGTCATGCGCGACTTGCAAGGTGCAAAAGCAGAAGCAATGCGGGAGAAAATAGAAAATGGTACTCCTGGCGTGTTTACTTGCGGCTCGCCCCAATTACTAGGACACTATTACGAACCAGGCTTTGGACAACGCATTCAAGGTTTGGGAATATTAGATATTGTATCGGTACATCCAGGAGAAAATGTCCGGCGCTGTATTGGAAATTTGGTTGTGGAAGTGACAGCTTCTCTTCTAGCCCAAGATTTAAAAGAGATGTTAGGCGGTGCTACACCTTATCTGATTGGATTTGAAAATCACGGTGGGCGCACCAAATTAGGAAAAGTCGAAGCATTAGGACGCGTGGTTTACGGCTTAGGCAACAATGGTGAAGATGGTACAGAAGGAGTATTTTATCAGAATGCGATCGCTACCTATTCTCACGGGCCGTTGTTGCCAAAAAATCCTTTTGTAGCAGATTGGTTAATTCAAACTGCATTGCGATTAAAGTATCAACAAGCGATCACGCTATCACCTTTAGATGATACCTTGGCAATGCAAGGAAGGGAAGCAATGTTTAAGCGGTTGAAAGTTAATGTGCAAACACCTGCTGCGGTGAAGCCAGGGATTTAAATTTCTGACTCATAGCTGAAGTCCGTTAAAACAGAATTATTTTGACAATGCAAAAATATGCTATCTAAATGGTTTTTGCTTCATTGGCGATTTCTATTTTGGTTACTGCCATTAGGCGCAATCATAACTGCTCTGGGGTTAAACTTTTACATCAAGGCAGTTACTAGTAATTACCGCTACATAAAACCTACTGATATTCCAGCACAGCGTATTGCTATTGTCTTAGGTGCAGGAGTTTACCCAGACGGTACGCCATCACCGATGTTAAGCGATCGCATCACAGCTGCTGTTGAACTTTACAAATTGGGGCGAGTGCAAAAACTATTGATGACTGGTGACAATAGCAGCGATGACTACGATGAAGTGACAGTGATGCAGCGTTACGCCACAGAACGAGGTGTACCTGCTGAAGATATTACCCTTGATCATGCTGGTTTTAGCACCTACGAAAGTTGTTATCGCGCTAGAGAAATTTTTGGTGTTGAACAAGCAGTTTTAGTGACTCAGAACTTTCATTTACCTCGTGCAGTTTACACTTGCCGTCAATTAGGTGTAGATGCGATCGCTCTCGGAACACCAGACTGGGAAAGTTACCGTTTTCAGGCTATTGTGTACTATAACCTGCGCGAGGTGATGTCTACTCTGAAAGCATTGTGGGAAGTTCATGTGACTCATCCCCTACCTACTTTTCTTGGGCCTTTTGAAGGGGTAAAGTAAAATTAAAGATATAATTTTTACCCTACTGCCTACTGCCTACTGCCTTGTGTTGCAGATAACAATGACAATCAGGTTTATCAATCACTGACTCAACCAAACCATTCAAGGCTGTCGCTGCTAACAATCCTCCTCCTAAGGTTCCTTCAATTGCGATCCAAGCAACACTTGTTTGCATTAGCTGTCGTTTGGCTGCGGGAGCATGGCTAAAGCCAATAGGCATACCAATTACTAATGCAGGTTGGATTTGCTGATGGGCGATCGCTTCGCAAATTGCTAGTAACACCGAAGGCGCATAGCCTACTACCAGCACGCAACCTTTTTCGAGTTGCTGTAATTTTTCCCGCCATTTCTGTTCTTGCCAAAAAGTAAGTTCTGCCTCTTTTGCAGTGGTAATATGCGGATTACCAATCAAAGTTTCAACACGACATCCCAGATGAATTAATCGTGTTTGATCTAAGGCAGCCGCAATTGTGGAAGTGTCTGCAATCACTTGACATCCCGACTTGAAGGCTTCACGGCTGGTAGCGATCGCCTCAGGATGCAACCTCACAAAAGACGCTAAACTCACATCTCCACTAGCCAACACTAGCTTTGCTATTAAGTCTTGTTCAATTGCAGAGCGATCGCACAGATCTGGTAGTAAATATTGTAATGATTCATAGAAATCTTCAGGGTGAGCGTGAACTTGTGCATCTAAGCCACTCCAAAGTTTTTCTAATTGCTCGGCTCCTACCTTAGTTTCTACTTCCAGTAACTTAAGTTGTGCAAGTACTTCAGCTTGCATGAGTTGACAATTGCGATCGCGCCCCAGTAAACCCTCTAATGCGGAGGCAGTTTGCCGGAGTTGAGAAATTTGTTGCATAACTGCTCGATATTGCTTTTGTAGAGATGTGATTAATCGAGTCTCTACAGTTGTACTTACTTCTGGTTCAATAGCAAGAATATGGCGAATATGATTTAGCTGAAAGCCTTGCTGCTTAAGTGCAACAATCCGTTGTAATCGGTTTACATCCTGTTGAGTATAAAGACGATAGTTACCAGGCGATCGCATAGGTTGAGGTAATAAACCTACTTGATGGTAATGACGTACCATCCGGGGTGTTATTCCACCTCCCACTACCTCGGTAAGTTCTTTTATCGTTAAGCAATTAGCTTTCATACTCTTCACGCCACAATATTAATCAATTTTATTATTAACGTCTTACCAACACAAATTCGTGGATTATTTGTTGAATAAATAAATTGATCTAAATGAGTTACTCAAATGAAACAAAATTTTTTCTTTTTAAAAATAGAAAATTTACTGTGCGTTTACTACTTCCAAAAAAGTCCTTTAAAAAGTTATGATAAAGTTATGAAAAACACCTTACTATTATGTTCCACTCAAGAAAGATGTTGCTTTTGTATTTGATCAAAAGTCTCAATTGAATATAATCGATTTTACTAAAATCTTCAAATACAGAACACAAAACAGGTAAATCTTTTGACTCTAGTTACGGGTTCGATTCTATGTTCAGATGTACTTCAGACATACGAGAACCGTTATAATTGGTTTTGACATCCTGTTGATTTAATAAAAGATTGATTTTAGAACTGGCAAAGTGGGTTACAAGCCTTTGCCAGAGCAATTTGTAAATGCTAGTCCTAACAATGTCTAGATTGGAAAGAGGGGTTAAACCAAACACATATAACCAGATAACATCGTTTAAGCTAAAAAATAACTCTCTAGTTCCATCTTGGAAAAATTTTTCCTAGAAGCTGGAGCAGTATGTGCGAGGTGATTTTTGAATTAGCCTTAGCTCTACTCCAAGGATTGCAAAGGAAATTTAGTCTGAGTCATAGTATCAAGCACCAATAGCCCACTAAAGAGCTAGTCTAGCCCTAGCTCCTAGTAGGACTTTCTCCCTGCTGACCATTCAGTTCGTTCAGGAGACAAGTATTATTATGACCTTTTGTTTTGACGTTGATTATCCTAATGCAGAAATAAAAGCTTCTCCAACCTTAGATAGGTTACGAATAATGGTTATAGATGATAATATAGATCATTGTGATGTAACCTCCTGTTGTTTGGAAATTTTTGGTTTTGAGGTTGTGACACGAACCTCAGCACAGGAGGCTCTGGACATGATAGAGGAATTTGAACCGCATCTTCTAATTGTCGATATTGCGATGCCTAACATCGATGGCTACGCACTTATACGTATTATTAGAAGCTTACCTCTACCAATATGTTCAATTCCAGCTATTGCCTTAACAGGATTGAGAAACACAGTTCAAGAACGTGAAAAAGCGATCAGAAGTGGATTTCAAGCATATTTAGTTAAGCCAATACAACCTAAAGATTTAGTAATCGAAGTACTGAAACTTGTTGGGCAACCATTAGTTTTAGCTAGAACTAATTAGATGAATGTAAATATCGGACAAATTTGTAAAGAAAAGAAACAAACTAGTATTCTTTAATGCTTAAGGGTACCTACGAAAGATTGTGAGGAGAACATTTTACTTAAAGGAACCCATCAATAATAGTACTGCATTGGATTCCTCTTGTATGAACAAGCTTATCGTGTGCTTTAAGTGTATGAGAGGACTAGCAGAGAATAAAATTATTAACTTTATTAGTGCAAATGTGTCGTTGTATTTTCTAGGATTTCTGTTGCTTTTTGCGCAGAAAGCGGGCGGTAGAACAGAAAGCCCTGCACATCCTCACAGTTAATAGATTTCAGAAACTGTAATTCTTCCTCCTTCTCAACCCCTTCAGCAGTAAGTCTCAGTCCTAGATTTCGTCCTAAAGTAACTATCGCCTTGACAATGTGAGCAACCTTCACATCAGTTGTCAATTCACGGATGAATGATCGATCAATTTTGAGATTGTGCAATGGCAGCAACTGCAAGCGCGAAAGAGAAGAATAACCAGTACCAAAATCGTCAATAGAAAGATGAACACCCATCTGCTCTAGTTCTTGTAATACTTTTTTAGTAAAGTTTAAGTCTTCAATGGCTACCGTTTCCGTGATTTCTAATTCTAAAAATTGTGGCTCTAGTTCTGTCTGTTCTAGAATCTGGGCTACAGTTTGCACTAGTTTGGGTTCACGAAACTGCTTGAGAGAAAGATTAACCGCTACAGTTAAGGAAGGCAATCCGGCATTTTGCCAAGCCTTATTCTGCATACACGCTGTTCGCAAAACCCATTCTCCAATCGGAACAATCAATCCACTCTCCTCGGCAAGAGGAATGAAAATATTGGGAGCTACCAATCCCATCTCTGGATGCTGCCAGCGTAATAGCGCTTCCATGCCAGTAATTTTCCCTGTATGAATATTAATTTGGGGTTGGTAATAGACTACAAATTCTTCTCTTTCTAGGGCATAGCGCAAGCTTTTCTCTATAGTTAGCACCTCAGGAGCTTTGGTACTGATAGAAGTGGTATAAAACTGATAGTTATTTCTTCCCTTGTCTTTAGCATGATACAAAGCCACATCTGCATGTTGGATTAGAGTTTCAGCATCGGGGCTATGCTCGTTTAATAAAGCAATACCCAGACTAGCACTAATGTAAAGTTCGTGTCCGTCAATCTGAAAAGCTTTTTCTAAAGCTTGTAAAATTCTTTTAGCAACTTGGGTTACCTCTTCAACGCTAGTGATTTGGGGTAGCAAGATAATAAATTCATCACCTCCCCAACGAGCAATGGTATCTCCAGCTCTGAGGGAATCATTCAATCTTTGAGCAACACTTTGCAATAATAAATCTCCAAGCGTGTGTCCGAGAGAATCGTTAATGGTTTTGAACCGATCTAGATCAAGGAACATCACAGCTAAACTTTCTTTCCTCCTAGCTACATTAGGCAGGGTTTTAGATAGTTGTTCGTTAAATAGCAGGCGATTAGGCAATCCAGTCAGCAGATCGTGAAGAGCTTGGTAGCGAATCATTTCTTCTACCTGTTGCCGTTGTCGAGCGGCGCTGATATTAGCAGCCAGCGTCAAAAGAGTTGATTCTTCATGCTTTGACCAGTAACGCTCTTGAGAACAGTCTACCAAGCCTAGAAATCCCCAGAACTTTTCTTCTAGCCGCAAAGGTACTAACAGCAGAGATTGAATACTGTCGCGCCCAAGAAGTTTTTGTTCGGCAGTACTTAATTCGCGAGTCAACCCACCAATAGATTTTCCTTTAGAAAAAGCTTCATACCAATGGTTCAGTCCAGAATTGTTATAAGGTTGATTTTGCCAGTTATGACGGCAAGACTCTACTGAAAAGTCTGTCCATTCATATCGCAAGTTCATTGTCATTTCTTGCGTGAGTGGGTGAGGTTTGTTCTCAAATAAATAAACACGATCCGCTTGGGCAGCTTCACCTAGTACTGCCAAAGCTTTTTCAATCGCTATTTCGTAGTTCATTTCTACTAACAAGTAATTGGCAGCTTCTGCAACTGCTTGTAGCAAGCGATCGCGTTGACGCAGTTCAGCTTCAGCTTGCTTTTGCTCTGTAATTTCCCGAATTACAAAAGTTCTAATTAAATCACTTTCAGGAAGATAGTGTACAGATTGTTCAAATACTTCTTGATCAACTTCCACTTCCCGAATAAAAGAATTCTCTTTTTGGTTTTTAACTGTAGTGACTAGCTCTGCTATGAAAGGATGATACTTTCCAGATTTTTTCAGATCAGGAAATTTGAGAGTTGCAGCTGGATTGAGATAAGTAATTGTTCCCTCTAAATCCATCTCAATAATTGGATTGGGGATCAGTTCGGGAAATGAAGCTAAACGAGCTAAAGCAACTTCACTAGCTCTTTCAAGACTATCATCTTTGACTATTAGCGTCTCAAAGGGATTGATGGAATTACCTGGTTCTGACAGTAAGTCAGATAAGTGTTCAACTACGTAAGATTCTGAAAAATCCTGTTCTGAAAGATTGGAGATGGCATAGTACCTAGCCTTAACTTGAGTATTGCCAAACTCAACTAAATCCCCATGCTGAAGATCGTGAGAGAAGCATTTCGTACCATTGATAAATAAGCCGTTGGTACTCTGCTTACCCTTAAAACTACCATCAACAATCCGAAAAGCATATTGATCTGTTTCTGGAAGAGTTACCCGCAGTAAAATTGCGTGTTGCCTTGACACCGATCGCGAACGTAAAACAATTGCGTTCCTAGAGTCACGCCCAAGAGAATATGTAGCCTCTTTCAAAGGGATAGTTCGCTGCCCTTGCAAGTCTTGTACCACCAACAAGTGCCATATTTTTTCTTGTTCGTTTTCTGGCATGGCTGTTCTTCACACTCTCATGTCTGTGGGTTTTAGATTGAAAAATCTTGCTTGCGCTAAGTTCAGGGTTGGAGCCGCAATTTCCTCAACAAAAGGCTTAATCACCTTGCTTACCATTTGTGAAAGGAAATTAATTGTCTGCAAAGAAACATCCCACTGGCAAGCAACTGGCTTACCTGAGACTCTCAGCCTTTTTCTCAACTCACTCATAAGACTAGGAAACCTTGCCCTTTCTGCCACTGTTCTCTACTCTTTTCCCTGTTGAAAGCTCACGATACATTTCATCCTCTATTAATAAAAAGAATAAATTTAAATACCTTCTATATCAAAGGGTATAATTGCGTAATTTTCACAGAAGAGTAGAGAATCCAGAAAGGAGGCAAAATAAATAGCAGTAAATTAGAATTGTTTATCTAAAACTTTTAATTTATGCATCATACTTTTTAAAATTTTAAATTATTCAGTTGATTGGGACATCGGTCACTTAATTAATTAAGAATCTAACAGTCATAATAAGTGTATTCTAAGTCCAGAATGCCGTCTGAAAGAATAATCTAGAATGTTCTAGTTACTTGTAAAAAAAAGTAATATAAGTAATTTTTGTGTGAAAGGTAATTAAGATGGATATAAAACAGAGTATTAATTAGGGAAGATTAAAGATGCAAAAGTATATATGCGGTGTCTGCGGTTATGAATACGATCCGGAAGTCGGCGATCTAGATAATGGTATAGAATCCGGGACAGCTTTTGAAGAATTACCAGAAGATTGGATATGTCCGGTTTGTGGCGCAGAAAAAAATCAATTTGAACCAGAAGAATAATAAATATTGTGCTGACAATTTTAATCAACAAATGTTTAGGAATTTTTTAACTGTGGAACCGCTACGGGTAGTAGTCATAGGTGGTGGTGCGGCTGGTTTTTTTAGCGCGATCGCTGCTGCCAAAAGTAATCCTCGCGCTCGTGTGATTTTACTCGAAGCTAGCAGCCAACCACTAGCCAAAGTTCGCATTTCTGGTGGAGGGCGCTGCAACGTCACTCATGCTTGCTTCGATCCAAAAGTCTTAATACAAAATTATCCCAGAGGTGGAAAAGCTTTACTAGGCGCTTTTACGCGTTTCCAACCCCAAGACACAGTCGCTTGGTTTGCTAAGAATGGCGTACAGTTAAAAACCGAGGCTGATGGCAGGATGTTCCCGATTACAGATTCCTCAGAAACAATCGTCAATTGTCTGATGGATGCCGCCAAAGCCGCGAGAGTAGAACTACGCACAGGTATGGTGGTGGTGGGGGTAAGAAGAGGAGGGGGAAAGGGGGTGATAGGGAGAGAGGTGGAATTTCTCCCACTCTCTAATTTCGAGGTGATCCTGAAGTCGGGAGAAAAATTGCCATGCGATCGCCTGCTGTTAGCTACGGGTAGCAATCCTTTAGGTTATAAAATCGCCCAACAAATGGGACACATCATTGAAAAACCCGTTCCCTCTCTATTTACCTTCAATATTCGTGATCAAAAGTTAAGGGAGTTAGCTGGCGTAAGTACTAACTATGCAAAGTTACGCTTAATAGTACCAGAATACCCTCCACTAGAACAAACTGGGCCATTACTAATTACACATTGGGGTATGAGCGGCCCAGCCGTACTCAAGCTTTCTGCTTGGGGTGCCAGAGCATTACACTCAAGTAACTACCAAGCTACTTTACTCATTAATTGGCTACCCCAGTTGCAACCAGAGCAAGTACGCCAACAATTGTTAGCCGTCAAGAATGATTCGCCCAAGCGCCTCATTACATCCCATCGTGGTGTTGACTTACCCCACCGCCTTTGGCAATACATAATTTCTCGTGTCGGTATTTCCGCTGAAAACCGTTGGGCAGAATTATCTAATAAAAAGTTAAATCAATTAATCCAAGAACTCTCTCAAGGAAAATATTTGATTAATGGTAAAGGCGTATTCAAAGAAGAATTTGTTACTTGTGGTGGTATTAATCTTAAGGAAGTTAATTTTAAGACTATGGAAAGTAAGTTAGTACCAGGTTTGTATTTTGCTGGAGAAATTTTAGATATAGATGGTGTAACTGGTGGCTTTAATTTCCAAAGCGCTTGGACAACTGCTTATTTAGCAGGGTTAGCAATAGTACATCTAGAAAGTACAAAGCCACTAACTGTTAATAGTTAAAACTAAATTAGCCAGTGACTAATAGTCACTGTATATTTTTTAAGTACACAGATGCCCAACTTATCCAAAAAATCGGGCATCTTCTTTTTTACAAAAATAGAACTACTAAGTTCGTTTCGCTGTGATACATATTTTTAATTTTCTTAAACTTGTTCTTGTTTCTCATTAATAAAGATAAGTTAAGAAAAATTTTGTACTCAGTTAAGAAAACGGTATCTTTTTGTGCTGCATTAGGATATGTGAAAAGTTAAAATATTATTGTCATACTTGATTGGATTTTTTGCAGATAGTTATTTTAGCTCCTGATGAATATTTATGAGGTCAATTAAAGTTGTCATCTATCAATTATGTATTAACTTATAGGTAACTAAAAATAATAAATTAACCGATTTATAAATTTTAACTACTATAAGCTTTTATGAAAAGTTCTCTTAAATAAAAAATTTTAAAATCTAATTTAACTCAAAAAAATGAGTTTTACCTAATTTTAACTATTACTAAATCGAGTATAAATAGGAGTTTAAATTGAGGCTGTTTTTCATAATATTTGGACTTTTTTTGATTTCTTTTGCAAAAGTGAGTACCTTTACTTGCAGCCGAACAGAGCCAAATCAAGGATATTGTAAACTTGTAAAATCTGGTTTTCTATGGTCTGAAGAAAAAGAAATGCCAGTCAATAAATTACAAGGAGCTAGATTTCTGACCAAAAAGGATAGTGAATCCACTAGAGTTGTTATCTACACTAGTAATGGTGAAGTTCTATTTTCTTCCTTTGCAAACTATGGCGACGAAGCTGAACAGCGAGAAATAGCATCTCGGATCAGCAGTTTTGTGAAAAACCCTCAACAATCATATTTGCAAGTAGAGCAGAAAGACAAATGGTGGATTGTAGTTGGATGTGTCAGCCTTGCAGTTGGTTTTTTCCCTTTACTTAAGACTAAATCTTAACTTATTGATACTTGTAACGAAATATTACATCAATATTGACTAATCACTGAGGATTAAAATCTCTCCCGACTTCAGGATCATCTCGAAAGTATGTGCTGACGGGGGAATCAAGACACGGGGTGGAGAATTGGGAATCAGGTTCTCTTGGGTTGTCTGTTTGTCCTCATTTCTCTTTGCGTCTTTGCATCAGCCTTAATGATCGGATCGCGGGCTTTAATTGTCTATTCTAGAAATAAGAGGATCTTAAAGACCAAATTTTGATTTTTTTCATCTCACTGGCTGAAGCTGGGCTTTGTACCTTCGTATTTCAGCGCTGTAAATACATTAGATAAAACTCTTTATGGCTAAAAAATTGCACATTGTTACATTTTTGTCGCTTGCTGAAAAATTTAGTTTTAGGAAATAAGAATGCAAACAAATTGGAGAATAGGGTCTTTTTTGGGCATACCCTTATTTTTAGACCCCTTATGGTTTGTGATTTTAGGGTTGGCAATCCTAAATTTTGCAGTAGCTTATCAAGAATTAGGTACTGTCTTAGCTTGGAGTTCTGGGGTAGTAATGGCTTTATTACTCTTTGCTTCAGTGTTATTACACGAGTTGGGACACAGCTTGGTAGCGCGATCGCAAGGTATTAAAGTCAACTCCATTACCCTGTTTCTATTTGGTGGTATTGCTGCTATCGAAGAAGAATCCAAAACTCCAGGCAAAGCATTTCAAGTTGCGATCGCTGGGCCAGCAGTTAGTATGTTACTATTTTTACTGCTTCGTCTCATCGCCAATGTCTTACCTAATGCCAATCCTCTCCACATCATGGTTGGAGATTTGGCACGAATTAACTTAGTTTTGGCATTATTTAACCTGATTCCTGGCTTGCCCCTAGATGGTGGACAAGTGTTAAAAGCAGCACTTTGGCAAGCTACAGGCGATCGCTTTCAAGCAGTACATTGGGCAGCCAAAGCTGGACAAATTTTGGGTTATTGTGCGATCGCTTTGGGTTTGGCAGTAGACTACTTTACAGGTGAATTAGTCACTGGTTTGTGGATTGCTCTATTAGGTTGGTTTGGTATCCGCAATGCAACCAGTTATGATCGCGTCACGATGTTGCAAGAAACCTTACTCAAGCTCAAGGCTAGTGAGGCTATGACTCGTGATTTTCGCATAGTTGATGCTAACCAAACTTTGCGTACCTTTGCTGATTTATATCTACTTGAAACTGCTCCTGCCCAAGTTTATTTTGCCGAGTCGGATGGACGTTACCGGGGCATGGTTTCCATTGATGACTTGCGTTTAGTAGAAAGAAGTGAGTGGGAAACCAAGACTGTGGAAAGCATTGTGCATCCCCTCACAGAAATTCCTACTGTAGAGGAATCAACTAATATCGCTGAGGTGATTAATAAGCTAGAAAATGAAAATTTACCCCGCGTTACCGTACTTTCACCTGCGGATAGTGTTGCTGGTGTAATTGATCGCGGAGACATCGTGCAGGCAGTAGCACAAACATTGGGTTTGCGGATGATGGATGCTGATATTAAGCGAATCAAAGAAGAAGGAAGTTATCCGCCAGGTTTACAGCTACAGGTGATAGCAAAGTCAACTACAAATTAATTAACAACTTGCACCATTCTTAATTAGCACCTAAGCCCCCAAGAAATTTATTTCTTGGCTGATGATAGCTTAAGTCCACTCAAGTGGACTGTAATTACTAATAGAAGTGAAATCTAGTCTTCTTGAGAGGACTTTGCTATAGGATTTGAGAATCATTCTGAGGCGGTATGTGCTGGTTTAGAACCTGATTTGCAAAATCAGCGACTAAGGCTTTTACCAAGAGAGGGAAAAGATACGTTTTTAAGTGTTTTGTAAATACGAAAGTAAGCAACTAATCCCCTTACTTTCCTTGAAAAGCCGTAAATTGTCCGCCTAGCCCTTCCACAATTGTCTTAGTATTTGCAATCATCATTTTGGGATAACTATCGCCGTCTGTTCCGGGTTCGCCTAAACTATCAGAATAAAGTTCGCGATCAGAAATTTTGACATTTGCTTCTTTTGCAACTGTCTCTAACAATTTGGGATTGACAGTAACTTCAGCAAAAATAGTTGGAACTTGAGATTTTTTAACTAAATCAACCAATTTTCTAACTTGTGCAGCAGTTGGTTTTTCTTCGGTACTTACACCTTGCAGCGCTCCTTCCACTGGAATGTTATAAGCTGTGGTGTAATACCCAAATGCATCATGAGTAGTCACCAGTTTTCGAGATGACTGAGGAATGGTGGCAATCTGAGATTTGATCCAACTGTGAATTTGGGTTAGTTCTGCACTCAGTTCTTTGGCATTTTTGGCATATAACTCAGTATTAGCAGGTGCTAATTTTGCTAAGTGGGTTTCAACTACTTCTACCATCCGAGCGCCATTTTCAGCGCTTTGCCAAACATGGGGATCGTCCTCTGTTTGCCCATCTTCTTCAAACTTTTGCGGATTGGGAACAGCTTCTTCTGCAACTGCTACTTTAGGAGCAGGGTTCGATGTTGCCTGAATAAGCTTGATTAACTCTGGCTCAAAGTTATAGCCAGAATAAAGAATCAGGTTCGCATCTTCAATCGCCTTACGATCTGCTGGAACTGGTTGATAGGTGTGACCGTCTACTCCAGGATTAAGCAGACAACGTAGATCAACTGTATTTGCCGCTATTTGCCTTGTGATGTCACATAGGATTGTAGTAGTAGCGACTACCTTCAAAAGCTTATCGTTAGCAGCAGGACTGGCAGTAGAGTTAACAGAACTAGTCTCATTAGTGGGAGGAGATTGAGCACAGGCACTAAATAAGCCCAAAGTTATAACTAAAGCTATAGTTCTCCAGGTTCGATTAGAACTGATGTACATAATTCTTATCGGCTGCAAATATCATCTTTAAGAATATAATGATTATCGTTCTTATTTAAATATTTCATGTTACAGGTTCAGGAATTAGCTGTCGATTACCGAGGAGTGCGAGGACTAGATCGGGTGAGTTTTCATGTTGAACCCGGACAGCTAGTCGGTATTATTGGGCCAAATGGTGCGGGTAAAAGCACACTACTCAAAGCAATGCTGGGTTTAATTCCTAGCATCAGTGGAACTGTGCAATATTGCACCTGTCCTTTGCATCGGCAACTAGAAAAAGTAGCCTACGTACCGCAGCGATCGCTAATTGATTGGGACTTTCCCATCACTGTTTGGAATGTAGTGATGATGGCACGAACTCGTTCCTTGGGTTGGTTTCGCAGCCCAAACCGTGCCGCCGCAGAAATTGTCAAAGCGGCTTTAGAAAGGGTAGAAATGCTGCACCTACATCATCGGCGGATCGGAGAACTGTCTGGCGGACAACAGCAACGAGTATTCTTGGCACGAGCCTTAGCTCAACAAGCAGACTTGTTCTTGTTTGACGAGCCGTTTACAGGTATTGATAAAAAAACCGAGACAATTATGCTAGAAATTTTTACCGAGTTGCGATCGCAAGGCAAAATTCTGTTGGTTAGTACTCACGAATGGGGACAGTCGTTAACACAGTTAGACCGATTGTTACTGCTCAATCAACGTGTGATTTGTGATGGTTTGCCACAGCAAGTGATGACAAAAGAGAATTTACAACAAGCTTACGGTACAGCTTTACAAAATCAATTTCAGGATTTAGGAACAACATTTTTTTGTTAATCTGGGTTCTGCATCTAAGTTCTTTTTTATATGCTGGATTTGCTATTACAACCCCTGAGCTACGAGTTTATGCGGAACGCGATCGCGATCGGCATTCTCATTGGTATTCTCTGTCCGGTGGTGGGGAGTTACTTAATAGTCCAGCGTATGGCACTTCTGGGTGATGTGATTGCCCATTGTGTATTACCCGGACTTTCCATATCGTTCTTTTTAGGAATAGATATTTTAATTGGAGCCTTTTGCTCTGGTATTTTGGGTTCGTTCTTAATTGCCTGGATTCGTTCCCAATCTCATATTAAAGCAGATGCCGCTATGGCACTGACATTTTCAAGCTTTTTTGCATTAGGAGTAACGCTGATTACGGTACTCAGAAACAAACTCGACCTGGATAGCTTCTTATTTGGAGATATTCTGGGAGTTACAATGAATGACATTTATCGAACGTTAATTATTACTGCTGTCATTCTATTTGCGGTCAAGCTTTTTTATAAAGAACTGCTATTTTACACATTTGATAAAACTGGTGCTAGAGCGATCGGCTTACCAATTCACGGCATTCACTTTGGCTTTATGGCAGCAGTTACATTAACAATTATTGCCAGTATGCAGGCAGTCGGAGTAATTTTGGTAATCGCACTGCTAGTGGGGCCTGCTCTTACATCCTATCTCCTGGTCAAGGAATTGCATCAGATGATGGGGGTAGGAGCAATCATTGGAGTGCTTGCAAGTATCACTGGCATATACATTAGTTACTACCGTAATATCCCGTCTGGGCCTGCAATTGTCCTAGTATCATCCGTACTATTTTTATTGGTGCTGCTTTTTAGTCCTTCTGGTGGCATTTTAACCCGACCTGAATTGGTAAATCATTCAGTTAGATTATTATCCAAATTCAAACGGGGGAAATGATTGGACTTAAAAACTTACTCATATAGGCTGACACGGAGAGGTAGGGACGCGGGGACGCAAAGAGATGTTAATAATAACTGAGTAAGGAAAAATCAGGAGTTTAGCTCTCGTTACCAGGCTCAAATTAGGACGAGGAGAAGGGGAGACAACAAGACTTGGGGCAAGAATGCTATTCAGATTTCCCCGTGTCACTGTGTCCCCGTGTCCTCTTTCCCCCACACCCTACCCCCTCGCTCAAGAACGGCGTCCAAATCCTTGACCGCGCGAACCTTTTGTCCAAATTAGCAGTTCGCCACTTTGTCCCCCAGCAGCTAGTTGATGCCCTTGGGGATGCCACGATAGGCAAGAAAAACCATCCACGCCTTCATTGAGAACTTGGGCTAGTTTTTTCGCACGTTGCCACAGACAAACCCAGCCATCTTCCCCAGCAGAGGCTAGTAAGAGACTGTGAGGTTGAAATTGCAGAGATTGCACTACACTTTCATGTTTTGGCAAAACTCGCCCTTCCCATCCAATCGATTCATCCTCATGCTTTTCCCAGACTACAACACCTTCCATGCTGGCAGCAGCTAACACAGGAGCACCTATCTTACTTGGTACTTCTGACCATACCAATTTACGAATTTTTCCAGGAAAGCCACGCATTACCCAAGGTTCTGGATTGTCCCACTCTAGAACGGTGATTGTCCTATCTATATTACCGGAGGCAATGTATTTACCATCACCTGACCAGGCGATCGCCACACTTGCGGAACCAATCATTAGTAGATATGGATCGTCTTTCCAGTCTTGGCTGTTCCAAATTTTAACTTCTTGGTAGCCTGCCACTGTTAAGCGTTGACCATCGGGATGCCAAGTTAGATCTAGCACTGAAGAGTTGTCAAAATTGAGATTTGTGGCAATATCACCAACATCTACATCCCAGACTTGCACATTGCGCCCTAAGCTAAAGGCTAATTGATTTTGAGTAGGACTCCACGCCATGCGGTCAACCCAAGCAGGAGCATTTTTCAAAGTGGTAACTAATTCGGGTTTTTCCCCAAGTAAATCCCAGACTTTTACCTGCCCATCCTGTCCCCCAACTGCAAGAAATCGTCCATCTTTGGAAAAAGACAGGCAATCAATTGACAGTCCACAGCTACTTTGTAGGTATGTGAGTTCTTGCGTTTCCACAATTAATAACGCTACCTCACCAGCAGCGGAACTGACAGCTAAGGCTGTACCATCAGGTGACCAACTAATTGCTGTCACATAATCTAAGAGCGACTTTTGCCAAGAAATTTGAAAGTCGCCTTGGTTGTTGTTTTTTAAACTAGACACGCCCGACATCCTCTCTGAGTTTAGCTTCGTCTAGATTGCGCCCAATCAAGACAAGTTCATTTTTACGGGTTTGATTAGATTTTTATCGTTAATGATAACTATTATCAGAGTATGATCATTATATTTGCAATTGCAGCGAGTATTGCTAAAAAAACTCAAGATTCTTTGAATAAACTCAAACGCAGCCATCGCCCTATTGGATTCACTGCAAATTTTCAGCAGATTACGCAACAGAGAATATTCTTGCACAATCAGTGAATGATCCAAATTGTAGATGTATGGAGTTAGCCTAAGATTTTGTATATTTTTTCTAGATTACTATGTGATTTTGCTTACATAACATCATTTAAGCTTGATTTTAGCTTTCTTAAAACTTGATTTTAGATTTATGTTAAGTATAATTTATTGTATAGCTTATTCAGTATAGAGATTGTTCTCAAAACTATGGCAAAGCGATCGCTTAAAGCGTCAGCTGAGGGTATAAGAAGGGCTAAACAGGCTTTTAAGCGTAAAAAACTGACGCAAAAACGTCTGGCTGGAGAAGTAGGTTTAGATACTCGTCAACCAATTTGGAAGTTCTTTACAGGTCAACCTGTTGACCGTCAAGTCTTTCATGAAATTTGTCGAGTTTTGGGAATCAATTCCAAAGAAATAGTTGAAAATACTATTAGTGAAAAAGAATCAGTATCTATTGAAAATGTACCAGAAAATTCTTTAGATATCGATTATTTGGTGCGAAAGGCAAGGCTTGCTCACCAAGAAAAAATTCAAGCTCAGTGTGGCACTTTACATCTTTTAGATATTTCTCGACCTATCGGATTAGATGACCTTTATGTAGAAGTCAACATTTTTGAGGAAATTACTAATCAAAGATGGTTAGAAATTAATAACTTACAAAGTCTATACTTAAATAATTCTAACAGTTCTAACTGCGAGCAAATATATCAACACAGAGTAACTGGCTTAGAAGCTATTTCAAAATATTCTAAGTTGTTGATACTAGGAAAACCGGGTTCCGGAAAAACGACTTTTTTACAATCAATAGCACTTCGTTGCGCACGGAAAAATTTTCAACACGATTTTCTACCAATTTTTATAAATTTAAAAAATTTTGCTGAAGATAGTGGCAATACCAATCAAATTAGTTTATTTGATTATATCAATCAAGAATTTAGTGATTGTGGAATTTCTCAAACAGAGGTTTTGACAATACTTACTCACGGAAAAGCACTAATTTTACTAGATGGCTTAGATGAGGTCACACATATAGACCATGATAAAATATTTCGAGAAATTCGGAACTTTAATGAAAAATATTACAGAAATAAAATTATTATCACTTGTCGTTTAGCAGCTTTTCAGTATAAATTTAAAGGATTCACAGAAGTTGAGATTGCTGATTTTAACCTATTACAAATTAGAGCATTTGTTGATAAGTGGTTTGTAGCAGTCGCTAAAAATTCTTTTTGGGAAGGAAGAGCTAAAGCCAATAATTTTATAAATAAATTAGAATTGCCAGAAAATCGGCAAATTCTTGAATTAGCAACTATACCAGTTTTACTCAACTTAACTTGCTTAGTATTTCAATTTTTAGGAGACTTTCCTACCTTACGCTTGGAACTTTACAAACAAGCATTAGAATTACTGTTAGTACGTTGGGATGAAGCAAGAGGTATTAAAAGAGATGAAGTTTATCGCAATTTGTCTTTATCACACAAAATCAAATTACTCTGTTATTTAGCATCAATTACTTTTGCTCAAGGAAACTACTTTTTCTCAGAAAATAAAATACAACAACTAATTACTAGTTATCTACGTCAGTTGTCTCTTGAACCAATAGATGTAGAAGCTTTACAAATTGATAGTGGTGCTGTTTTAAAAGCTATTGAAGCCCAACATGGAATATTACTAGAACAGGCACGGGGTATTTATTCTTTTTCTCATTTGACTTTTCAAGAATATTTGACAGCCAGGGAAATTGTTAGCAATGCCAATTCTAAAACACTACTAGAATTTGTGATACAAATGGGGGAGAAACGCTGGCGAGAAGTTTTTTTACTAACAGCAGGTATGCTCCAACCAGCTGATGAATTGTTACTGTTAATGAAGCAACAAATTGATACCTTAGCTAACTCAAATTTAAAACTATATAATTTTTTAATTTGGTTAGAACAAAAATCTTCAACTATTAGTGCATCGTATCATCCTGCTAGTATACGTGCTTTTTACTTTACCCTCAATCTTCCCATTGATCACCCTCTTGCCAAAAACCAAACTTTGTCTGTTTCTTTGGATCGTCACCTCACAGGGAAATTAACTGTTGATTTAGCTTTAGACTTGGCTTTAGTTCATGCTCTTGGTGTCAGTCTGAAGATGAGCGATAATATTTTCTGCCAGCGCTTATCTACGATCAAGCTTGCTCTTGATTTGCAGGATCTATTACAAGAATATCCATCTTTAGAGAAATCACTGCAACAACTGCAAAGCGAACTTCCATATTCCTACGCAGATAAAATCGCTCTTAAAGAGTGGTGGCAAGCGAATGGAGAAACATGGACTCTTAAGTTGCAAAATTTAATAGTTAGCGATCGCCAAATTTGTCAGGATTGGCAATTCAACGAAAAGGAGTGGCAATTACTACAGCAGTATTGGGATGCGAATAAGTTGCTACTAGATTGTCTAAATCATGCTAGTAATGTCGCCAATTCTACAATTAAATCAATAGAGAAAACTTTATTTTTAGTTGAGAGTGTTGTTTTCGCGAACAGCATCAGCTAGATCCCCGACTTTTTGAAAAAATCGGGGATCTATAATGCGAATTATGATTTTGGTAATTTCTTTCCGAACAGAGTTTGGTACATCAGCTGATAAATACCAGTATTATCCACAGTATTTGGCAGTAGATCTGCATTTAAGCCATGCGTTTTAGCAACAATAGAACCAGTAAAATCACCAAAACCCGCCCAAGCGATCGCAAAAGGAAAGCGCTTTCCTTGATTGTCTGGTGCAGAAACAAACGGTAAAGTAGCAGTGCCATCTTTACCATCCCAGGGTGCGCCATTCGCTCCTTTTGCAGGTAAAGGCTTATCTAAAGGAAAATCTTTTTCTGTAACTCCCACCACTTCTAATCCACCAGCATCGCTATCTGCTGCTGTTACCAATAAAGTATTGGGATTTTTCTCAATAAACTTCATTGCCACACCCACAGCATCATCGGCGCGTTTGACTGCTTCTATACAACCAACTGCATTATTAAAGTTGCAGAAGTTATCACTACCTTCTTCTTCCAGAACTATAAAAAAACCATTGGGATTAGATGACACAATCTTTAAAGTTGCTTGTAACATTTCGGCTGCTGTCGGCGCAGTCGGCACATATAGCGGCAAATTCTGCTTTTTTAACTCTTCTTCTGGTGCATCGTTATAAGTATCGTCGGCGGCAAAAATCCCCAATACTTTTTTAGTATTTCCTGGTAACTTCAATAATTCATCACGAGTATAAACAACAGAGTAACCCTTCTTTTGAGCCAGTTCGATCAAATTAAGTCCATCTTCTCGTCGAGTTTGTGTAGCTGTGGCGTGTCTACCAACAGTTCCTTTCGGAAGATACCATACCTCTCCACCTCCCAAGATCACATCTACCCCAGACTCAACAATTTGTTTGGTAATTTCTGCAAATTGAAGCCGACTTGTAGTCTTGGCAGAAAATGCCCCTGTTCCTGGTTCGAGGATAATACCAGAGTTGATGATAGCCGTTCCTTTTTTCGCGGCTACAGCTTCTTCCATAATTGTTTGAGGTTTCCCAGAGGCAGCTACTACAGCTTTACCCTTATCATCTAAACCGTAGGAATCAGCGTTTACTTTCACTCCCTTAGCGTGAGTTACTGCACCCCCGTTAGAAGTGGCAGTAAGTTGATTTTTCATGTGTCCCAAATAAACGGCAAGATTAGACATCCGATCCCAATTCAGCCTACCATCCGGGCCAAGGTAAAGCATCCGCGCCGCACCCCAGTGAGATGCGCTTGTACCATCTGGGTGAATCAATATCACATTTCCTTGGTGAAAATTGGCGTTGCCTTGTACTTGGATTTGTGGTGTGCAAGCTAGTAAGGCTGATAAGGCAAAAATTACTATAGCGATGAATTTTTTATTAATCTTCTGTATCATGGCTGATGATTATAATGTTACAAAAATATAACAATATTAGATTAGCTACTGGGTATCGGGAATTGGGAAGAGGATGCGGGGACACGGTGACACGGAGAAGAATTCTTCCCCTCTGCTCCCCTGCTCCTTGTCCTCTTCTTTGCCCCTAGCCCCTAATACATTCACAAGAATTTTCTATGGTTATAGTTAACGAAAGATTAAGAAAAACAACTTGGGCAGGAGCGATCGCTAAACCTGCTGAAGAATTTCCTCTTACTCCCCTATCAGTTCTATCTGGTAAAATACCCCCAGGTTTACGAGGTACACTTTACCGCAACGGCCCGGCACGGTTAGAGCGGGGTGGTATGCGTGTGGGACACTGGTTTGATGGAGATGGAGCGGTACTTGCCGTGCATTTTACTGATGCAGGAGCAACGGGAGTGTATCGTTATGTACAAACTTCTGAATACCAAGCGGAAACAAAGGCAGATAGGTTCCTTTATGGTGTTTATGGGATGCATCCACCAGGGGCGATTTGGAAGCGGTGGAACCAACAAATAAAAAACGCAGCCAATACATCTGTGTTAGCTTTACCAGATAAACTGTTAGCCTTGTGGGAAGCAACCAAACCTTCTGCGCTCGATTTGCAAAATCTTGAAACTAAGGGATTGGATGATTTAGGTGGGTTGAATGATAAATTACCCTATTCTGCTCATTACAAACGCGATCCGCACACTGGTGAAATATTTAACTTTGGCATCAGCATTGGCAGTGAGGTGCAGTTGAATCTTTATAAGAGCGATCGCACTGGCAAAATAGTACAGAAATCAGCTTATAAGTTAGATCGGTACTCTGTAGTACATGATTTTGTTTTAACTGAACGGCATTTGGTGTTTTTCATGCCACCAATGCGTCTGAAAATGCTGCCAGCTTTACTTGGTTTAATTACTTTCAGTGAGGCTCTAGCTTGGCAACCGCAGTTAGGAACTCAAATTCTAGTTTTTGATCGCGAAACTTTGTCCTTAGTAAGTCGTGGTGAAACTGATCCTTGGTTCCAGTGGCATTTTGGTAATGGTTGTGTGGATAACGACGGCTTGGTGATGCTGGATTTAATTCGATATTCAGACTTCGATCAAACTAATGAGTATCTTCGAGAAGTTGCAACTGGTGAGACTCACACAGTCGCAAAAGGAACGCTGTGGCGATTGCGTCTCAATCCAGAAACTGGCAAAGTAACGGCAATGGAGGAAGTTTGTAATCGCAAGTGTGAGTTTCCAGTAGTTCAGCAGTCGCAAGTGGGACAACCTTGGCGTTATACTTATTTATCTGTACTCCGGCAAGATGCAGATATAGCAACAGATTTGTTAGGAGCGATCGCTCGTTACGACTACGAAACCGAAAGCCTTACCGAAGCAGGCTTGGGTGAAAATCGCTATCCCTCAGAACCCATTTATGCAGCAGATTCCGAAAACCCTGAACAAGGTTGGATTTTAACGGTTGTATATGACGGTAATTCCGATCGAAGTGAAGTTTGGGTATTTGACGCGGATAAATTAGACGAAGAACCTGTTTGCAAGTTGGAATTACCTAGTGTGATTCCCCACAGCTTTCACGGTACTTGGAAATCAGCTTAGTTTAGAGCAAATCTGCTCACCTTGATGAAACTGATAGCTGATAATACAACGCTGTTTATTTAAGAAGCTTAAACTATTGCATTCATTGCTGTCAGGTTTATCTAATATTTAGATTATATAGCAGTCCTAAATCATTCGTGAACAAAAAGCTCCCCGACTTCTTAAAGAAGTCAGGGAACTGAAGCCCAATGATTTTCACAACTAAAATAGGATTGCTATAGGTATTATTTTGCAAAAATCAAGGATAGAAATTAATTGATATTTGTCAGAACGTTTGAGCTAATCAAGACTAATCATAAAAAGAGCACATTAAAGGGACATTTTGATACAGTACTGAAACGAACTGATGTATAAGCAGATAAGACTTATAACTGCGCTTAAGCGCTTTGGATTAGTCTGATAGAATGTTCCAGCGTTGGCTTGTTAAAAATCAGCATCAACAAAGGTTAGAGCAGTTTGGAAAGCAGGTAGAATATTACCTTTTTTTGATGTAGTTAGTAAAATTTTTAAACTGTTTTAGTTGGACGAAAAACTACTCTAACAATTTATTTGGAAAATTTTCCTTCCATATATCATAAGGAAGTATAAAAATGAATAAACTTAAAGAATGCGATCTGGTTATGAAAGGGGGCATCACCAGTGGAATTGTTTATCCATCCCTTGTGCTAAGACTTAAGAACAGATACCGCTTTAGAAATATAGGGGGAACCTCTGCTGGCGCGATTTCTGCTGCTGCTGTGGCAGCAGCAGAATACGGACGAGAACAGAACGGCTTTGACAAGTTGAAAGATTTACAAGACCAACTTAGTAAAGGAACGTTCCTACGGGATTTGTTCCAGCCTTCTCAAACAACACGTCCACTGATGAACGTTCTACTTGATTTCATCAGTAATCGTTCCCTTTTGCAGCCTCCCTTAACTTTTTGGTACAAATTGTTTCGAGAGATACAAAATAATCAACCAGTAAGAGCTTTAGCTTATTACCTGATATTTGGATACAAGAGAGCGGAACCTTCTACACCCCAAAGTATTTGGCAATTCATTCTGCAATTGACATCCTCGCTATGGCATCACGCTCCTTTCATTTCTTTTGTTGGTGCTTTGCTAGGTGCAGACCTAGCATACTTGCTAGCATTTCTGATGGGTGGTTCCGTGTCAGCTTGGAGAATAATTTTCCTCCTACTCTTTGCTTGGTTAGGAGCACTAGTTGCAGGTGTAATTTATCTGGGCTTCATCTTGACCCGAAAAGTGCCTGAAAACTTGCTTGGAATCTGCACAGGTAGAAAAGATGATCTTGACCAGGAAGACCCAACCGTTTTGACTGACTGGCTCAATAATTGGCTCAACAACTTGGCTGGGATTGCAATCAGGAAAGAACCTTTGACTTTTGGCGATTTGAGGCGACCGTTGCTTGGCGAAGAAGATAACATTACGCTCCGCATGGTGACTTCTAACCTCAGCCAAAATCTACCTTATGTTTTGCCATTTGAGGAGCAAATATTCCTGTTTAAGGAAGATGACTTTAAAAAGCTTTTTCCTAAACAGATTTTAAATTACTTGAAACGCTTTAAGAACACTGAAGCAAGCGTTATCGCTCCACCTCCAGGTTATTATTTTTTTCCTGAAGCGGATGATCTGCCAGTTATTGTAGCTACACGCATGAGTTTGAGCTTTCCTGTATTACTCAGCGCTGTGCCACTATACACCATTAAGCCCAACAAATGTGCAGATATCTCAGCTGCGATTCAAAAACCAGTTCAGCTTGAGCCAAAAGATCTTCAAATTAATTGGTTTAGTGATGGGGGAATTTGCAGTAACTTTCCCATTCACTTCTTTGATACTTGGCTACCAAAACGTCCCACTTTTGGCGTTAATCTAACCTCAATGCCGGAAGAGCAAGTTGAAGAGAAAGATGGTAAGGTAAAAGTCAAGCAGGACTATATTAGCCCCACTTCCACTGCTTTCACTTCTGCTGCTTGTCAGGTAACAACTCTACCCGACGAGGCGATCTATCTTCCCAAAGCAGATGAGCTTCCAGTAACAGAGTTTATACCTTTGGAGAATGAGCTGATAGAAAACAGCAGTCTCCCAATTCCTAATCTCCTACGATTTATTAGGGCTATCTTCTCAACAGCACAGAACTATCGAGATAATGCCCAGTCAGTACTACCTAGTTATCGAGAACGAATTGTGCAGGTGCGCCTGAAAGATGATGAAGGTGGACTAAACTTAGCTATGCCCGAAGATACTATTAAGGAAGTCATTAAAAAGGGAGAAACAGCTGGTTCTGTTTTGCTGTATGACTTCAATTTCAAATACCACCAATGGGTTCGTTTTCGCATACTGATGAAACTGATGGAAGCCAGTATATATGAGATGAACGAAGCGATCGCCAAACACGAAATTTATAGGGATTTGGTTAATAACCCCGAATTTGATCTCACAGATTATCCCTATGGCTTAGTTGATCCGGACTTGCTGTGTAATTTAGCCACGCGCCTGAAAAATCTCAATGACCATATAAATGCTTGGCAGCCACCTAAATTGTTAGCCGAAGAATGTTCACCTTTGCCTGAACCGATACTGCGAGTTATGCCAAAGGTATAGAAGCAGTATGTCAACTGTCTACTCTTTCCTGCATATTCCTCACAATTTGAGTGACTAATTTCCTCGGTAAAAATTTTACAGATAAAGCAAGCAACTAATTTTTTAAACATCGCCTCTGAAAATAACAAAACATAAGCTTTTGTAGCGTAGTAAACTGCCATCAAAGCCCAGGCTGAAAAGCAGTAGAACAGCTAACATTCAAGATTTTTCCCTGACGGCGCTGCAACATACTACTGGCGTGATCGGGTTAATTTGATGTAATAATTTTTGTAGGTTGGGTCGAAGCATGAGACCCAACAAGCTTATCAATGTTGGGTTTCGCGTTGCTCAACCCAACCTACACTTAATGCACTATTTTAAGGCGGTCACGCTACTAGAGAGAAATATAGCGGGATGTCTGACGAACTTAATATCTGTCTTGAAAGTCTACTTTCAAGACAGACGCCCAGGAACTAAAGTTCACAACAAAGTATGAAAATTTCTCTTCTCTGTAACCTGTTCCCTATTTTAAAGTGAGATATGAAGATACTTACATCCTCTCTAATACCTGAAGTCCCAACAAAGACAGTCCCAACTTCAAAGTTCTAGCTGTTAAATTACACAAGACTAAGCGTGATGTTCGCACAGGCTCCTCAGATTTGAGTACAGGACAATTCTCGTAGAACTTATTGAACTTATCGCTTAATTGGTACAAATACTCGCATAAACGATGAGGCATCAAATCCTGTTCTACATCAGCAATCACTTCATCTAGTTGTAACAAATGCTTTGCTAAGGTTAATTCTGTATCTTCCCTTAGCAGAATTTTGGCATCTGCTCCTAACTGCTCGTAGTCAATGTTACCTTCACGGCTAATTCCTTGCGTTCTCACGTAAGCATAGAGCATATAGGGTGCGGTGTTGCCTTTTAAAGAAAGCATCCTGTCATAACTAAAGACATAATCGCTAGTCCGATTTTGGCTGAGATCTGCATACTTCACCGCATCGATACCAACTACTTGAGCAACACGAGCTTTGAATTCTTCTGTTTCTTCGCGCCCTTCTGCTTCCAATCTAGTTTCTAAGTCTGTACGCGCACGAGCGATCGCTTCATCTAACAAATCCCGCAAGCGTACTGTATCTCCAGAACGTGTTTTAAACTTTTTGCCGTCTTCGCCTAGCACCAAACCAAAGGGAACATGGACAATTTCCACATTATCGCCGATCCAACCAGCACGGCGTGCTACCTGCAACACACCTGCAAAATGGTTCGATTGTCCAGCGTCTGTAATATAAATTATCCGTTTGGCGTGGTCTTGTTCTATCCGGTAACGTATCGCCGCTAAATCTGTTGTAGCGTAGTTGTAACCGCCATCAGATTTTTGCACAATCAGGGGTAACGGTTCACCTTCTTTATTAGTAAACCCTTCCAAGAAAACAACCTTAGCACCTTGATCTTCGACAAGTAAGCCAGCCTTGTCTAAATCTTCTACAACTTGTGGCAGTAAAGGATTGTAGAAAGACTCGCCGCGTTCCACCAAATGCACATCTAGCAGATCGTAAATTACCTGAAATTCTCGCCGCGATTGTTCGACAAGTAATTTCCAAGCATGGAGCGTGTCTTCCGCACCTGCTTGCAAGCGCACTACTTCTTGACGCGCCGTCTCTTGGAAAGCTGCATCCGCATCAAACCGTACTTTTGCTTGACGATAAAAAGTTACTAAATCGCCAATATCTAAAGCATTAGCCGTGGTGAGGGCTTCTGGGTAAACTTCCCGTAGATAGGCAATTAACATACCAAACTGCGTACCCCAATCACCAACGTGATTTAGGCGCAGCACATCATGACCTTGAAATTCTAAAATTCGAGCAATACAATCACCAATAATCGTCGAACGCAAATGTCCGACGTGCATTTCTTTGGCAATATTGGGGCTAGAAAAATCTACAATTTCGCGCTTCGGTGTTTTCGCTTTGGCAACTCCCAGTCTGGGATCGGTTTGGATTGCGTTTAATTGCGCTTCCAAGTATTCGGTTTGCAGTTTAAGATTAATAAAGCCGGGGCCAGCAACTTCCGGTGGTTTGCAGATATCGGATAGATCTAAGTTATCGACGATTTGTTGGGCGATCGCTCGTGGTTGTTGTCCTAAACGTTTAGCTAAACTTAAAGCAACGTTGGCTTGATAATCACCAAATTTAGGATTGCTTGCAGGAACTAATATCGGATCTACACCGATATAATCAGTGCCAAAAGCTGCGATTAAAGCCTGCTGTAATTTATTTTTTAGTTGTTCTTGTGTAGAGTTCATATGTAAATGTTATCTGTTAGAGGGGCAGTATGGCTCCTAATTATGAGATATTATTAAAGCCTGATTATTCTAACCTTAAAAGATAGTCGTCCAAGCGAGGGTTGCCAAATATCCTCGGTTTTGGGGTTTAGTAAAGCTTTTAAACGCAGAGGAACGCTAAGTAAGCGCAGAGGAGCGCAGAGTTTTTGTAACCGATTGTTCAGTGTAGCGACAGACTGCTAACAATAGCATCTACCGATACAGCTAAACCTGGAAACGCTAATGGATAAATAATCCCGACTGCTAGTGTAAATTTTGATGCGTACTCCCCTTCTTCGGGATCTCGAAATACTACGATCTGTCTTTTCTTAAGATTAGCCACCCAATATTCAGGAATGCTAACTTCAGCGTAAATTTTACTTTTTATTTCTAAATCAATTTCTAAACCAGAATCTGAGTATTCTATGAGCCAAAAAATGTTTTCAGGATAAGGGTGATGCTCTAGGTATTCGCGCCCCAACCGTTGCACAATAGCGATATCAGGTTGAGCTTCAGAGTTGTTAGGAAGTGTAATTGGCTTGCTTGCACGAATCATCGCTCGATTGCCTAACAATCTCATTAAATATTCAGTTGCTTCACTACTGAAATAGGCGTGGACTTCTCGTTCCGACGACATTTCTACAATTTCTCCCTTCAGTAGTTCTACACGCCGATTGTTTAAAATACCCGCCGCGATCATACGGTGGTACTCGTCTATTGTCCACTTCACAGGAGTGAGGCTCATAGCGATCGCTTTTTCGATCTTGTTTTCTTCAGATCGTATCAGGGGACTAGGGACAGTGAACAGTAAACAGTGAACAGGGAAGAAAAACTGATAACTGATAACTGATAACTGATAACTAACACCCAATCCCCAGAGTTCTAAATTACTTTGTCACGGCAATATCAGAAACATTTAATTGCGGATTTGACAAAAAGCCAGATTCAATAAAGTGCTGGAAGTAAGTATTCAGTAATTTATCATCTACAGGAGGGCAGGTGATATTACTGTCTAATAATCCATTAAATGTGTTGTAACTCTCAAATTGCAGAGATTTAGATTGGAAGTAAAGTTCAGGAACCGTTTTTTGTTCTGAAACTTTTTCTGATAAGAAACTTAAGAAGGGATACAAAGCATTTTCTGGCATACTTGGAACTAGAAACATAACTTTTGAAACCCAATCTTGAAAGGGAATATGTTGAATTGGATAGCCAAAATTATGCATCCAGTTAACCAGTTGATTCCACGAGATAGAGCGAGGATTAGAGATGTGAAATATTCTCGCACTCAAAGCGGTTTGTTTTGATAAATGGATGATCGCCTGACTGATAAAGTCAACAGGGACAATATCTACTGGCATATCCCAATCGGGTGCCAAGCCGAGTTGAATGCAACCTTTAATTAAGCTGCGTAAAAAACCAGGGCGGTTGCAAATGCCAGTTTGACTGTGTCCTTCGATCCAAGTCGGACGATAAATAGCTGTTGGAATTCCTCGCTCATGAGCAAGGGTAGCTAATTTTTCGGCAACCCATTTGCTTTGTGTGTAACCGTAAAGTCCTTGTGGGCGCTCGGCGACAGTTTCTGAGATAACTTGTGTGTCGGTATAAGCAGTTGGTGAAAAAACGCCAATAGTAGAAACAAAATGAACTGGTTTTATCTTCGTTTGACTTGCCAATCTCAAAATTTCTTGGGTGCCGAGAACATTTGCATTTTTCAGCGCAGAATATGGATAAAGAAAGTTTACCAATGCACCATTGTGGTAAATAATATCGATTGTTTCTGCCAAAGTTTGAAATTGTTCAGATGATAATCCTAGTAGTGGCAGTGACATATCGCCTATTACAGGAATGATTCTGGAGCTGCGATTTTGATGCCAAAGTTTGTAAGATTCCAGTATATTTTTGATACGTTGGTTAGCTTCATGAGTGTCAGCAGCTCTAATTAAGCAGTAAACTTTAGCCTGGGTTTGCTCTAGCAGTTCGTGAAGTAAGAAGGCTCCCAAAAAGCCTGTTGCACCAGTTAATAAAATATTAGCTGGTTGAGGGAGTGATGCAATTGATGCAGCCCTAGAGTGAATAGTTGGATCTAAAATGGCTTCAGCTTGCAGATTGAGAACAGAGTTAATGGTTGATGTTTCATCATTGCCAACTTGTCGATTTTCAATAATTTTCGCTAGTTCTGCAATGTTGGGAGCGATGAAAAATGTTTGCAGAGATAACTCTATCTCAAATGTTTTTTGTACTTGGAAAAGCATCTGAGCCGTCAGCAGAGAATGTCCCCCTAAGTCAAAGAAGTTGTCATGAATTCCAACTTGTTCCAATCCTAAAATTAGAGTTACGATTTCAGCTAATCGCTGTTCCACAGAGTTACGAGGGGCAACAAAATCTTCTTTTAAATTAGCTCTAATTTTGTTTGGCGCAGGTAATGCCCGGCGATCTACTTTGCCATTTGGTGTCAGTGGTAGGGAGTTCATGACGACAAAGGCAGCAGGAATCATGTACTCAGGTAGTTTCTCTTTGAGAAAAGTACGCAGTTGGGGTACAAGATTTCCTAAATTGCCTGCTTGTTTACTTTTAAGAGGATTATTGGCATAGGTGCTCCAAGGTTTGATGGGAGCGGTTTGTTCAGAAAAGAAGTCAATAGTTGTAGAAGTACTAGAATGTCGCTGAAATATTACGTCATAGCAGCCTTGTGCATCTAAACCTGACCAATTAATGTGGATGGTGTAAGGTAAGCAATTACCCAAATTCCACAGTGCTTCAGGATCGATTCCTGGTTGCTGGGTGTTCTCCTGTAATTTTGCCCGTAGTTCACTCACTATTTGAAAGTCATTGGAGTTCGCCAGCAGTTTACTAGCTTCAATATCCTGCATCACTCGTGCATTCTGAATACGGGCTAAACCCAGACACTTTGGCTCTGTGTCTTTGAGAAGTGTGTGAATTGCAGATAATGTCAGATCCGGGTTCCAATCTAGCCATGTTGGTTCTACAGTACGATTCACTTCGGTGCCGATATGAAGGATGACATCGTAACGAAAGCGAGTCATTTCATTGTCATAGCTGCCACGCTTGAGCTGGATTTGCACATGACTAATCTCGGAGAGATGTTGCTTGAGAGCAGTAAAAAAGGCTGGATCGATAACTAGTTCTCCATCCTGAGCCATACGCTCTTGGATGAGCTGCCGCAGTTCCTCTATAGGTAAGGTGTCGGAAGCTTGATATAGCTGCACGGAGGTATGGAAAGCTTCTAGCAACAGCAAGCTGCGTACATCCCCAATGAAGATGTGTCCCCCCGGCTTGACTAATTTGACTGCTTTTTCTAAGACAGTCACTAAGTAATCAATACTGGGAAAATACTGAATGACAGAGTTAATAACGATCGCATCAAAAGCTTCAGCTTCTAATTCATCAAGTGCATCTGCGGCTTTGTTGGCAAGCTTTACCTGAGACAAATTTTGCTGCTTTAGTTGCTGTTCTATGTAAGCGATCGCTGTTTCTGAGAGATCTATCCCAAAGTAATGGGAGCAATGAGGAGCTATTCTAAACAGCAACAATCCCATTCCACAACCAATTTCTAACACGCGCTGCGGTTGTAAAGACAAAATCCGCTCAACTGTTCGCTCTACCCACTCTTGCATTTGTTGGGCTGCGATCGCTAATCCTGTGTAGCTGCTATTCCAGCTAATGATATTAAATGTCGGATCGAACTTTGAATTTTGATTTGGGGAAGACTGGCTATAGGATTCATTCCAGATTGTCTGCCACTGTTGTAGTTGTTCAATCTGGGATGTAGTTGAAGAATTCTCTGCTGATTTTTCTGGTTTAGGAACAACGTAGGCAACCAAGCGCTCGTCACGGGCAATTACAACTGTTTCTCTGACAGCAGGATGTTGGCTGAGTGCAGTTTCAATGTCTCCTAACTCAATCCGGAAGCCACGAATTTTAACTTGGTGATCGATTCTGCCTAAGTATTCAATGTTACCATCTGGTAGATAACGAGCTAAATCGCCAGTTTTATACAGATAATCTTGTTGCCCATTGTCAAAGGGGTTAGGAATAAATCTTTCTTGATTCAATTCAGGACGGTTAAGATATCCTTGAGCTAAACCCACACCACCAATATATAATTCCCCAGCTACACCGATGGGAACAAGTTGAAAAGACTGAGTGTGATTTTTTTGTTGTTTTCGTAAGTAAATTTGCGTATTAGCAATAGGACGACCAATAGGTATGGAATCATTTCTAGATTCTACTTTGTAAATTGTAGACCAAACGGTAGTCTCTGTCGGCCCGTATACATTCCAGACAGAAGAACATCTTTTGAGGAGTTCATCTGCGAGTGTTCTCGTTAAAGCTTCGCCGCCACACAGAATTTTCAGATGTGGATTACCTTGCCAACCTACTGCTAATAACATTCGCCAAGTCGCTGGAGTGGCTTGCATGAAAGTTGCACACGATCGCTCAATATATTCAGCTAGTTGTAAGGCATCAGAGGCAACTTCGCGGCTAGCTATGGCAATACGAGCGCCGACAATCAGCGGTAAGTAAAGCTCGATGGCGGCAATATCAAAAGAGATGGTAGTCACAGCCAAGAGGATATCTTGCTCAGTAAGTCCTGGTTCCTCAGCCATGAAAGATAAAATATTGACTAGCGAACAATGCTTGATTTGCACGCCTTTGGGCTTACCAGTGGAACCTGATGTGTAGAGTATATAAACTAAGTTTTCAGGTTTTACTCCACTATTGGGATTCTTCTGACTGTGCTTGGCAATGACATCCCCATCGGAATCTATGCAAACTACCCGTGCATGGTGTTTGGGTAGCTTACTCATCAAACTTTGCTGTGTCAACAGTACTGGTGCTTGAGAATCGTCGAGCATGAATGCTAAACGTTCTTGAGGATAAGCCGGATCTAAGGGTACGTAAGCTGCACCAGCTTTCATAATTCCTAACAGCCCAATCGCCATTTCGAGCGATCGCTCAATGCAAATACCAACTAAAACACCCGGTTTGACGCCAAGAGTTTGCAAATAATCTGCTAGTTGATTTGCCTGCTGATTCAGTTGTTGGTAAGTCAGGTGCTGCCCTGCAAATTCGATGGCGATCGCATTCGGTGTTTTTGCTACTTGCGCTTCAAACAACTGGTGAAGGCATTGATCAGGAAAATCTGCTTCCTGCTGATTCCATGTATGCAGTTGTTGTTGCTCGGCTGTTGTCAGCAAGCAATATCTATCTACTTTCTCATCTGGATTGCTAACAATGTCCTCTAGGAGCTTTTGGAAATGTTCGGTGATGCGGGCGATCGTACTGGCTGCAAACAAGTCGGTACTATACTCAAAGTAACCTGCTAAACCAGTCGATGTTTCGGTTAATTCCAAAAACAAATCAAATTTGACGGTTTTGTTATCAACAGGCAAGTGAGTTAAGGTTAAACCCGGTACTTCCCAATTGGATGTTGGCGTATTTTGCAAGTTAAATACGACTTGAACCAGCGCGTTTTGGTTCAGAGCGCGATCGGGTTGTAGTGCTCGCACCAGTTCCTCAAATGGTAAATCCTGATGGGCATAGGCTCCCAAAGTTACCTCTCGCACTCGCTGCAACAACTGCCGAAAACCAGGGTAATCTGAAAAATCTGTTCGGAGTACGATGGTGTTGGAAAAGAAGCCCAGCATTCCTTCTAAGTCAGGGTGATGGCGGTTGGCAAGGAGGGAGCCAATCGCAATATCATCTTGCCCGCTGTAATGAAACAATAGTGTTTGGAAGGCAGCCAGCAATGTCATGAATAAAGTCACGCCTTCTTGACGGCTCAATTCCTTCAGTTTTTTAGTTAAGGGTTCGGATAAACTCAGGAAGTGACGCGCTCCTCGATAGGTTAATACTGGCGGGCGCGGGTAGTCTGCGGGGAATGACAACAGAGGCGAAAGTCCATTTAATTGCTGCTGCCAGTAGGTAAGCTGACTTTTTCTAATCTCACCCTCCAACCATTGCCGATGCCATACGGCAAAATCAGCATACTGAATTTTTAAATCTGGTAGAGGAGAAGTCTGTTTTGATGTAAAAGCTGTGTAAAGCGTTGCTAATTCCTGCAATAGTATACTCATCGACCAACCATCACAGACAATGTGATGTAGGTTGAGAAACAGAATATGTTCCGTTTCACTGAGCTTGAAAAGTACCGCACGTAAGAGTAAATCTTCAGATAAATTGAAGGGGCGTCGCGCCTCTTGGATAATTAATTCCCAGACTTGGCTTGCTTGTGTGGGTGTAGTTGCATCTATTACAGATAGCTTAAAGCTTGGAGATGGATGAATTACCTGAGAAGGTTCTCCATTGACAACTTTAAAGGTGGTACGCAAAGTTTCATGGCGGTTGATGATTGCTTGGAAACTCTGCTCTAAAGCTGTAAAGTTAACAAAACCATTCAAGCGAAAGGCTTCTGGAACATTGTAGAAGGGATGATTGGGTACTAACTGATCCAGAAACCACAATGGCTCCTGCATAAATGCCAAGGGTAAGTTAGCGTCTTGCCCTACTGCTTGAATAATAGAAGTATGGGAATCTTGTGGTTTTTGCTGAAGTGTTTCTACGTACTTAGCAAGTTCAGCAATTGTTGGTGATTCAAACAGACAACGTAAAGGCAACTCAATCTGCATATCATTGCGGATACGGGAAATTACTTGAGTTGCCAGCAGTGAATGCCCTCCTAAATCCAAAAAATGGTCGTAAATTCCGACTTGCGATAAGCCAAGAATGTCACTCCAGATATTTGCTAGTGCTATTTCTGTGGGAGTTTGAGGAGCAACCCAATTCTCTTGGTTACTTCCATAGCTTGGTACAGGCAGAGCTTTGCGATCAACTTTACCGCTAGGAGTGAGTGGCAGTTTGTCGAGGATTGCGATCGCACTCGGCATCATGTATTCTGGTAGCTGCGTCCGTAAAAATTGCCGCAGTTCAGTTACAGACATTTCTGACGCAACCGTATCACCAACCACGTAGGCGACTAAACGCTGTTCGCCGGGTATATCTTCTCGTGCCATGACTACTGCCTGCCGCACTTGAGAATGCCCCTCAAGAACAGTTTCAATCTCTCCTGGCTCAATCCGATAGCCGCGAATTTTTACTTGTTGATCTATCCTTCCTAAATACTCAATATTTCCATCATCACCAAGATATCTTGCCAAGTCACCTGTTTTATACAAGCGATCGCATTTATCAAAAGGACTAACAATAAATCTTTGCGCTGTTAAGTCAGGGCGGTTAAAATATCCTCTGGCTAGACTGACACCACCAATGTATAACTCACCAGCAACGCCAACCGGCACAGGTTGTAATTGTGAATCTAGTAGATATATTTGGGTGTTGGCGATCGCTTGCCCAATTGGTGGCAATGCTAACCAAGATTGGGGTGAACCTGTTAAGGTAAAGGCAGTAACTACATGAGTTTCAGAAGGGCCGTAGTGATTGTGTAAACTACAGTTAGGCAACTGAGTAAATAAATGCGCGATCGCTGTTGTAATCCGTAATTGTTCGCCAGCAGTAATCACCTCACGCAAACTTGTCGGGAAAATACCTTCTATTTGCGCTACTTCGGCTAACTGTCGCAGAGCTACAAACGGCAGAAACAGCCGCTCAATTCTGGCTTGATTGAGAAATTGCAGCAAGTTTGTCGGATCGCGGCGCATTTGTTCGGAAATTAAAACCAGTGTGCCACCCGCACTGAGGGTGGCAAAGATTTCCTGGAAGGAGACATCAAAGCTAATCGGAGTATATTGGAGTGTCTTGGCGGCAGAACCTACAGTTGAATTTTCCAACTGCCAAGCAATTAAGTTTACAAGCGGCAGGTGAGGCATGGCTACACCTTTGGGTTTGCCAGTCGAGCCAGAGGTATAGATAACGTATGCCAGGTTATCGGCAGTAACTTCGGTTTGGAGATTGGTAGTCGGATTTTGGGCGATCGCTTGCCAATCGCTATCTAAGCAAAAGCGATGTGTTGCGTACAATGGCAAACTCTCGCACAGATGGCTTTGAGTTAACAAGATAGAGGCTTGAGTATTCTCCAGCATAAAACACAGACGTTCTGCTGGATAGTTTGGATCGAGAGGAAGGTAAGCACCACCTGCTTTGAGAACAGCTAGTACAGCAATAATCAGTTCTAAAGAGCGCTCTAAACATAAACCAACGATAACATCGGCTTGCACTCCTAATCCTTGCAAATAATGAGCAAGTTGGTTGGCACGTTGATTGAGTTCTTGATAAGAAAGAAACCGACCTTCAAATTCTATGGCAATACTATTAGGTGAACAAAGTACTTGGGCTTCAAATAACTGATGTATGAGTGCTGTCTTACGAACTTGCCAATCATCGTTTTCAGCATAGAAATCTATTTGAGACTCTGTAATATTTATAATCGCCATCTCTGCTGTCTCTAAATCACTTAGTATCGCTTGATTTTGCATATTGTTAGAAAAGTCTAAGGTGAGAGAAGCGACTCTCATATCAATAGAGTTGTCGCTTAACAAGAATTTTCATCCCAAAACTACTCATGTATGAGTTTTAGGTAAAAAACATTATTAAGCCACAATTCCAATTTTCAACTGAGATACACAGAATATGAGATTACTCTAAAATATTAACCTTAGTTAAAAACTAAAAACGCCAAAACAATTAGGTGCTTTTGACTGTAATTTGTCAAATTTATAGGATAATAAAACAGTAAATATCCTTTTAAATCAGTAATTTAAATTCAATCTATTCAATCAAAAATGATAAGACTGAATTGATATTCTTGCACCTTAACTAGATATTTTTTTAAAAAATACAGTATAAATCTGAGAATATTCTCGATTTTACTCTTTATTGACAAAAAATATCTCTCATTTTTAAGGTATACAAAACTATGCCCAATCCAGAAAATGGTAAATTGTCCAAGGCTTACAGGCAAACTACAAACTGCATTATTATGCAAGTTACTTCTAAAATGCCTTTCTGAGATCAGTATTTAGTTTGTGATTTAAAGCATATCAAAAAAATTAAGAAAATCTAAAGAAAAACAGTTAAAGTTTTATTTAAATACTTATAAAGTAATACTTCAGTTATTTTATAGAAATTTTAAAAAATTACGTGTTATGGCTGTTAGTATATGGTTAATTGGGATACAGCTAAGTATGTGATTAATTTGACTTTGAAGTAAACAAGTTTACAGTCGTCTTTAAAAAAATCATCAAATTAGAGGAATATCTTATGCTGGGTTCAGCTTCACCAATTTATGAAGTTGTTAGTGGTCAAATCCTTCTCGGTAAGCGAGAAGAATTTACAAACTTACACCAAAATATACTTCTCCCTATGGTTCATGAAGCAGGAATTGAACCTGTTTTGATGCTAGTAACTGAGGTTGGACAATATGCACAATTTATGAATATCTATCGCTATACCTCACTGGAAGAATACGGAAAGCGTAGTGATGATTTTATGAAAAATAAGCGAGTTTCAGATTTCTTTACATATATGATTCAATGTGTAGACGGTGCGCTCAAAGTCGAATTAGCTGTAGATTTGTTACCATTTGCCCTATCTTGAGTGAAATCTAACTGAGTAAACAGATAAGTACCTAAACAAAATTAATTACACATTTTTTTTTGCTGTTCCCTGTTAAGAGTTTCCTGTTCCCTTGCCTCTGCCCATAACTTTAATTTTGCCTAACCACTTAATTAGCTTGTCTTACAAAATTCCAAATCATAAGGTAAAACATAAGATCCCTGACTTCTCGAAGAAGCTGGGGATATTTATTGAAATGAGAAAAATTCTCATTTATTTATATGTATTAATGACGGTTGCTAAATGTGAAAGTTCTTCCAGTTCTGGATTTTAGGCGATAAAAAAATAACAAAAACTATTTTATTTAATTAATTGTTATTGCAGTCAGAGTTTTGGGAATACTTTAAATGAGAGAGCCATTAATGATTGTAAGGACTTTTCTAGTAAGTTTTTTATAAACCTAAGTAAATAGACGGTCATAATGGATATGTAACAATGAGAACTTAGAGTAATTACTTATTTAATATCGTACAAATTCAAATTTTGATTAGAGGATACTGGGATCTATGCCCATACAAAAACCATGCAAAGCAGAATAACTAAAATTAAATTTCCTTTTTTATCAGATAGAAAGATTCTACTAGCAACAGTAGTAATACCTGCTATTCACTTCGGTTTAGCTAATGTATCGCGAACACTATCTTTAGAAAATGGAACATCAGTCTTTTGGCCTTCAGTTGGTTTTTATTTGGCTGCAGTTCTTGTATTAGGGTATCGCATTTGGCCAGCTATTCTACTAAGCGAATTTATTGTTAATTACTTTTTGTACTATCAAAATATTTTTACAAGCTTTAGCATTTCGGCTATTGATCTGATCGAACCTTTAGTGACAGCCCTACTCATAAATCAGCTGATTCGGCATCGTAATATACTAGAGCGTTCTGCGGATGTTTTTAAATTTCTGGTGCTATTGACGCCGGCTCCTGTGGTTAGTACCACTCTTGCAACTACTACCTTGTGTCTAAGCAACAATGCATCTTGGGGTGATTACGGGGAAGTTTGGCGAACTTGGTATACAGCAATGGTTGCTGGTATGCTAATCGTCACACCTGCATTACTATCGTTAAGTCTGCAATCTAGACAACAACTAAAACTCCACTGGCAACAAGTTTTAGAGCTTGCACTACTGCTTTTGCTGTTAATTACCATTAGTCGAATAGCCTTTTGGGGAGGGTATCCTGTCGAGTATATGACAATTCCCTTGTTGATTTGGTCAGCGTTTCGCTTTAGACAGCAGGAATCAACTCTGCTTGTGATGGTTGTAACAGTAATTGCAGTTTTCGGAACTGCTCGTGGTTTTGGTTCATTTTCTAAAGAGTCTGTTACTCAGTCTTTATTACTACTACAATCTTTCATTTGTGTCGTTGCTGTTACTACCTTTGTTCTATCTGCTGTCATTAACGAAAATAAAAAAGCAGCGGCAAAACTTAGACAAGTCAACGAAGAATTAGAAGAACGAGTAGAGGAACGTACCTGCGAGCTGAAAGAAGCTAAACAAGCAGCTGACAGCGCTAACCAAGCCAAAAGTGAATTCCTAGCAAATATGAGCCATGAACTGCGTACCCCTCTTAACGGTATTTTGGGTTACGCCCAAATTCTACAACGCTCACAAACACTAGTAGATAATGAGCGTAAAGGTATCGACATTATTTATCAATGTGGTTCTCATCTACTTACTTTAATTAATGACATCCTCGATCTCTCCAAAATCGAAGCCAGGAAAATGGAGCTTTATCCTGAAGATTTTTATTTTGCCAATTTTCTGCAAGATGTAGTGGAAATCTGTCAGATTCGAGCAAAGCAAAAGCGAATTGCCTTTACCTATCAACCAAGTCAACAACTTCCCATTGGCATTCATACCGATGAAAAACGTCTGCGACAAGTCTTGATTAATCTGTTAGGTAACGCTATCAAGTTTACTGATAAAGGTAAAGTGACTTTTAAAGTTGAGAGAGCAGATTTTCTCACTGATGCCACAGATGATTTATCTGATGTTACTCAATCTGTTGTCAAACTACGCTTCCAAATTGAAGACACAGGCGTAGGGATGACTCAAGAACAAATAGAGAAAATCTTCTTACCCTTTGAACAAGTTGGTGATGCCGAAAAGCGAACGGAAGGCACGGGTTTAGGGTTAGCCATTAGCCAAAAGATTGTTACTTTGATGGGTAGCACAATACAAGTGCAAAGTCAGCTAGGGCTAGGTAGTATCTTTTGGTTTGAGGTAGAGCTGCCAGTAGCGAGAGAATGGACACAAAGTTTAGCTGTATCTCAACAAAACCAGATTATAGGCTTTCAAGGTAAGAAACGAAAAATTTTGATAGTTGACGATCGCTGGGAGAATAGATCTTTGGTAGCGAATCTATTGGAGCCTATTGGTTTTGAGGTTATCCAAGCACCTAACGGCAAGGAAGGATTAGATAAAGCTGTTGAATCTCAACCAGACTTGATTATTACTGACTTAGCAATGCCTGTGATGGATGGTTTGGCAATGAGTAAACAGCTACGCAAAATACCTGATATCCAAAACGTAATTATTATAGTTTCCTCTGCAAGTGTGTTTGACTTTCATCGTCAAGAAGCCATGAATGCTGGTTGTAATGATTTTCTCCCCAAACCAGTACAAGTAGAAGAATTATTTTTGCAACTACAAAATCACTTGCAATTAACATGGATTTATCAAAAAAGCGATGGATTAAATACCAAAAATCAAGATATCTCACCTGAAGTAATAGAAATAATTCTACCACCTAGATCTGAACTTTTTGCCTTACATGAAGCTGTTCAACGCTGTGCAGTTGCAGATATTCAAGCAGAAGCAAATCGTATTAAGCAATTAAATACAAAGTACACAGCTTTTGCCAATAAGATATTGACACTGGCTGATGACTTTGAAATTGAAGCAATTGCTTCTTTAATAGAAGCACAGGATTTGAATTAATTACAATTTTTCTTTAATCCAATTTATTTAACTTATGAATACTGTTCAACAAAACTCAATTTTAATTGTCGATGACACCCCTAATAATATCAGAATTTTGTTTAATATTTTACATGAAGTTGGTTTTCAAGTTTCTGTAGTTAAAAGTGGCGAACTAGCGCTAGAAAAGGTGCCATTTATTAAACCAGATTTAATTTTGTTAGATGTGATGATGCCAGGAATTGACGGATTTGAAACTTGTCATCATCTTAAAACTGAAGAAAGCACCAAAGATATTCCCGTCATTTTTATGACTGCCCTTGCTGAAGTAGAAAATAAGGTGAAAGGATTACAATTAGGAGCAGTAGACTATATTACTAAACCTATTCAAGTTGAAGAAGTTCTAGCGCGTGTTAATGTTCATTTGGCATTGAGAAACACGCAAGTTCAATTAATCAATGAAATCAATGAGCGCCGACAAGCAGAAATAGAACTTCAGCAAACATTACAAGAATTACAACAAACTCAAACCCAACTTGTACAGAGCGAAAAAATGTCTAGTTTGGGACAATTAGTGGCTGGTGTGGCACACGAAATCAATAACCCAGTCAATTTTATCTACGGTAACCTCACTTATGCTGATCAATATATTCATGATTTGTTAAAACTTATACAAGCTTATCAAAAATACTACTCTGATCCTGTTACCGAAGTTCAAACTGTTGTCTCAGCTATTGAGCTGGATTTCCTGACAGCAGACTTGCCAAAACTAATAGACTCCATGAAAGTTGGAGCAGAACGTATTCGGGAGATTGTACTTTCTTTACGGGTTTTCTCTCGCCTAGATGAAGCCGAAATGAAGGCTGTTGATATCCACGAATGTATTGATAGTACTGTGATGATTTTGGGACATCGGCTTAAGGCTCAATCAAACCGCTTGGCAATTCAAGTTATTAGAGAATATGGCAACCTGCCTTTAGTAGAGTGCTACCCTGGGCAGCTCAATCAGGTGTTTATGAATATTATTAGCAATGCTATCGATGCATTGGAAATAATTAAAGACAATACTCAGAGTTCTCCCACAATTCATCTTCGTACACAAACAGAAGGCGATCGCGTTATCATCTGTATTGCCGACAATGGGCCAGGCATGACAAAAGAAATTAAACAAAGAATATTTGATCCATTTTTTACGACTAAGCCTGTTGGTATAGGTACTGGCATGGGGCTAGCAATTAGTTATCAAATTGTGACAGAAAGGCATCGCGGTTCATTGTATTGTGTTTCCCAACCAGGGCAAGGAACTGAATTTGCGATCGTGATTCCTGTTAAACAGGGTTCATAGAAGCCCTAAGACTAAAAGTCACTAAATCACAGATAAAGCTTGTAGGTTACACATTTAAACTGCTAAAAACCTTTGAATCACATCTTGACTAAGTTCGTTAGTTGAGCCAGAGGCAACAATACCACCTTTTTGCATAGCGTAATAATAATTAGCTTGACGGACAAAATGTAAATGTTGTTCTACTAGTAAAACAGAAATGCCCGTAGTTTCTACAATATTACGAATAGCGGCTTCAATTTCTAAAATAATTGATGGTTGAATACCTTCAGTTGGTTCATCTAGTATGAGTAATTGAGGATTTCCCATTAAAGCACGAGCAATTGCTAATTGCTGTTGTTGCCCTCCACTTAAATCCCCTCCCATACGAAAAAGCATTTTTTTCAATACCGGAAATAGAGAAAAAATTTCTTCTGGAATTTCGGATTTTTTAACTCGTTTTTTTCTTGCTTCTAAGCCCAGCAACAAATTCTCTTTGACTGTCAACCGAGGAATAATCTCTCTACCTTGGGGGACATATCCAATTCCCATTTTTGCCCTTTGATCTGGTGAGTTAGAATTAATTGTTTGTCCATCTAAAGTAATTATGCCACTACGAGGTTTAAGTAACCCCATAATTGTTTTTAAAAGGGTAGTTTTGCCTACGCCATTACGTCCAATTAAGCATATCATTTGTCCTTTAGGAACGCTTAAATCTACATTACGGAGAATGTGGCTTTCACCGTAGTAAACATCGAGGTTAGAAATTTGCAGCATTGATTATCAAAAGATATTAAACAGACATAAACACAAAAAACAATGTAATTTTAATCAACACTTAGAGCAAGCCAGAGGAGTCACTGTATCGGTATATAGTGCGTGAGTCTAAATGTCTACCTTCTACCTCCTGCCTTCTTCTATTACTCTTTTTGTTGCCCAAGATATACTTCAATGACACGAGGATCGCTTTGAACTTCTTCGATATTGCCTTCACACAAGACAGAACCTTCATGGAGAACTGTGACTTTACGGGCAATTTGACGCACAAATTCCATGTCATGTTCAATCACTAAAATTGAATGACTCTGAGATAGTGCTAACAATAATTCACCAATATTATAGGTTTCTTCATCTGTTAATCCGGCGACAGGTTCATCAACTAGTAATAAATCAGGAGATTGCGCTAGTAGCATCCCAATTTCTAAACGTTGCTTTTCGCCATGAGAAAGAAAAGCAGATTTAACACGTGCTTTTGCAATTAAACCAATTGTTTCTAGCAATCCTTTAATGCTATTTTTTTCTGCTGTGCTAGGAGATTTAAACAAGGTAGAAAGGGAATTTTTATTACGATTGCTAGCAATTTCTAAATTTTCTAAAGGAGTTAAATTTAGATAAATTCGCGGTGTTTGAAACTTACGACCAATTCCCAAACGCGCTATTTGATGTTCTTTCAATGAACGCAAATTTTTACCTTTAAAAGTAACTCGTCCTGTTGTTGGCTGTACTTTACCTGTAATGACATCAAGAAATGTTGTTTTACCAGCTCCATTTGGGCCAATTACTACTCGTAATTCTCCTGCATCCATACTAAAGTTTAGCTGTTTTAATGCTGTAAAACCGTCAAAGTTTACAGTTAAGTTTTCAGTTTCCAATATTTTGGCGTTCATGCTGCACTTCTGGATCTATTTCTAAGCTTGGATAGGTGACAACTTGGTTTGATTCTTTAAAAAGAGGGATTTTTTGATTGCGCAACCATCCCACTAAGCCATCAGGAAGTACTGTCACTACTAATAAAAACAGCGCACCTTGGAAAAATAACCAAACTTCTGCAAATTGCTCGCTGAAAAAGGTACGGGCATAATTTACTAGCAAAGTTCCTAAAATTGCTCCTACTAAAGTAGCACGCCCTCCTACAGCCACCCAAATTACCATTTCAATCGAAAAGGCTATATCCATTGCTCTAGGTGAGACAGAGCCACTTTGGAGAGTGTAAAATGCACCAGAAATTCCAGCGATCGCACCAGAAACAGCAAACACTAAAACTTTGAATTCTGTGGGATTGTAGCCTGTAAATCTCACCCGGCTTTCATCATCCCGAATCGCAATTAGTAATCTGCCAAATCTTCCACTTGTCAACCAACGGCAAAGGGCATAGGTAGCGATTAGAAATACTACTGTCAGGCAATAAAAGATAAATTGAGTACTAGCACTACTGACTTTTGCACCAAATAAAGTAGTAAAATCTATCAGCCCATTAGTACCATTAAAAAGTTTTTGCTGCCCGTTAAAGAAATTAAAGAATACAATCACTGCCGCTTGAGTCAAAATCGAGAAATACACACCCCGGATGCGATTGCGAAATACCAAATATCCTAACAATCCTGCTAATATCCCTGGAATTAATACAACAGCAACTACTGCAAAGGGAAACGAATAAAAAGGTTGCCAAAACCAAGGCAGTTCATTTACACCGTAAAGCTGCATAAAATCAGGTAACTCACCTGGGGGAACTTGCAGTTTCAGGTACATAGCGATCGCATATCCACCCAAACCAAAAAAAATTCCGTGTCCTAAACTTAATAAACCAGTAAAACCCCAAATTAAATCGATACCTAAAGCCACAATTGCCAGTGACAAAAATCTCCCCAGCAAATTGAGCCGAAATTCTGAAAGTACAACTGGCATTACTAAAATGAGAATGAGCGCGATCGCTACTACCACCCCCACCTCGATTAAAAGTAACTTTCTTCCCTTCTTTTTCATCTTGGCGTCCTTTATTGGCGGTTCATTCTAAGCATCAACAGTACGACCTTTTTGCGGGAAAATACCGCCTGGCTTCCACTGTAAAAATGCAATAATCAAAGCAAATACCATCACCTTTGCCATACTTGTTGTGGCAAAGAAATTAAAGAAATCTACTAAAGGTGGAATGGGAGTTAGTAACAAAGCTAGAGTACCAGAACCAATTAAATAGTTCACTGTACCAATTCCCAATGCTGCGACAATAGTACCTACTAAATTGCCTACGCCACCCACAACCACAACCATGAAAGTATCGATAATATAGTTTTGTCCGGTGTTAGGCCCCACAGAACCAAGTAAACTAATTGCACATCCAGCTACACCAGCTAATCCTGAACCCAGTGCAAAAGTAATTGCATCAACTTTTGCAGTTGGGATACCCAAACAAGCACTCATACTTCGATTTTGTGTAACAGCGCGAATTCTTAATCCCCAGTTAGAACGCTGTAAAAATACATAAATACCTGCCACACAAACAATGGTTAAAGCAATGATAAATAACCGTGCATAAGGTAACTGTAAACTTCCCAAACTTAAACCGTCTTGTAACCAAGTTGGAGCAGTAACATCAAGATTTTGAGCACCAAACCAAGGTTGAGTAACCGCAAGCTGATAAGTTTGACTCAAGAAATTACCCGTTGCTATTGCTACACCAAGCGATAGTATCAAAAGCACTGCGACAATCCAATTTTGAACTCTTCCTATATTGGCACGGGACTTTAATATTCCCAATCCACCAAAAAATAATAAACAAAATAAGGCAATTCCAATCACAATTACCCAATTTACACTGCGAACAAATTGCTGCAATATTAAACTTACTCCCCAAGTTGCCAGCAAAGTTTCTAGAGGACGTCCGTAGAGATAGCGAATCACACCTTTTTCTAGAATTAAGCCAGTAATTGCTGTGATTAAAAAAGCTAGAATCAAAGCTAAAAATATATAAATTTCAAACCAAAATCCACCCAGTTGTTTGCAGAAATTTTGTACAACAAATGTTGTGTAGGCTCCCAACATCATTAACTCGCCATGAGCCATATTAATGACGCCCATTAGTCCAAATACAATTGCAAGCCCTAAAGCAGCAATTAATAAAACAGCACCAATACTAATGCCATTAAACAAAGCATCTAAAAATCCTGCAAACACTTGTTTATTCCCCCATTTTGCATTTTAAGCTTGAGATTTTAAGTAGAAGGTAGCAATGTTTGTAGGGTGGGCACTGGCTAACTTTTCACGAGAAAATCTCTTTCCCTGTACCCTGTCACCTGTCCCCTGTCCCCTATTTTCAAAACAAGATGGTAGTTTGCACCCATGGGGTGTCTTAAGTTGCTTCTGCCTCAACTGCACGTAACTGACTTCAAAATCACAAGCTAAAATTGAAACTTATTTCAACTACTTAAACTTTGTACTTTTCACCCTTTCTAGGATCTGACCAATCACAAGCATAACCCTTTGTTGATTTTACAAATTGGTTCCAAGGTACAGGTTCAACAGGTGTAGGAGTTGCATAAACAATATTGAACAAACCATCATCTCTAACTTCACCAATCCGGACAATTTTAGATAGATGATGGTTAGAATTCATTGTTACTTTACCTTCAGGTGCATCAAAACTTTGACCGTAAGCCGCGTTACGCACTTTCGCCAAGTCAGTAGTACCAGCTTTTTCTACTGCTTGCTTCCATAGATACACTCCTACATATGCAGCTTCCATCGGATCGTTTGTTACTCGGTTCCCACCGTATTCTTTCTTGAAAGCTTCAACAAACTTCTTATTAGCAGGAGTATCTACAGTTTGGAAGTAGTTCCACGCTGCATATTGACCTTTTAAATACTGTACACCAATTGCTTTTACTTCTTCTTCAGCAATACTTACAGACATGGTGGGGTATTTATCTGGTGTCAATCCTGCCCCTTTTAACTGCTTGAAGAAAGCAACGTTGCTATCGCCGTTTAAAGTATTGAAAATTACGCCACCATTGGGTAATCTTTGCTTAATTTTGGTGATAATTGGCGTAACTTCTGTATTACCTAAAGGTAGATAATCTTCTCCAACTGTTTTACCACCTACCGCTTCCAACTGAGCTTTAATAATTTCGTTAGCTGTTCTTGGAAAAACGTAGTCAGAACCAATTAAGAAAAATTCTTTGCCTTTATTTTTCAGCAACCAATCTACAGCAGGTTCAATTTGTTGGTTGGGGGCAGCACCTGTGTAGAAAATATTGTTGGAACACTCTTGGCCTTCATACTGTACAGGATACCAGAGCATATGATCTTTGCTCTCAAATACTGGCTTGACATTCTTGCGACTAGCAGAAGTCCAACAGCCAAAAACCACAGCAACTTTATCTTGATCGATTAACTTAGTGGCTTTTTCTCTAAAAGTATCCCAGTTAGAAGCACCATCTTCAACAATTGCTTCTATCTGCTTACCTAAAACACCACCAGCAGCATTTATTTCTTTTATTGCTAATCTTTCCGCATCGACAACGCTTTTTTCACTAATTGCCATTGTGCCGCTCAGAGAATGCAAAATCCCCACTTTGATAGTGTTACCACTACCAGTCGCAGCCGCTGGTGTAGCAGTAGGAACTTCTCCAGAGTTAGGATTTTCTGACGTGGTTGAGGAATTATTAGCACAAGCTTTTAGTAGCAAGCTAGTACCAAAAGTAGCACCACCGTAGACCAAAAATTTCCGTCTGTTAAATCTTCTTGTCATACAATTGCGTCGCTTTCATGAAGTAATTTTAGCCAGAGTTATTAAGCTTACTTCATTGAGTAAACTTTTACTAAAAATGTTATGTACGTTTGATATTAGTTTGATACTTTTTCAGCATAAAGTAACTAGATATACCGTTTTTTTCAAATTTCTGTAAAGTTTTTATTCATAAATATTTGTAAATAAATTGAAATTATGCACATATTTGTGTATAAAAATGTTTTCAAAAATACTATTTTAAATAGTTTAATTTTGTTTATTTTTTTGAAATTAAGGTTATGGCAAAAGTCGTAACTATGGAGTGTCAATAAGCGTATACTTATTACTACCTTCAAAATAAAACTTCACTTTATACTGCATTTGTGTTGGCAAAAGTTCAGCCAGTTACTAGCTGCTTTTTAATAGATAGAAAGCGCTAAAATTAAGTCAAAAATTGTAAACTTTCATAGACACAGATCTTCTTTTTATAAAGAAAGCATTTTACGAAAAAGCTAGGAATGTACTTTGAAAAGATGAGTACCGACTTTAGTGGCATACAGGTCGTATATAATATCGGTATGAGTATGATCACGAATTTAAAGCAATTTTGAACAGAAGCGATCGCCACATTGCTGATACAAAACTTGATACTCCCGCCAGGTTGTAGGTAATCGCACTACTGCTCCCAGAGATAACTCGATTTTTTTAGGCGAGGCGAGAGCAAACATGGAAATATTACGCCGTCGCTACTTTTTCAATATTTTGGCTTCCACAAATAGAATCCTAGAACTTACTTCCGACCAAAATCAGCAGGAATTTGACCCCAACACATCGTATTCCACTTTAAAACAGGGTTAGCATACTCGTTATTTTCTAACCACTTTAATCCTCTTGCCACTAAGTTAAATATCTCTTCGTTATTGTCATTTCTTTCCAACTTCGTTCGGACTCTCTTATTCTTTACCCAAATAATAGCTGTCTCGGAATCGGAATAAATAGGTATGTTACTTGTTTTATTCTTAAGATGAGCAAGAGCATGAACAATAGCTAAAAACTCCCCAAGGTTATTCGTACCATTTGGCATTGAACGTTTGTGAAAAATTACTTGGCGTGTCGCTGTGTACATACCTCTATATTCAACATCACCGGGATTACCAATACATGAGGCATCAACGCAAACACTATCCATGATTAATTCACTTGCAAGGACTATTTTTTCTTTTGCTGGCTGCCACTTCACTTCCTTCTGTTCAACAGGGAAAAGTAATGTTTGATCGGCAAACCCTAACGCCGCTTCTGCTTCACCTCTGGTTCTAAAGGATTTATACAATGCCCCACTGAAACCCTTGATTTGTTCTTCACATTCTGCCCAACTTGTAAATATACCTGTTTTTCTGCCTTTGAAGACTGCATAGTACTTCTTAGATGCCATATTATTCACCCCACACTTCTAAGAATAGGATTCCCAAAATTCTTAGCTGCTTGGTGATAAAACTTAAAATTATCGCTTCACCATTAATTTTTGAGAGCCTCGCTCTCAATTCCCTCACTAACAATTATTCTGCACTCAAAAACTCCAAATACCCATTACTGAGTTCTTTAACTGCCAACTCATAAAACTGCTTGCCGTGTTCAGGTGTTGCCAAGGCAGGATTTGAAGCCATTCTGCCATCTGGGTAATGCTGGCGAAAGTCTTTGGCACCATAAATTCTATGCCCACTGCCAACTTCAGAAGAAAGGGGTGCCTGCTTAATCGCTTCTGGATAAATATACTGAGTGAGGGCTACTTCACTTGGTGTGGCATGGGAACCTTCTTGATCCCCGTATAATTCTTTTGCTAGCTTGTATACTGAACCGCACATAAACCAGTTAGCAACTTGGCATTGCACCTTGTGGGCGTTAGAAATCTGCAAATCATCTAAATGTGCGTAAGTTTCAGAGAAGGCAGCTTTCAGCGTGGCGATGTTGCCACCGTGTCCATTGATGAAGTAGAACTTGGAAAAGCCAGCTTTTGCTAAACAGGTGATGTAATCTCGCACTACCTGAATCATTGTGCTAGGACGCAGACTTATTGTGCCAGGAAAAGCAGTGTGATGCAATGCCATACCGACATTAATTGTGGGAGCAACCATTGCCTGAGTTGTTTCACCCACACCACGAGCGATCGCCTCTGCACAAATTGCATCAGTACCAATTAATCCTGTTGGGCCGTGTTGCTCTGTAGAACCAATCGGAATAATCATACCACTAGATTGTTGCAGATATGCTTCTACTTCTTGCCAAGTACTCAAATGCAGTAACATTGATGCCGACCTATTTATGAAACGCTTTCATATTGTAGTCACCATCACCCTACTACGATACTCGTTGCAAGAGGACACGGGAAAGGGGAGACAAGGAGAGAGGGAGAGTTATAAACTTTTTCCCCAACCCTATTCCCTATTAATAATGACTAACCAAAACAATAATGCTTTTTAACATCACTTCTAATTTCCCATGTGCAGGACATACCAGCAGGAAAAGTTACCAAATCACCTTTGCCCATCTGCACCGGTTGTTCGCCATCAGGAGTAACGGTGACATCACCCTCTAAAAAGTAACAAGTTTCTTGAGTGTCATAAGTCCAGGGAAATTTCGAGACTTCTTTTTGCCAGATTCCCCATTTAGATACAGCCAATTCTTGAAGACGTTCTTGACTGGGTTGACGCTCAATTTTAATTTCCATACCTGGGTTCTCAATTGTATTCAACAGTAGGACTGAATATCTTCACCACACTGATCCACTAAATAACACAAAGCGCGAAAACGTAAGCCTACAAATTGATCGTAAAACGGATTGAGTTTGCATAAGGGGGGAATGTGGGCAATTTTACGACCAAATAAAATAATATCCCGCTCGAACGGACACTGAGCAGGAATCAGTTGAGCGATAAATTTTGCCAATTGAGGATTTTCAATATCAAATGAGTCTAGCCATTGGCGCAGTGGTTGTAGTAAGTCATGTTTAGGCTTAATCAATTGCTTTTTATTTACTAATTTATGACCTTCTACAGCAGGATTGATAAAAGCTGAGAAAATAATCTTTTGATTGTTAACTTTAAGCATAATAATTCTCCCCTCCAATTAGTGGATAATTGGCATTTCTGCTCTATCGCTATTAAAACTTGCTGAACCATGAAGAATTGTTCAGTTAAGTACAAAATAACAAATAAAATCTTAAATTGTCACTTTTACAATTATTGATTTCTAATATTTGGCATATCCATCACCTATCTTGAATGTAAATTGTTTACCTAAAACTCAACAGTACCCAAGGATGGACTTTTGCAGGTATAAGCAGGATTTTTCTCCATCTGTGGCAACATTTCACTAGGAAGAGCCTGTAACGAATGTTGATTTTAGGGTATTCACTCTCTGATAAAATGTTACCTGCGTTACAAAAAGTTATAATTTAGTTTACCTAATAGTAGAAATCACCATAATTTCATAAATACAAGTAATTATGAAGTTTAAAATAACTAATAAAAAATATAGACATTTTGGTCGTTGAAGTGAGAATTAATCAGGAGTTAAATCAGTTTTAAAAACTGAGTAGATAGGCAGAAAATTTAGTAGCAGATACTAGAAAACCGCCTGGAAAATTTTAATGATTTACTTTATGTAGATGCAACCTGTGCATTCCTCCTAGAAATAGCAGCCACACAACTACTACAATCCAATGGATGGTTGTGATCGCCCACAAAGAACCTGTCAGGGCATATGCTACGGTACAGCCCAAGCCCAATAATCCTGCTAAAGTCAGAAAAATAGGCTGGTTAGAAGCGGTTGGCAATCCAAACCGTGAAAAGATTTTGCCATTCAGTGGATGGTAAAGGATAAATAGCAGCAAACTAAACACTGCCCATAAAGTCCAATTGCCCCAGTTTACTACTTCTGTGGGGTGGGGTAGTAGCAAAACGCGGAATACCAATTCCTCACTTAAGGCTGGAAATATTAAACCACCTAATGTCACTGAGAATAGTTTAATCCAGCTCTCAGACCAGAAATTTAGCTGCAAAAATCCAGAGGAAAAACCCAAGGGTAGAGCGATCGCGCCATACACCAGCAGCGTCGCGCCTACAACCAGCCAATCTCGAACTTCGGGAATTGCCAAAGATGCTAATACACGATTGAGAATAATAGGCATAGGTGATACTTGGGTAAAGAATATCTTAATCTGCCCGAAGAATGCTGTAGGTGCAACAGGGATAATATCTGGGTTCCATCCCCCGACTTGATTGCTTTGCAAAAACCACAGTTTCGCACCATGTTTTAGAAATAAAGCAGCAAGTTCGTCGTGTGCCTGTCGTGGCGTAGTGCTTCGCCAACTTGTCAGCCCTGCCCAAATACTAGGATCTCTAAATGGTTGTTTGCCATCATCAATTCCTGCTACAGCAGTTGCATTGCTTTCCCAGTCGGCACGAACTATACCAAGAGGCAGCAGTTCTTTTTCAAGGAATGATCCTAAAGAGACTAATTGCTGAAAGCGTAAAGTTTGGCTATCTTCGGGATGAGTTGTTAGCCACTGTTGGATGGCTGGGGTTGAATGAACTTGCTGTCTAATCGCTTTGATGGCAGCATACAGTGCTTGATTGGAGTCTTGAACGCAAGAAATAGCGGGTGTAACCAGAGCGCTGCCTGTACCATCCCCGATTCGATAGCGAGCCATCATGATCTGCAATTGGTGGATAAATTCTTGCAGAGGCGAAAGTTTAATCCCGTCAAAATTATAGTCTTGCGTAACCGGATTAAATTTGATCAAGATATCCGTAACAGGACGTATTGCCAGCCATCCCCACTGCAAGTTACCCATATAATTAGCCCAAGAGTGTGTTCCGGAAATAATTCCATCGGGATTGTGGGCGTAAATTTGGTGATACTGGATCGCAAACTGTAACTCGTTGGTGAAGTGATCGCGAACTACTTCAGCCAATCCAAAGGCAAAATGCCCTGTGATAGTACTGGGTATACTCAACGCTTCACCTTTTTTACCACCAATGCCACCAAAGATATGTAAAACAATGGCTTTATCCCCTTCATGCCATTCTGATAATGGTTGTGTGGTTTGTGGAACAATTAAAGCTTTGCGGATTTTACCTTTGTTTGCTTCTGTATTTTGCCAATTCTCGTATTTAATGTAATTTATTCCTGCTTTAGTTCCCGAAATTATGTTATCTGGTTGCAGTTGAAAAAGCGATCGCGGTGCTAATGCCTGAACCACAAATACATCACTAGCATCTTTAGCACCATAAATATACCAGCCTGCCTTACCTGCGGTTGAGTCTTCAATTTGATATGGCGTAGATGGAGGTATATTTCGTGTATCAATTGCCTGCTGGGGAATGCGAATAATTTCTTCTGCACCATCAAAGTCACCAGAGGCAGGATTGTAATGACGCACACGAAAAAATTCGCTGCTTTTAGGTACTTTTGCTTTTGTGGGGATTTCCGCTTTGAGGATTTTTACCAAACCATAAAACCGCCCAGTTGCTAGCACAGGTTCCTGCTCAATTTGCAGAGTTATTTGACTATCATCCTGCTCTATAATTTCAACATTGTCTAACGTAACAATTACATCATTATTAGGTCGAAATCCCGCAAGAGATTGTAAAGCCCCCACCCTCAAACGTCCATCAAGACGAGAAGGATGAATATTGCCGGCACGTGCGCTATCTCTGGTAGCAGGTGTAAAATTAACATCTCGCGTTACTCTTCTTACGTAAGACTGTAGCTGTTGCGTGTGCTTCCATTCCAGACGCACGACTTTGCCAATCAGATTTTTGGCTTCTGGTGGTGCGTGTTGTACTTCCAGCCATACCCAGTCTGCACCTGAGCGCATCTGTTCCATATTAGGCAAAATTAATCTTCCTACCCAGTTTGTGATCGGTTGATAGTGCGAAGGAAGTGTTTGCTCTATGGGGTAGTATTGCGGTTGATTAAAGCTTTGGCGGGCGTGAATAGCGTAATTGCTTTCTTTTGTGTAAATTGCCTGCTGTTTTTGAGGGTGAAGAAGAAAAATAGCGATCGCGCTGACAACCACTAGTAGCAGGAAAACTCTATATCGGAATTTTCTGTTTTTGCTCACCCTCCACGCCATTGATGATTTATCTCTCAGTACCGCAGTTAAATTTTAGCCTCACTCAATTGCATCAGGATCAACACCGAGAGAACGTAATCTTTCCTTTAACTGTTGTACCTGGGCTTGTGCTTGTTCAGCGCGTTGTCTTTCCTGCTCGGCACGTTGTCTTTCTTGTTCAGCACGTTCTTCTGCTTGTTGTCTTGCCAAAACTTCTTGCTGCAACGCCTGTGTGAGTTCCTCTGGGAGCAGCAGTTTTTCTCCTGTATCCTCTCGATAAAACCCAATCAATCGCCCTTCAACTTGTAACCGCAACTGTAACGGTTCACTGCGGTTATCCTCGATGGGTTCGTAGGTTTCCCGATGCAGACGATAGCCGCGTAACTGCTCTTGCAACCAATCGCCTTTGGGATCAAATAACCAGTATTCCTTTACACCTAATTGTTCGTAAAGCGTTTTTTTAAATACCTCATCTTGCTCTTTCGTTCCTGGGGAAGTCATTTCAAAAATGACACTAGGAACTTGACCTTCTTCCCAGATTTTATAATTATCCCGACCGCCTGGGGAAACATCAAAAATTACCATAACATCGGGGGCAACTCGCAACTTAGGAAAACCTTGAGAATAATAGAGAAATTGGTTTGCCAATACAGTTGCTTGACGCCCTGCTAAATATTGTTTCAAAACTTCCAGAGTAGTCAGCAAAGCATAAAGGTGATCGTAAGTTTCCGCCACTGTTTCACCATCAGCACTGGGGTAAAAAGGTTCTGTTTGGGAAGCAACCGGTAAAGTGGCTGTCATAGTTGTAAAGTCAGCACTACTGATATATCTTACCCCTCTTTAATTTTGAGATTCAATTTCATTAATAAAATCAAACACTAAATTGGTAAATCTTTCCACAAAAAAGATGCTCCACTCGTGGTAAACTCCTTCCACAATTATCAGTTGAGAACCTTTAATTAGTTGTGAAAATTCTTGTGCAGCTTTTAATGGAGTTGTGAGGTCATTTGCTCCCCATAAAAGTAGACAGGGGGATTGAATTTGCGGCAAAAGTGTTTTTAAATCTTTTTCTAACGAGAGCATTAATGCTTTGATAGTATTTTGACTTCTAAACAATAAATTGTAGGAAAAAGCTTGAAAAATTTGCAGAACTTGAGGAAATCTCATTTGCGGAGTTTGGGCAGTCATTTCTATAGCCCTTTGAGCTAGTACAAAAGGTACAGGCTCGACAGGGATACCTGTACTATCCACTAATATTAGGCTTTTGACTAGATTTGGCTTTAAGGCTGCTAATGTTGCAGCTATGCCACCTCCTAAAGAATGTCCAATCACATGAACTTTTTTAATATTTAATTCTTACAAAAATTCAATTAATACTTGAGCATAATTTTGATAATTCCAATTTTCGACAGAACCACTTGACTTACCAAATCCTGGTAAATAAGGCGCTATTAAATGATAGCGATTGCATAAATTATTTAAAACTTCTTGATAAGGATCTACACCGACAGCCCAGCCATGTATGAAAAGTATTGGGGTAGAATTATTAGCTATTCCTCCCTCTAAATAAAAGATACTTTGCTCCTGAACTTGAACTTGTTTTTCTGTGAATTTATAACTCACTTAATTACCCTGTCGCAACTTAAAGATTTTAGTAATTGTTAATAGATATGACTTAATGCCTTTATCCTTCTTTAGTTAGAGTAATGTTAGCGTTGTCACTATCGCAAAAACCCTCAGATGGATATATTCACTTACCAAAGTAGTAATTGGTGACACTAAAAAACGCGCACCTTGCTGTAACAGTTCGATGCGCGATCGTCTCAACTCCTAATCTAAAAACTCCAAGAGCGTGCCTGCTCGCTAAAATCACCTTCTATCTTGTCGTAACCTTGAATTGGTTCATAAAGATTATCCGGCGCGGTTTCTGATTTTGGTTCATTTGTGCGCTGCCCACTAAAAGCAGTACGCACCATATAAGCATCAACCGCACTTGGCGAAATTCGTTGCGCTGCAAGAATTGCCTTGCCAGCATCACCAACAACAACATCGCGTTTTGGACGTTCAGCAGCTTCAACAATAGCTTTAGCAACCAAGCTAGGTTGGTAAACTGGCGGTACTCCCATCGGCTTGACTCCCAATTTGGTACGCGCCTTATTAAACAAGGGTGTATTGATAGAAGCTGGCATGATATTCGTAACGCTAATAGGTAGCTTTTCATGCATCAACTCAACGCGCAGAGATTCTAAAAAGCCATCTACACCGTGTTTTGATGCAGCGTAGGCACTTTGCAATGGTAGACTGCGCCTTGCCTCCACCGACGTCACATGAATCAACGCCCCACGCCCTTCCCGCTTGAGATGGGGTAACGCTGCCATCGCACCATATACCTGCCCCATCAAATTAACATCTATAACGCGCTTAAATTCCTCTGGTGTTGTCACCTCAAAAGCAGCATATAGTTCCACAGCTGCATTGTGTACCCAAGTATCGAGACGCCCGTATTGCTCGACAGCTCGATCTGCGATCGCTTTGACTTGCTCGAATACCGTTACATCAGCGACTACAGCAGTGGCTTCACCACCCATTTTCTGGATTTCTTCCACTAAAGACTCTAATCCAGGCTGGCTGCGAGCGGCAACTACCACTTTTGCGCCTCGATTGGCAAACTGCAAAGCTGCATTTCGCCCAATACCACTAGAAGCCCCAACTACGGCGACAACTTGCTGATTGATTGGCTTAAGCTGTATTTGCATTACTCCTGCTCCTGCAAAATTACTCCTACCAATCCAATAAGTCAGAGCAAAGACGGTGGTTCATCAGTCGCAGGGTTAATCAATACAATTGTTCTTCTACTACCTGTGATCTGGGAACTAGGGATCGGGCTGCCCTTCCCTAAAGAACAAAGATGTGGATGAATTGTATTAGTGGGTGCAGGTAGGTACGGTTTTGAGATTGTTCCCTAAGTTTGCGTGACTCGTTCCTTGCCTGTGGCAAGGAATGCTGGTTTTTGAGGCTCCGCCTCCCAGATTTACCAGAGGTAGAACCTCTAAAAATTGCGTTCCCAGGCTGGAGCCTGGGAACGAGAGTACGAAGCTTAAAGACTCGACGACGGAGTTTAAAGACTCGATGACGGAGTTCAAACACTCGATGACGGAGTTCAAACACTCGACGACGGAGTTCAAATACTCGACGACGGAGTTCAAATACTCGACGATGAAGTTTAAACACTCGACGATGAAGTTCAAATACTCGCGCACGAGTTTTCATACATATCCCCCCAATGCTTTTTGCAGTAAATCCTTTATCTGTTCCCAAGTCACCTCAAGCATTGCCACTGCCACCAGCGATAATTTGTTGAAAGGTGAACAGCGTATTCTCCCAGTTTTTTGCGTAAAGATATCACCAGCATCAAGGTGCTATCATCCATGAGCGATCGCAAGCTGTTATAAAAGTTGTTATCAAATATGTAACTCGCTCTTGCTATGAACTCGCCTGAGATTAAGAAAACTTGGATTGTAGGATATTAATAAAGCTATTTTGTCTGGTAAAGTTTATGAACACGCAACTGGTAGAAGCTCTAGCGCAAATTATCCAGTCTCTATCTCAAGAGGAAAGAGCACTTTTAGAAGAAAAACTGAAAAAATTAGATGGGCGAGCAGCCTTTGAAAGGCTAATCGAATTGGGGAATAAAATCAACGCTCGTCGTGGTGGTAAACCATTTGATCCACCACTAGAAGACTATATCCGACAAACGAGAGAGGAACGTAACGAACAGCATGATGAACTGATACGTAATTGCTTTCCAAAGTCTGAGGTGAAATGATAATTTCATCAATGTTCTTTTCCTGCATAGATCCACAATGCTTCAGTTTTTCCCGCTCGCTTAAATCCACACTTTTGATAAAAGTCGATCGCCTGTTTGTCTGCAACTAGAATATGTTGGTGAAAACCTTGATAGCGAGACATTAAAATTGTCATAATTTGTCTGCCTATACCTCGCTTTTGGTACTCTGGCAAAACTAATAAATGAGGATAGTAAACGACTAAAAAACCATCAGAAATAGCGTTTCCAAGTCCAACTAATTTATTCTTATCCCATGCCGAAACTAAAGAGTGGGAATTCGTCAGGGCGTTGTAGAGTTGCTCTGGTCTCTTGGCTGAAGACCAGTGATTTGCATTGTACAATGTCAGGATGCTATGCAAATCAATATCGCGGCTTTCTTGATAGGTGATTTTTGTTTGATCCATATTTTCTATTTACTGCTATAGAATTTGCGCGATCGCTCTCCCTAAATACTCATACTCCTCAATTGTGTTATAAATCTGCGCTGAAATTCTCACCAGTAATTTTGGTGTTTCCTGCCAAGGAACTATTTGTACCTGGATATTAAACCTATCAAACAACTCATCGCGTACAGAGATAAAATTCCGGTTTTCCAAGGCAGCAGGCATCGGTATAACCGCCATTGAGCCAATCATCTCATCAGGGCAGGGTGGCAGAACTTCCAACGCTTCACAAAGTAGCTTTCTTGCTTGCAACACAAGTTGATGGTTGCGCTGCCTCAATTCATCCCAACCACCCGGAAGCAGCGATCCCAGAAATGCGATCGATTTTGGTACGCACATATATGCTGTGGGATCATCTGTTCCCATCCAATCAAATTCCAATTGAAAGCGACTTTTATCGGTACGCGGTGAATTAGCACCGTGGCTGATTGTCAATGGACGAATTACTGGCTGTTGATCGCGCCGCACATACAAAAATGCTGCTCCCTTTGGCGCACACAGCCATTTATGGCAATTTCCCGTGTAATAAGTTGCATTAATTTCTCGCAAGTTTAGAGCTAACATTCCGGGTGCGTGAGCACCATCTACCAGCGTATCTACACCCCGCTCCTGCAATTGTTGCACCAGTTGCTGTAGGGGAAAAATTAACCCAGTCTGACTCGTGACATGATCCAACAGTGCCAGCCGTGTTTTTGATGAAACTTGCTCTAGGATTGCCTCTAAAACCTGTTGTGGCGACTCAAGCGGGAATGGAACTTTGGCAACAACCACCCGCGCACCTGTACGACTGGCAATAAAATCCAGGGCATTGCAGCAAGCGTTATACTCGTGGTTTGTTGTGAGTATTTCATCTTCGGGATGAAAGACAAGAGAACGCAACACGCAATTGACACCAGTAGTTGCATTCGGGACAAATACCAAGTTTTCAGCTTCAGCTCCCACAAATACTGCTAATTTGCTTTTTGCTTCATCTAGTAGTGGTTCCCACTCTCTAGTAAAAAATCGTAGTGGTTCTTGTTCTAATTGCGATCGCAAGTCTTCTTGCATTGTCAAAATCTCCTTCGGGCAAGCACCAAAGGAGCCATGATTGAGAAACGTGACTTTTTGGTCAAGCAACCACAAATCTCTAAAGTATGAAGGTTTAAGGTTGAAGTATGAAACTTTTTCTTGATCCTTCATCCTTTAACCTTGATCCTTTTTTTAACTCCCCAGGCAGGATTCGAACCTGCGACCAATCGGTTAACAGCCGACCGCTCTACCACTGAGCTACTGAGGAACGCCGCGATTTCTTATCTTAGTACCAAAAAATATAAATAGCAAGTACTTTAAAAAATTTTTTTGAAAAATGTTTAGATAGCAGTTTAACTCTATGATTTCGCAGTGCTAATTAGCTCTGAACCTAGCCCAAGAGTTATGGAGGACTAATGTATCTGTTGACCTACTTACAATCCCATTCTCAGTTCAGCTAAACGCTGTCGAGCCTTAGCATCGATAGAGTTAGCTAAAAATCTACCATTAGACTTTTTGCGTGGTTGATACTTTTGCCGAGTCCGACAAACAGTAGCTTGTACCTCATAGCACAACTGTTGAGCTGACATCCATTCTGCACCGTACCCCTGTACTACCAATTGCTGTGCACGATCTGATGTCGCAACAATCATGCGAGCAGACAAAGCTTGAGTCAGTGAAGAACGGACAGATGCACAGACTTTTTCAATATAAGTGTCCGCTGTCTGCCCGAAATCAGTATAATGAACAGATAGAAGCTCAGTGATAGATTCTTTGTTGCTACAGGAGTTTTGATATTGGGCATCAAAAACAATTTGCGTGTTATAGCCCACAAAAGCGCTGTAACCGATCAAAGTTTCTACCAGTTCCCAACGTGCTGCTTCTAGTCCAGCACTATCACGAGTTTTTTTAAGGCAAGACCAAGCACCAATTATATTGTAGCCGTCTACAAGCAAAACGGCTGTAGATGAGGAACGAGGCATGGTTTTGAATCACAATTTTCTAAAGTTAACAAAATTCATTCATAACTTTTATAGTAATTCAACCATCCCTTGTAACACTATGTTACATAAGCAAAAAAGTGATTACTTTATAGATAATTGCTCAAAGAAGGGACTAGGAAAGAGGAAAGGGAGAGGGGGGACAAGGGGACGCGGGACACAAAGAGAAGAAGACAAGGGGACAACTAACTACTATACGGGCGGGTTTAGAAGATAAATTCTCAGTTTTAACCCAAAGTTAATCAACAAAACCCGCAGGCAGTCGCTACAACCGGGGGAACCCCAACGCCAGGTGCGACAATGCGCTTAACCCGCAAGGGCGCACTGGCTTTGCAATGCGCTGCCTACCCTACTAACTACTAACTCCTAACCCCTTTTACTAAGTTTCCTCATCTGAGCACATCAAACGTTGTTTGAGACGTTGGGCTTCTCCTTGATCTATCAATGAGCCTCTCTCTAATAAAAAGGCACCGTCACAGTAATCTAATTCGTCAAGACGATGTGTTACCCAAAGAGCTGTGATGCCTCTACTTTTAACTAGTTTGCGGACACCGGCCACCAATTCTAGCTGGCTATCTGGATCAAGTAAAGCAGTCGGTTCATCTAATAGTAAAACTGCACAGCGACGAGCTAAGGCACCAGCGATCGCTATCCGCTGTTTTTGTCCTCCGCTCAAGGCGTATATAGGGCGTCGTTGCAATCCCAGCAAATTTACTGCTGCTAAGGCCTCCTCAACTCTAGCTCTCACAGCGGCTGGTGGTAATTTTTCTTCCACCAGCCCAAAAGCCACATCACCACCAACGGTAGGCATCACCAGTTGATGATCGGGATTTTGGAAAACAAAACCAACGGGATGCAAAATTCCTATTTCGCCAGATTGAGGAGCCAATAGCCCTGCCAGCAGTCTGAGTAATGTTGATTTCCCACTGCCATTTGTACCCAAAAGCATCCAGAATTCTCCTTTGGGTACTTCTAGAGAACAAGCTTTGATCGCTTTTTCACCTGACGGCCAACTGAAGTTTAAATCTTGTACCTTGATGCCCGGTTCCGCCATTTCTACACCACCAGCACCTTACTCAGAGGTTAGGGCAAAGAAACCAGGAGGTCTGCCACTACCAGTGGCTACACCATCTCTCTGCGCAACCTGCACCCCTGAAATTTCACTGGCACGAACGGCAATTTTTTTCTCTGTCTTGCCCTCGCATTTGAGTTCCACAATCTCTGGCTTGCCAGAACTCATTGCTGCCAAAATTAGCTGAAAAACAGCGTCAGCATCCTCTGCGGTCTTACGCTGCACTGAAATCGGGAAAGGGGTGTTTTTTACGGTTAAATCAATAGTAAACATCTAGCCTGAACTTAATTTAACTTTTGGTCTAATTCTAACCTTAGCAAGCTGAATCTCAGTGGTGAGTGAAAAGCTTGGCTAATTGGTAGACAAACTAGCCCAGATAGCTAAATATGATGTCATTATCCAGTTTAATGGTGTGGTTAGTAGTTAGTAGGGGAGGCAGCGCGTTGCAAAGCCAGTGCGCCCTTGCGGGTTAAGCGCGTTGTCGCACCTGGCGTCGGGTTTCCCCCAGTTGTAACGACTGCCGTGCGAGTTTTGTTGATTAACTTTGGGTTAAAACCGAGAATTTATCTTCTAAACCCGCCCGTACAGTGGTTAGTTATCCCCTTGTCCTTATGTCCTTTGCTCCCCAGGTTGGCAGTTGTACCTTATGATTCACAGGTATTTCTGTGAATTTTCTTGTTCGTCATTCCGTGAAAATCATCCTCAAAGATTAAGTTAAGTTAAAAAAAGACTGGAAAAATTAGCGAAGAACACTTAATATGATTAGAAGAAGTAAAAATTTGTAAATTGGATTGACAATCCAGTTTATCTTCTGTCTATAGGCAGTCAAAAAATGGCAGTCTATATATAGAGGACAAAACCTGTACTTATAAAATTTGGAGATTTGTTCCAATGACCATCGCAGTTGGACGCGCCCCCACAAGAGGGTGGTTTGACGTTCTCGACGACTGGCTGAAGCGTGATCGCTTCGTATTCGTAGGGTGGTCTGGTATTCTGCTCTTCCCCTGTGCATTTTTGGCACTAGGGGGATGGCTAACCGGCACCACCTTCGTCACCAGTTGGTACACCCACGGTCTAGCGTCATCCTACCTAGAAGGATGTAACTTCTTGACCGTAGCAGTATCCACACCCGCAGACGCAATGGGACATTCCCTATTGCTGTTGTGGGGGCCAGAAGCTCAAGGCAACTTCACCCGTTGGTGTCAGTTGGGAGGATTGTGGCCATTTATCGCTTTGCACGGAGCCTTTGGTTTAATCGGCTTCATGCTGCGGCAATTTGAAATTGCAAGATTAGTAGGGATTCGTCCTTACAACGCGATCGCATTTTCCGCACCGATTGCCGTATTCGTAAGCGTATTCTTGATGTACCCCTTGGGACAATCAAGCTGGTTCTTTGCTCCGAGCTTTGGCGTCGCAGCAATCTTCCGTTTCTTGCTGTTCTTGCAAGGATTCCACAACTGGACACTCAACCCCTTCCACATGATGGGTGTAGCAGGAGTGTTGGGTGGAGCGCTGCTGTGTGCGATTCATGGTGCGACAGTCGAAAACACCCTGTTTGAAGACGGAGAAGGAGCAAACACCTTCCGTGCCTTCAACCCAACTCAAGCCGAAGAAACATACTCGATGGTGACGGCAAACCGTTTCTGGTCTCAGATCTTCGGTATCGCCTTCTCCAACAAGCGCTGGTTGCACTTCTTCATGTTGTTTGTACCAGTTACAGGCTTGTGGATGAGTGCGGTAGGCATTGTTGGTTTAGCATTGAACCTGCGTGCTTACGACTTCGTCTCTCAAGAGTTGCGGGCAGCAGAAGATCCAGAGTTTGAAACTTTCTATACCAAAAACATTTTGCTGAACGAGGGTATCCGCGCTTGGATGGCTCCTCAAGATCAGCCACACGAGAAATTTGTATTCCCTGAGGAAGTTCTGCCTCGCGGTAACGCTCTGTAATCAAAGCTTGATTTTTAGAATCTTACAAGGGCCTCGATTTATAATCGAGGTCTTTTCTGTTTGTATCAATTCCATATATATATGCTCCAACCTGACAGGTTGCCGTGAAATTGAATCAATAGCAATGCCATCAAACTGTGCAATGATCTCTTTTAATTCCAAATGTTCTGATAACCAAAAAGCCAAATCGTTACCATAACGCCGGGGCGTAAAACCACAGGCAATTGCACGCGCGATCGCTTCCTTCTCCTCATCAGTCTGTACAATCAAAATTTCTTTAGCTGGAATGTAACTACGCAAATCCTCTAAACAGCCCTCAGCTAAAATACAACCATTTTTCAAAATACCAATTCTGTTACACAGGCGCTCTGCTTCATCTAATAAATGAGTTGTTAATAAAATTGTCATTCCTTGATTTTTGAGTTGTTTAATCAACTCCCAAATTTCGTACCGCGCTTCAATATCTAAACCTGTAGTGGGTTCATCTAGAATGATTAACTTTGGTTGATGCACTAATGCCACTGCAATATTCAAGCGCCGTTGCATACCACCACTGAGAGTTTCTACCGGACTTTTTGCCCGATCTAATAAATTCACAGCTTCTAAAGCAGCTTTGATTCTTTGTCGCCGTAGTCTTCTATCTAAACCGTAAATTTTTGCAAAAAACTTGAGGTTCTCTTCACAAGAAAGCCCTTTGTATAATAAATTTTCTTGTGGTGCAATACCAATGAAATTTTTTGTTGCCTCTGAAACTGGCTGATGATTAATTGTTACTGCACCACTATCAGCTTGTAATAAATTACAAATAATATTAATCGTAGTAGTTTTACCTGCTCCATTTGCACCTAGTAAACCATATATTTCTCCAGGGGCAACATCAAGAGTTAAATCCTGAAGAACTTGTCTTCTACCATAGGATTTATTGAGCTTTTCTATATACAGCATAACTTTATATTAGTTTTATATTATTAGTGAAAGGTGAGTAAGTAGGTGGGTATAATTCGACGTAAAATACCAACCTTTAAAACCTGTTCAGGAAGGTCATTTTACCTTCTGCCTACCTGCGCTCTTGTGCGCAGTGACTTCTGCCTTCTACTTATCACAATCTCCTTTCTACTAACAGCATCCGTCGATAAGCTATCCAACCCCCAAAAATCATTATGACAGCAAAACCCAATAGAAACCTGAGATGAGACGCAATTTCTCTTAGATTGTTCCCTTCCGCAGACACTCCTAAGAGAGCTTCACTCATGTGATAAATCGGATTGACTTTAGCAATTTCAAGTAATATTTCTGGTAAAAATGTAGTCGGAAAAAATGCTCCACCTACTATTAACAAAGGTACTCCAAAAGCAGCAACTAGAGAGTTAACATCTTCGGTACGACGAGCTAGTTGTGTACCTAAAATAAAGCCTAAACCAACATAGGCGATGATACTCAATAAAATAATTATTGCTCCTAAGAATATCGAACCCTTGAAGGTTGCACCCCACAATGCTGCGGTTGTGTAAATCAGTAATGTTTGTCCAATACCAATGCAACTATGAGCTAAAAAAATTCCAAGGAAATAGGATGTACCACTTAAAGGTGAGATAAAAAGGCGTTTGAGGGTTTGCTGTTCTCTTTCTGATACTACGGTAGAAACACTGCCACCCAAACAGCTAAAAAATAGTGCTGCTCCTACTAAGGTGGAAGGAGCAGCATACTCAAAACCTCGTTTTGTTGACAGATTCATACTTTCTGCCAAAACAAATCCGTTAATTATCAGCACAGAAATAGGAAAGATAATCCAAAATATCAGACTGCGTCTGCGCCGTAATAGTTCAATTAAAATGCGCTGAGTCACAGCCATTGTCTCACGCCAGTGTTTCATCGCGATTTAGTTACAGTATTAATTAGTCAACACGCGTATTCACTGTTATCAGCCATGTGTCCCTCGTCTGCACCGTGTTATTGGCTGGAGTATATGCGTATTAACAAGAGTAATAGAATAACCCTGGTTTACGAGGGTTGAACCAAGGTTTGTTTAGCAAGATACCTTAAAGTATATACAAATATTAAGTTATATTACTAAATTTATATCGGCTATGACTGATTTGCAGGGCTAGTATCCATTGCATATATTTTTAGGTGTTTGTAGAAAAAGATGCATGCGCTCTCGGAGTTTAGGACTAAATTCCTTACTACGAACTTATAGCCCGCGATCGCTCATCGTATGAAAACTACAGCCTAGCTTCAGATCCCTGACTTCTTTGAGAAGCCGGGGATCTTATTTTTAAGTTTGTGTGAAGGAGCAAAACAGAAGAAAAAGTCTGATGAAAAGAAATTTAACTATAGTAAAATTTAGAGCATAATTTCTTTACCAGTTTGGGTTTAAAACAATAACGTCAAGGCAGAATCTAAAGCTGGCGACTTTAATTTGATACCGATAAATCTAAATAAAAACACATTGCTACACACATTAATCATCTAGTTGCTTCCAAAGAAAGATAATGAATTGCAAATAAGTAAGTTAAGTTAAAGGTAGAAATGAAGTAGAGGGAAAAATTATGAATAAGACACTGTTAACTACTTTATTGTTTGTGTTTTTATTATTGTTTATCATATCTCCATTTGCTTCTCTTGCAAGTTTAATGCTATTGTTGGTCATTGCAGCGTTTATATTCTTGCTCGGAAGTTTGCTGCAAGCAATAATTGGTGGTAATAAAGCTGACAATAACTCATTATAGTAGCAAAATATAGCAGTTCTAAAGGCTACTAATCACCAGTAGTCACGAGACTGTTAACTGTCTTTGTCATAGACTGTGACGAGTAAGATTGAATCGCGTCAAACCTAAGCTAGGCAATCAATGTAATGCATATGGTAGCATTTGCCACAGACTTTAGCTAGGGTTAACGTACAATTTAGCTTTATAACCTGATGCATATCTAGTATCAGTGCTCTACCTACCTTTTTGGTTGGTGGAATTAATTCAATTTGGGTAAATAACTTAATCACTTAGTACAATATCTGTATTCAAAGATGAGCTTTACTAACCCATCTTCTACTTTTTAATGCTTTAAAAATTACTCAATTAATTATCTTTAAAATTCACAATATGTTTAAGCTTGAGAAAACATAATCATTAACTTAGTAAACCTCCAATAAATCAATTAAATTTAGTAAAAATCTCACTATCTTAAAAATACAAAAACGGCTAATCTATTATTAATTAAGCGGTGGCTCAAGACAAATACCGCTTTATAGGATAGCTAAGGGATGAAAAACTGGATTAGAAAATTAACAATCTGTACAGTATTATTGTGCTATTTGTTATGTGCAAACAATCATGCAGTCGCCGATCAACTTTTAAGTAATTATGTGCAGCCCTTCAATGGCTTACCAGTATTTGAAAGTGTAGGTATTGCTGATAGCTCAGAGAAAGAATATAGAAAAGAAAGTTTTCGACGATTTCGCGAGAGATTAAAAGATACAGATAAATTAGAGGGACTTTTCACCCTTTATCGTGACAAAGATTCTGGTGAGATTTATTGGGAAATTAAGCCAGAACAGTTAAATCAAAATTACTTGTGTACAGTCACATTGGAATCAGGTATAGGAGAGAGCGGTATCTATAGTGGATTACCTCTACAAGACTTTCTCTTTTACTTCCAACGAGTAAACTATAACTTGCATTTTGTTGCTCGTAATGTCAAGTTCCGTGCAAAGCCAGATGAACCAGAAGTGCGATCGCTTGCTCGTTCTTTTAGCGATTCAGTTTTGTATGCGCTCGAAATAGCTAGTATCGATCCTTATACTAAAAGCATTTTAATTAAAGTTGATGACCTGCTGATGCAGGATTTTCCTGGATTAACTTCCCTGTTGAAATACTTTTTGCAGGCTGATTACCATTTAGAAGACAAAAAATCATATTTTGGAGATGTCAACAGTTTCCCTTTCAACTTAGAGATTGACTCAATTTACAATTTCTCATCACCAGAGGGAGCATACTTAGTTACCTTACCTGACAGCAGAGCCTTGACTTTGAAAGTACATTACAGTTTTTCCCAACTACCCGCAAACAACGGTTATATTCCTAGAGTTGCTGATGATAGAGTGGGGTATTTTATCACTGCTTTTCAAGACTTTTCTCACAATCATGGCAAAGAGTCTTTTGTACGTTACATTCATCGTTGGCATTTAGAACCATCCGACAGTAGCGCTCCTTTGTCTCCACCCAAAAAGCCAATTGTATTTTGGATTGAAAATGCTGTGCCTTTAGAATATCGCGATGCCATTCGTGAGGGCGTCTTGATGTGGAACAAAGCATTTGAAAAAGCCGGATTTCAAAATGCTATTGAAGTACGGCAAATGCCGGATAACGCAGATTGGCAACCAGCAGATGTACGCTATAACACGATTCGCTGGTTCAATTCTTTAGATGCAGGTTTCGCCAGAGGGCCAGCACGTGTTAATCCTCTGACTGGAGAAATATTGGATGCAGATATAATTGTAGATGCCAACATGGTGCGTTCAATTGAGCAGGAATATCGCTCACTGATGGAAACGGATTCACTATTTGAGGACGAATCCTTTTCTGTGGGGGGTAAAAACTTATGCCTAGCTTTGGGGGAGAAGCACAAAGCAGATAGCAATCATGCCATCCTGAAGCCTGATTCTGACTTTTGCTATGGCATTGAATCTTCAAATCAAGCAGCAATGGGAGCACTGGTGTTATCGCTGTTACAAAATGCTACACCAAGTAGTGATGAGATGAAAAAGTACGTACATCAGTACTTACGTTCTCTGATTGCTCACGAAGTTGGGCATACTTTAGGTTTGCGTCACAACTTTCATGGCAGTACCATGTTAGCACCTCAAGAATTAAACAACACCGAAATTACTCACACCAAAGGCTTAGTCGGTTCGGTGATGGATTATTTGCCTGTGAATGTAGCGCCTGTGGGAGTCGAGCAAGGCGATTATTTTCCGGCAATTGTTGGTCCTTACGATGAATGGGCAATAGAGTATGGTTATAAACCTCACCCACACCTATCAACAGAGGCGATCGCTCCTGAAGCTGAAAAGCCTTTTTTGGAGGAGATTGCTTTAGCTTCGCCCCAACCAGAATTATCTTACGCTACCGATGAAGATATTTGGGACATCAACCCTCTTGCCAATGTTTGGGATATGAGTAGCGATGTACTGCTTTATTCTGAATGGCAAATGGATAATGCCCGCATGATGTGGCAGCAACTTGAAAAGCGTTATCCATTTAAAGGAGAAAGTTATAGTGACTTGCGTATATTATTCAATAGAATACTGAAATACTATTTTCGTAACGCTTCCTTATTAACTCAGTATATAGGTGGGCAATATTTTCGACGTCACCATGCCGATAATGATACTCGCCCTAGCTTTATACCAGTTTCTTTAGAACAACAACGTCAGGTATTAGCGACATTACAAAAGAATGTGTTTGCTGAGGACGCTTTGAGTTTCTCACCGCAATTGCTTAATCAGCTAGTACCCTCGCGATGGCAACATTGGGGGAACTATATACCTGTATCTCGCCTTGATTATCCAATTCACGAGCGAATTCTACACTTTCAAAGTTCAATTTTACGATCGCTTTTAGATCGCGATCGCCTCCATCGATTACGAGATATAGAATTTAAAACTCTGCCAGGGCAAGTGCTGTCTATGCCAGAATTATTTGATACTTTGCAAAAAAGCATTTGGACAGAAGTTTTTGACTCAAAGCAAGCAAATCCAATTTCTAGTATCCGTCGTTCATTGCAAAGAGAACATCTGAGTATTTTGCTGGAGATGGTATTACGTACTAACGATGTACCTGAAGATAGTCGTACATTGGCTTGGTACGAATTACGCCAACTCTATCAAGCTATTGATACTAATCTCAAGCAACAGAGCAACAACCTGGATATTTATACGCTAGCTCATCTAGAAGAAACAAGCGATCGCATTACTAAAGCATTAAATGCACAGTTGTGCTCAAAATAGTTATCAGATGTACAATTCACATTCTGCATGCTTTGCTCTACGGTTACTCTGGCTAATTGCGGAAACGTTTCTTGTAGCGCTTAGAGTTAGCAATTGCTTTAGCTTTACGCTTATTTTTCTCTAGAGGTGTTTCAAAGTGACGATGTTTTCTTACGTCTGGCATAATTCCCGCTTTGGAAACTTGCCGTTTAAATCGACGTAAAGCTGACTCAAGTCCCTCATTTTCGCCCACTACGATTTGAGTCATTCGCTTTCTCCTCAATAAATTAACTGGTAGAGGTAGTCGGATATAGACAATTTATTCAACAGAGAATAAAAAAGGGCAGACACTTACTCTGCCCAAGAGAATTAAAAGCTAAATTTTGTTTTCAAAATTTAGTAGCGGCGAGAGTATCCTCCACCATTATTTCCGCGTCTACCACCAAATGAACCTCCATCTGACTTGGGTTTCGCCTTATTAACCTTCAAGTCACGACCCATCCACTCAGCACCATCAAGCGCATCAATGGCAGCTAATTCTTCAGCTTCTGAACTCATTTCTACAAAAGCAAAGCCGCGTACACGACCAGTTTCACGATCAACAGGCAACTGAACTCTTTTTACAGAACCATATTCTGTAAAAACCTCATTCAAAGCCTCTTCTGTGACTTCATAAGAGAGGTTGCCTACATAAACTGACATAGATTTTCTCCAAAATCATGAGTGTGTGGAGATGTAGATTTCGGAGAAAAGCCTGCCAATATCAAAAGGTTAAAGCCCATCAATACCACAAACAAACACTATTACCGAATTCTATTCTCGCTTGCCATGTTAGTACAAAATTCAATTTTCACCCACCGTAAGTTGGAATTTTGTAGTGAAAATTTGCTACCAGGGTTTTGTCTGGTAACTGAGAATCTGTCTTGAAAGGCAGTCTTGATGAAACTACCCTGCGGTAATGGCTACTCTGCGAGAAGATGCTAGCTAACGCAACGCCTGACGGAGAACGCGTCTACGCCCTACGGGGACTCTACCTTGAAGCCGTACCTACGGAAGCTGCTCCGCATCTACCGCATCTACCGCGTCTACGACAGTCGCTACAAAGCTCTTAACCCGACGCCAGGTGCTACAACGGGGGGAATGCCCAAGGGCGCGCTGTCTCACCACCGCACTTGCTCCCCTGCACCTATTTTCAAGACAGATGGCAGGAAGAGGACAAGGGGAGGGGTCTTCTTCATGGTTAGCTTCAAAGGGCGATCGCTTCTGCCAGAAGAAGTAAGACTTAGAACAGAGGTGTTAATCCTAAAATTTTAGTTATAATTTATTGACATTACAAAAAAATAGTTACAATAGATACAGAAAAATCGTTCATCTCCTGAAGTAGATTCCAAATAGTACTCCCAGACAGAGAGTGTCATCTTGTAGGCATAGCTTTGAACTGCTGTGAATGTTATTTGGTATCAGATGCTGTTGAGGAGACGGAAGTAAGGAGAAATCCTGAAGGAACGCGCCTCATTTAACTCCAATTGAAGCAGCAAAAATTTAAAGCGAGGCGAAGCAGATGAAACTTACTTATCGTGGTGTTGATTATGAACACAATCCTTTAACCGTTGAACTAACCCCAGAAGAAATTGGTGGTAAATATCGGGGTGCAACTTGGGAGCGTCGTTATCCCAGACATATTCCCGTACCTCAACCAGTAGCTGAGTTGAAGTATCGCGGAGTTCCTTATCATATCGGCGATCCGCTAGATGTAGAAGCGATGATGCACCGGAAACAGCGTACTGGTTCTAAAACTGAAGCAACCGTCACCAAACGTAAAAAGTTGACAGAGGATCTAGCAAGAACTCATCTGGTACATATCCAGCGTAATTTGGAACATCGCTTGCAAGTAGCCAAAGAACAAGGAAATCAACACCTCATTCAGCTATTAGAAGAAGAAGCAAAGCAGTTGGCTTAAAGGTTAGTAGATAGTAGTTAGTTATTTACTACTAACCACTAACTTTCACGGTTAATCCAAATGCCTCTTAATCCTGCTGCCTTTGCTCCGTGATAATCTTCTGTAAAACTGTCCCCAATATGCCATGCTGCGGCAGGGGGGCAGTTATGTTTTTCTAAAGCAATTGTAAAAATTTTTGGATCGGGTTTGGCAGCACCTGCTTGGGTAGAAATGGTTATAGAACTGAAAAAATCTCTCAGTTCTAAAGCCTGCAATACTGAATAAATGCGAGAATCAAAATTCGAGACTATCCCTAATTCGATTCCCATCTGCCGCCAGTTTGTCAAGGCTGGCAAAACATCGGTATACAAGAACCACGGTTCGGCAGTGCCAAAGTGAATGTAAATTTCGCTAAAAAAAGCCGAAAAGTCGGAAAACTTCTCTAGAACACCTGCTTGCTCAAAGGTTTTAGAGGCTATACTAAACCACCAGTCAAACTCGTACTGGAGAATATCTTGCTCTTGTGTATTGGGAAATACAGGTGGCGGTGCAGCTTTAAAGCTAGAGATAAATGTTTTATTCAAAATTTCGGCTGAAACTTCGACGCCAAATTCCTGTGCTAATTGACTATAAACCTCACCCACACTGCCCTTAACGTTGAAGAGTGTGCCAACAGCATCTAAAAAAATAACTTTCGGTCGTTTCATCAACCTTTGACAACTTTGGATTTTGGATTTTAGCTACTCACATTAGGCGGCAGAAATCAACACATTTCTCGTGGTGACTGTTAGTGGGTAGTAGAGAGTGGATAGTGGTTAATAATTAACTACTAATATACAGACGCGAGGAACCGAAGCGTCTCTACCTACTAACTACTAACTACTAACGATCCTCGTAGATTATGTTTATCTACACTCAGTTACTTAAACTTATTTTGAGAGTGTCTCTATAATAGGACGAGCTAACCAGTTAAAACCAACTTTAAGTTTATGATCTAAAGTCGGCAGGCGATAGAGATAGGCTAAACGACGAGCTATGTAAGCTAAAGTCCCTTCCAAAGTGATGCCTAAACCACTGAAGGTAGCACTATCTATCCCCAGTGTCATCATCTCACCTAAGTGCTGATAGCGCAAAGGGAGTAAGGGGCGATTGGTTAGAGTTGCCCAAACATTCCAACCAGCATAATCGGCTTGTTGAAAAGCTGCTTGAGCAGTAGCAGGCACTTGCTGTCCTTCCGCATCCCGACAGTCTGCTAAATCTCCTAAAGCAAAAATTTCTGGATGATCGAGGACTTGTAAAGTGGGTGTAGTGGTAATTTGACCACGCTGATTTTGTTTAAGACCAAGATTTCGTACTACAGGTGCAACTTGCGTTCCTACAGTCCAAATGACTAAATCTACGGGAATAATATCTACTTGACCCTTATATTCTAAGGAAATAGTATTTTGCTCGATTGATACTACCTTGGTTTCCAAGTCAATAAATACACCTTGTTCATCCAAGGCTTTTTTGGCTGCTTGGCGATTAAATTCTGGAGAAGTACGCAAAATTTGGTCTGTCAATTCAATTAATCGAAAGCGTCCTCTTTGCCCCAGTCTGTCTGCTAATTTACAAGCTAGTTCAACACCGCTATAACCACCGCCAACAATTGCTACCCGAATTTTATCTGCATCTGATTCTTCCAATACTCGCAGGCGTTCTTCTAAACGATACGCATCTGTAATAGTTCGGAATGTGTATGCATAAGCTGTAGCTCCCGGCACCATATCTAGAGGTGTCTCCCCACCCAGCGCTAACACCAGACGATCATAATTGATTGCTGGCCCATCGTGTAAATATACTTGGCGTTGATCTATATCAATTCCCGACACAGTAGCCTGATAAAAGCGCACACCTGTGTCTTTCAAAAGTTCTTCAAAGGGAGGGGCAATTTCCCAAGATTGTAGTTCCCCAGTCAGTAGTTCGTAGAGGAGGGGAGAAAAAAGAAAGCGATCGCTTTGATCTACCAAAACTATTTCAGGTTTTGACAACGGTTGCCAAGGTAACTGGCTTAACCGTAAGGCAGTGTAGAGACCACCAAAGCCTCCACCCAGGATACAAATTCTAGCTCTTTGTTCGGTCATGTGTCTAATGGGCAGTGAATCCCAGTAGGGCAACTTCTATCAGTGTAATGATTTCTTTCGCTCTATTACCATCAACCAGTTATCCTGGTATTTTCCTTCGTGCAGTTCATGTTTTGGTAAAAGCTTCTCTTTTACGAAGCCGCATTTCTCGTAACAACGAATAGCACGAGTATTTTTCACATCTGGATCTATGACTACCTTAACAGCTTGTAATTGCTCAAAAAGATAATCCACAATCCCTGATACAACTGTAGTGCCAATTCCTTTATTCCAATAAGTATTTTCACCTATAAATAAATCAATACCGTAGATAAAATAAGTATTTTCCAGACAATATTTCAGCCTGTCGGTTTCAGGTAAGTCATTGAGGGAATAATACTGTATGTAACCAATGGGGATATTTTGATAGTAGAACAGACAAGGTACAACTGGATCGTATCCCCTAACTAGAGGTTGGTATGTTTCTATAATTCTTGCTAATGGAAAAGGATTATCTCTACCTTCATAAAATTCTAAGACTTTTTTGTCAGTCAGCCATTTTGCCATTAATTGATAATCATGGATATCGTCTTGCATGAGGCGAAAACTGATTCCATCTTTTTCAAATAGCATCTCTATTATCTAATTCTTCTGGTTTGCAATTTTCAATAGCCTCTTTCAATAGGTTATTATCCACATTCCACCACTCTTTTAACCGTATTAAAACTGTATATAATCTTGAGTCTCCAACTTCTTTGGCTGCTTCTACAGCTAATTTACCAACCCACTTAGAAGTAAGCTCTTCTATTAATAAATTTACGACTCTTTCATCTCGTCTAATCGCCAAACCTAGTAATGCTTCTCCACGAATCTCACTTTCAGTTTCAGTCTCATTCTTCTCATCTATGAGACGTTTAAATAAAGCGTCTCTAATCGCTGGAGAATTAATTTCTATCATTGAGCCTAATCCAAAAGTTGCCCAATTTCTCACATCTGCATCTTCGTCCGCAGATAAATCAATTAGCGTATTAATTGCTAGCTCATCTGTTTGGGATAGTAAGCCAAAAACGACACCAAAACGGACATTGGCACTAGCATGATTTTTTAATTTTACTAATGGTTGTATTCCTCTAGAATCCTTAAGATGACCTAAAGCAACTCCAATCGCGCCCAGAACTTCAGTATCTTCTTCTTTCTCAAGCAGTTGGAGAAGTATATTCACTGATTCATAAGGAAAAGACCTTTTTGGTATTCCTAGCTGTCCTAATATGTCAACCCCTAGCTCTCTTTCCTTAGGATTTTGACTTTTACATAACCTCGATGCTGCTTCAAATACTTCTAAACTACCACGGAAATGTAAAATACTGACAATATCTCTAAAAGTATATTCGTTTTCTTGTGCTAGTGCAATTTGGATTAACTCTTCAGTACTTCTTGGATCATTGTGTTGTTCTTCAATATAATTATCTGCCGAATCCATAAGCTTAAAATCCTAAATTAATCTGCAAAATAGACGAAATTAGTAATTATATGGTAAATTTTGTGTACTCACTTCAGAATCACTATGAAGATAATTAAAAAGCGGCTTATGCTTTACACAAGCCGCTTCAAATCTAGCATATATTTATAAAAAGTTAGTTGCCACCAGAGGTTACAGCTTTGTGATGTTGAGCGGTAACTTCACCTTTGGCATACCATTGACCATCTAAGCCTTTTTCAAACATCTCGTGGACGCTATTCAAAGCTATTTGTCGAGCACCCTCTTCACTGATACCGTCACTTTTGGCAGCTTTGAGAGCAGCAGCATAAATTTGTTGAGCTTCTTGAGGCAAGTTTTCTCCTCTAATTTCTTCTGGCAATTCCTGTTGATTGTTGTTTCTGCTTTCCTGTTGTAATTGTTCTGCGTTATTACTTGTGCTTTCTTGCTGCAATTGCTCTACGTTGTTACTTCTATTTTCTTCAGATGATTGTTCTACATTGTTATAAGTCATCAGTCCACTCCGATTATTTAATCTTAAATTAATCTTGAATCCATCGTAAAAAATAAAAGATGTCTTCTCCTCTTTCTGTAAGCATAGAATAGGACTTACCTGAGTAGGAATTTAATTAATGTCAATTTCTCCTAATTCTTTGATATGAGCTTGTATAAAAAATTGGGGCTAGGGACTAGAGGCTAGGAAGAGGACAAGGAGAAGGGGGGGAAGGGAAGACAAGGGTAAAATCTTTCTTTGCGTCCCCTTTCGGGTACTCTACGAGAAGCTAGGCTACGCCTGTCTACCGGGCGTCTACACCAGTCGCCCCAAGTCTTTGCCGCCAAGCGGTTCAGCCCAAGGCGCTGGTTCACCACATCTCTTTGTCCCCGTGTCTTCTTCCCAATCCTCAATCACCAATACTTAGTACCTTTGTCCCAACTGACTTCTGCCTTGAATTACTAAACACCTGAGGGAGCTAATTTATTTTTAATTTCGGTATCTTTTGATTCTTCTAAAGTTTCCATTAAAGGTGGACGTAGGCAGAGGTAAAATAATGGGCCAAACAAAGGTAAGAGTGCCACCACCCAAAAAATGCGAGTATCCTTAATTCCTCTGCGTGCCATGTCATCTTGAAATAAAGAGGTGATGGGGAATATTAGGCACATCAAACAAAAGTCGATACTAATCAAATGTACAAAATGCTTAGTCTGAAATTGACGAACATAGTCCTGCCAATCTCCAGTTGTGAATGCATAAACTAGTAGAGCAATAGTGCCGATTAAAAGAACAATTCCTGTTGAACGTTGGTCAAAAAATCGCAGCCACTTATCTATTCTTCCATAAAATTCTTGATTAGACTTGCGGAAAATTAAATAGGGTAAAAGGCAAATTACTCCAGTGAAATTTGAGCCAAGGAAATATGGCCAAACGCGAAAGTTTTGCATTCTGCCATCCGCAAACATCATCGCGCCGTAAATCATCGGCCAAACCCCCATTAAAGAAAAAATTACTGGAATAAAGGCATTGAGTTTATTCCATTGGAGTGTTAACAATTTCCATCCTAAAGGCCAGGTGTCGGTTTGATCCAAGGGAGCTAAACAAAGGGTATAGGCGACAAAACCTAACCAAATTACCCAGAGAATAATTTTTCTAATAACCATAAATTTAAATCAGGTTATGTGGAGCTAAAACACAAGGATTATTTGGATCGCCAATTTCTAGTTGAATAGTTGTATGTTCAATACCAAAATTATCGTGGAGTTCTTGGACAATCTTAGCCAAAAACGCATCTCCTGGATGTCCATTTGGCATAACTAAATGGGCAGTTAAAGCTACCTCTGAAGAACTCATTCCCCATATATGTAAATCATGAACTTCTATTACACCTGGTAGTTCACTCAAAAAAGTACGAACGGCAAGAAGTTCAATGCCGATGGGGACAGCATCAAGTGCTAAGTTAAGAGATTCCCAGAGAAGTTGCCAGCTATTAATAACTACAACTACAACCACAATTAAACTAATTGCAGGGTCGAACCACAACCAACCTGTTGTCAAAATAGCAACACCTGCCAAGACGACACCAAGAGACACCATTGCATCAGCAGCCATGTGTAAAAACGCCCCACGGATATTAATGTCTCGTTTGCGACCAGACATAAACATTAAGGCAGTAATGGAGTTGATGATCACTCCTGCGATCGCCACTACTATAACTACACTGCTGGGGATAGGATTGGGATCGCTGAAGCGGCGAATTGCTTCCCAACCAATTCCCCCCATGACCAACAGCGGGATAATAGCATTTAACAGGGCAGCCAAAATCGAAGAACGACGGAGTCCATAGGTGTAGCGTTGGGTAGGTGGGCGTTGAGAGAGAAAACTTGCTCCCCAAGCCAGCACTAACCCCAAAACATCGCTTAAATTATGTCCGGCATCAGCCACAAGTGCTAAAGAGTTAGTCAAAAAACCATAAGTTGCCTCTATAGCGACAAATCCAGCATTGAGGATTAGTCCGATCGCAAAAGCACGATTGTAATTCAACTGTTTGTGACTATGACTGTGATTGTGACTGCCAGACATAAACTAATCACTGCCTTCTACTTGAGAAGTAAAGCTACCATGCAGTCCGTAGGGGATGTGGTGTTTAAGGTGTAAATTGGCGATCGGCCTCTTTTCTAGATTCTTGCCATCTAGAATTACCACGTTGGTACGGTTATGAGCAGCGTTATAAACTAGTGTAAACACCCAACCATCATCTTCACACTCCTTTGTCTCGATATGGGGGGTGCGAGGTACAAACACAGGTTCGCCCACAAATCCCTTCGGTGCCGCACTCCAGAATTGCTGTTCACCAGATTCTGGATTGACTTTAATAATTGCTTGGTGGGGGGCATCTCCTTCTGGTTGATGGGCAGCCGCTAAGAATATCCAACGATGATGTTTACCAATGAGTGCGGGATGAATAAACGGAAATTCACAGGCACGTTTATCAACTTGATGCCGTTGTGATGTCTGCGTTTTCAGATTGATGCGAAAACGCCAAAGTTGTGCTGGAGGACGGCTATTAAAATCAATTTCCTGATAATTTAGGTTGTGATCAACACCAGGAAAGGTTTCATAGCAAATCGAATCTACAATAATTTCCTCACCTTGCTCAAAAGCGTTGGCGTGATGAAAAACAAAACAGGGATCGGCAAGAATACATTGTGTTGATTGTGACGAATTGCGAGGAATTACCCAAATTTTTGTTGGGTTTTGCTCTTGAAATTTGATACATTCTGCCGCACCTCGAAAACCTAATACATAGGGCAGAGGATTAAAAGAAACAGGGTTTTGAAAGAATAAGCAGTAATTAGGCGTAATGGCAAAGTCGTGGATGAAGGCAAAGCCTGGTAGTTTGTGGTCGTGTTTTTGTACAACCTTACCCGCCAAGTTTAGCTCATAAACAGTAATAGTTGTTAAAGTGCCTGGTTTAATAGCAAAGGTAACTAAGCGCGGTTCTCGATTTTCATCGCCTGGATCTATCATCGGATGCGCTGCAAAGGGTGAATCCTTATTCAGTACACCATCTAGTGTTTCGATGCCCAGAGTCTCTAATGTCTGTGGCTCCAGACGATAGGGATGAGAAGCTTCCCAAAGGGCTAATAATTTTCCACCCCAGTAAATAATGTTAGTGTTGGCAACGTTTTTCTTTCTCAAGTCAAAGGTATTTGCTAGCCAGCCTCCTGGTTTCTCAGTACCGAAAACTCCCCGATACAGCATTCGTCCTGCTGCTTGTTCTGCACAATAACCTTCTGTACGCACAAAGCGATTGCGAAAATGAGCACGTCCGTTTGAGAAGGAAATAGCACACACCATGCCATCTCCATCAAAAGGATGATGAACAGTTCGACCAAAGATATCTAGTAACCCAGGGCCATTACGATATAGAGTACCGTTGAGATCTATAGGAATTTTTCCTTCTACATCTTCAATCCAATAGTCAAATTCTTGTGTCAAGGAACGGTTAGCTCCCCGCCAGTCTTCCATTGTGTAGGGTTTAGAATGGGAGGAGGTAAAATTTTGTTGGGATCTAGTTTTTTGCATAAGCAGCATCAATGAAAATCAATACTAGGTTGGAGAAGTAGCGCGATCGCTCCTACAATCACAAACGATATTGTGATCCAAAACAACATCATATTCAGCTTCATGCTGTACTCCTTCTTAGTGGAATTTCTCAAAAGAGAATATTAAAAGTTAAACTAATTAAATGCTATGAAGAGAAAAGAGAAATAATCGTCTTTCTTGAGAAAGGTTTGATGAGTTAGATGCAATTCACAAAATCTAAAAAATTACTATACTTTTGGTAGACGCTTAAATAGCTAGGGAGATAACTTATACAACTGTTTAACTCAGAACTATCATAATATTCATACTTGTTTAAAAATCCGATTTGATTTTTGCAAAAACTCAGAGGCTTTAATGCGTTATGCTTCGCTAACACATCCTACATAGATTTACAAAATAAAATTATGAGCCTTATTGTCAGAATTGCTCTCTAGAAAAAGCAAGAAAATACTTAATTTATGAGTGCCAATCTTCTATTCAGAGTTGGTACTACTTGAATATCAAAAATAAATAAAAACATAAAAAATCTCAAAATAGACCATATTCAAAATAGACCATATATAGAGTCCACAATAAAAGATGAAAATTGGTCTTCCTTGAGAGCACCCCAATTTTTTCAAAACACAAAACTAATTAGCTCAGATTAACGCTCTGTGTTCCTACCCTGCGGGAAGGCGTTCGCGTTGACTCTGCGTTGAAAAATAAACTCAAACATTTGGGATGCTTCCAAGGAAGACTCACTATATATACGGTGCTTAGAATTTTGGAGAAGTAGAAAAGTTAGGATTTTTCCTGATTGTGCCAAGTTTTTAACCATCAAAGACTTCTTGAACGAGCAACTCTTTTCGTCAGTGAATACAAACACATCTCCGAAATTATATGGTGTATCAGAGTACAATTACTGAGTTATGGCTCGTTTATAGTACAGAATCCTCAGATTTTAGATTTAAAGGGCTAATTTACAATCTAAAATCTAAAATCTCCAATCTACGACTACAATGACAGATCTGACTCCTAACTCTAGTTTTAGTTTGACACTCCGCCTAGAAATTCCCAACCGCGTGGGAATGTTGGCTAATGTAACTCAAGTGATATCCAATAATGGTGGTAATTTTGGTCAAATAGATCTCATTGAGCAAACCAGACATATTTCCATTCGCGAGATTACTGTTGATGCTGCAAGTACCGAACACGCCGAAGCGATTGTACAAGCAGTCAAGGCATTACCAGATATCAAGGTACTGAATGTTTATGACCGTACCTTTAATCTGCATCGTGGTGGCAAAATTAGCATAGCTAGCAGAATTCCCCTTAAAACCGTATCTGACTTGGCAATGGCATATACGCCTGGAGTCGGACGTATCTGTAATGCGATCGCTCAAGATCCAGAAGAAGTTTACAAATTAACCATTAAACAAAATACTGTTGCTATTGTTACTGATGGTAGCGCTGTTTTAGGTTTAGGAAATCTCGGCCCAGAAGCAGCATTACCAGTCATGGAAGGAAAAGCAATGCTGTTCAAAGAATTTGCAGGTATCGATGCTTTTCCCATCTGCCTTGCAACTCAAGATACAGATGAAATTGTTAGTACAGTTAAAAATATTGCTCCTGTGTTTGGAGGCGTAAATTTAGAAGATATTGCCGCTCCTCGCTGTTTTGAAATAGAAAAAAGACTGCGGCGCGAGTTAGATATCCCCGTTTTTCACGACGATCAGCATGGTACAGCGATAGTTACTTTAGCAGCCCTTTTCAACGCTTTAAAACTAGTACACAAATCAATGGATCAAATCCGGATTGTGATAAACGGTGCTGGTGCAGCGGGAATTGCGATCGCTCGTTTACTCCGCAAAGCTGGGGCAGAAAAAATTTGGCTATGCGATTCTAAGGGCATCCTCTCTAGTAGTCGCACTGACTTAACAGAGGAAAAACAGGAATTTGCTGTCAAAGCCCAGGGTACTCTAGCAGGTGCTATGCAAGGGGCAGATGTATTTATTGGTGTCAGCATACCGGGAGTGTTGACACCAGAAATGGTACGTTCAATGACTAAAGATCCTATTGTGTTTGCAATGGCAAATCCAATTCCAGAAATTCAACCAGAATTAGTAAGCAGCGAAGTTGCTGTCATCGCTACCGGTAGAAGTGACTATCCTAATCAAATCAATAATGTCCTTGCTTTTCCTGGAGTATTTCGCGGCACTTTAGATTGTCGTGCAGCAACAATTACTACTTCAATGTATTTAGAAGCAGCAAGTGCGATCGCTTCTTTAATCAAACCAACAGATCTAGATAGAGAACATATCATTCCTTCTGTGTTTGATGAGCGAGTTGCCACTACTGTTGCTGCTGCGGTGCAACGTGCGGCACGTCAAGATGGTGTTGCTCGCTCTTAGTTATTGGTTATTTTCCTCCTGTACGGATGGGTTTGGCAATGATATTTCTATTGAAAACGATTATTGGTTTGCTAAACCCGCACGCCAGTTGCACTCAAATGAGGAAATCTCCAAGAGCGCACTGGCTCCCCTACTAAGCTTATCGCTCTGTGACTTCTTCAAGACTGGCGCACGAGCTATAGAATAATAAACCACAGAGAACACGGAGGACACAGAGTCAAGAGGATTTTAGAGAGATTTTGCTCTACATTTTTTCGTCTCAATGGTGTTTAAGTTCGCGAATGGTAGCACTCGTGTTGCGTGCATAAGCAACTTGAATACACCTGGCAACTCTTAAGAGCGATCGCTTATTCGTTTGGTTAGGGTAGAAGTGAGATCGCATTGGTAATTTATTAGACTATGCAATGGGAATATGGCACGATCAGCAATACAAGCAAAGACGAGTGCTTATGAAAATTTGGCAAGCTGATTTTTATCGTCGCCCCCAAAAAGATGCATCTGAGCAGATTTTGTGGGATTTGTTGATTTGCGATCGCGATCGCAGTTTTCAATATGAAGCTAACTGTCCCCAATCTGAGGTGAATTCTAGCTGGGTTGCGTCCCAGCTGCAAATAGCAGCAACTGTTGAAGGGCTGCCAGATGTCATTCAGGTATTTCGCCCTCAGTCTTTGGGTTTAATTGAACAAGCTGGACGCAGTTTGGGGATTAATGTTGAGCCGACTCGTCGTACTTTTGCTCTCAAGCAGTGGTTGCAGGCAAAGGACTATCCAACTGTGGTAGACAAACCACCTCCTGCGCCATTACCAGAAAATCTCTGGGGAGAAGAATGGCGTTTTGCAGCAATGTCGGCAGGTAATTTAGTAGAGGCGTTTGCAGAGCTTCCCATTCCTAATTTGGTGATGCCAGAGTTTCTATTGCCGATTAATTTGGGTTTGCCATCAACAGTGGCGGTTCCCGGTGTAGTAATTTATGGGGGACGACAATCGATGCGCTTGGCACGGTGGTTGCAACAAGCACGCCCTGTGGCTTTGAATTATGTTGCAGGTGCGCCCGATGGGTTAGTGTTGGAAGCTGGTTTAGTAGATAGATGGATTTTGGCTACTTTTGAGGATGCAGAAGTAGCAGCAGCAGCCAAGTTTTACGAACAGCGCAAGCAGCAAAGCCGTGGATTACACTTTTTACTCGTGCAGCCAGATGATTCGGGTTTAACTTACAGTGGTTTTTGGTTATTGCAGGCGGAGTGACCTCAATGTTGCCGTTGTTGTTGTTTTCGCTGTTTATCCGAGCTTTGTGTAGATTCATTTTCTAGCTCAGACATTCTATCTACTCCTTATTAAACGTGACATATCTAGCGAATAGATAGCCGTTTCTATGTCTTCAATATCTTCTGTAGAATCAGAAAACTTAGAATATAAAAACTGCATGAGCTTCCGTTCTAAAGTCCCTTTTATTTTAGCCTCTACTTCATTTTCGATAAAAATCGAACACGCATAACGAACTAGAGTTTCAAAAGCTCTATCACTAATTTCTCCGTTGTTATGCAAATAAGAGAAATAAGACAAAACCCCCTTAAGTTTTTCTACATTTAATCTAGTTAAAATATGTGGATTTGAAACATCATCTTTGTTTTGAGGAAATTTACTCTTTTCTTGTGTTGTTTCTTGCAAAATTATATTAATTTACCTCAACTATATATCAGAACGTTGAGAACCTATCCCCTTAAAATACTCAACTAATAAACCAAATTTCATTAATAAGTAATCTATATCAATAATTAACGTCACAAAACTTCAACAAAATAGTGCTATGTGTCAATATATTATCGTTTCGCACAGCTTTTGTAAATTTGCCGTAATAATAAATAAAATTCAAAAAATGTTATATATCAGACAATAACTGATTGTGATTACCCAGAAAAATTAACCTACGAGCTTTCAACACCTCACCACATCCACAAAGTCTATAAAACACTACGGCTAAAGCTTTCTCCTTTGATGTTTAACCGAAGCCAGCACAAGATAGCGAGCAGGCGATCGCCCTTGTACATGAATGGAGCGAGCGTAAGCGCAAACTCTTTAAACCCGAACACATTCGTAAAGCGATGTCACGTCTGCAAGAGCAAAACTGGCCACATTTCCAAGCAAAGTCAAGTTAAAAATTATCTAAAAAATGCTAGGAATAGACAAAACTAGCTAACAAATTACACATGAATGAAATTGACTTAGCCTTTACCCCAGCCCTGGAACAGGCACAGTTAATTCGTCGCCGGGAAGTATCGCCACTAGAATTAGTGCAGATATATTTAAAACGGATTCAAAGCCTAAATTCCCAACTGGGAAGTTATTTTACGGTAATGGCAGAGCAAGCTCTAGCTGATGCAAAAGCCAAAACAGAAATGTTGACAACTAGTAAGGAATTACCTCCTTTTTTTGGTGTACCAATTTCGATTAAAGACCTCAATCCAGTTGCGGGTGTACCTTGTACCTTTGGCAATCCAGCCTTACTCAACAATATTCTCGACTTTGATGATGGTGTAGTAACGCGGATTAAACAAGCTGGATTTATTCTTCTTGGTAAAACAGCTACCTCAGAAATTGGTTCCTTTCCTTACACAGAACCTACGGGTTTTCCCCCAACCCGAAATCCGTGGAATTTAGAATACACTCCTGGTGGTTCTAGTGGAGGTGCAGCAGCAGCAGTAGCAGCGGGATTGTGTGCGATCGCTCAAGGTTCGGATGGAGGTGGTTCAATACGTGGCCCAGCAGCGTGCTGTGGTTTGGTCGGAATTAAGCCAGCACGAGGAAGGGTAACTCATGCACCCGTGGGCGATCGCCTTAGTGGCATTGCTACCAATGGGCCGATTGCCCGTACAGTGGCTGATGCAGCTGCCCTTTTAGATGTGATGTCCGGTTATGTGACTGGCGATCCCTATTGGTTACCCGATCCCGAACCATCTTTTCTCACTGCAAGCAAGGAAAGAATTGGCAAATTGCGAGTAGCTTATGCTACTAGTATTGCTCCCATTGGCGAAGCTGATGCTAACTGTAAGCAAGGCGTGTTGCAAACAGTGAAGTTATTAGAAGAACTTGGCCATATAGTAGAAGAAAAATGCCCAGACTTTAGCGGTTTAGTAGAACCGTTTCAATTTGTATGGCAAACAAGTGTAGCTGCATCCGGTATTCCAGCCGAAGCATTGCAACCTGTGAACCGTTTCCTATTAGCAAAGACTGGTTCTGCTGGTGAATATCTCCAAGCAGTTTATCAAATGCAAATGGTGGCGCGACTGATTGTTGCATTTTTCACCACCGTAGATGTATTAGTACTGCCAGTTTATCTCCATTCCCCCATCCGAGTCGGCGAGTGGGCAAACCTCACTCCTGAAGAAACATTCCAAAATATCATTAATTGGGTAGCTCCTTGTCCACCGTTTAATGCCACCGGGCAACCAGCGATCGCCCTTCCCGTTGGCTTTGACGAGCTAGGTGTACCAATTAGCGTCCAGCTCGTTGGTAAACCCGCAGCGGAAGCGACTCTGATTAGTTTAGCAGCCCAACTAGAAGCAGCTAAACCTTGGATTCAGCATCGCCCCGCATTTGCCACAAATTAGTTAATAGGGTATGGGGCAAACGAGGACAAGAGGACACGGAGACATCCAGACAATTTCTCCGCGTCGCCGCGTCCGTCTTTCTGTGCGTCTTCTCCTCTTCGCTCCCCTGTAACCTGTAACCTGTTCCCTATTACCTACCAACATCGATGCAGGCAACCCTTGAACAACTCTCACAAATCATCGTGTTTGCGGATTTAGAACCCACAGACATGATGAGTTTACAGCCTCACACACACATACAAAGCTACAGCCAAGGAGAAATTATTTTACATGAGGGCGATCGCCTACCAGCTAAATTATTTACTGTAGCTAGTGGTGCTATTCAAGTTAGTAAAACAGCAACTACGGGCAAAGAAACGATTCTTCGCACCCTGTTTGCTGGGGAAATGTTTGCTGCGCCCGCACTTTTAGGAAATGGTATTTCTCCCGCCACAGTCACAGCTGAAACGGACTGCGAAATTCTGACAGTCAACAGAGATGCTTTACTCCAAGCTATCCAGCACAATCCTGATGTTGCCTTGCGAATGCTGATGGTTTTAAATTCTCGGATTCAGCAGTTACATGAAACAGTTCACGGATTAGTTTCTGAAAGAGCGATCGTCCGGTTGGCTAGGTTAATTCAATATTTCGCTGTTGAATATGGTAGTGAAATAAACCAGCAAGGAAAGATATTAAAAGTCAAATTGCCATATTATCGGATCGCCCGCAGTATTGGTATTACTTATGAAGAATGCGTACGTTTAATTAAAAGTATAAAAACAACAGTTGCTTATAGTCGGGGTGGCAAAATTACAATACTTGATGCCCAAAAATTGGCAGAAATTGCTTCTGGAAATACGTAGACTGTAACGCCACATAAATCTACAATTTTCTATCTTGTATATGTTATGACGAACCATTTTGTAATTTAGCTACCATTTCTGCCCGTGCCGAAACTCCCATTTTGCGAAACATTCGTTTTAATGCTTGCTTAACCGAATTTTGCGTAATAAAAAGTTTTTCTCCTATTTCTGTATTGGTTAACCCCTGTGCCACCAACTCAGCGATTTCTAACTCTCGTGGAGTGAGGCGACTAACTAATGGCGAATTGAATGTTTTTGGTTTCGCCCTCAGGGTGGCGAGTTTAGCTGATAAGTGCAGGCATAAAGCACTTAGATCTGCTAAATCATTAGCATCAAAGGCAGGAGTACCGTTAGCACGAGCAAGGTTGAGTGTTCCCACCATACGACCATCGCATATAATAGGCCCGCTCATCACGTGGGCATGATCATGGCGCGGACAAATTTCTTTCCAGTCTCCTGGAGCTAAGATTAATTGTTCATGGGCGGGAGCATGGCGCTCAACAACATAGCGTCCGACTGGATTGCCCTCCAAACAAACTTCAGGGATGGTTTGTACTTCAACGTCTATCGGCGACGATTCATCCAGCAAATACAAACCCCCACGTTCCACACCAAAATATTCGCCCACTGTGTTCATCACAGCAAGGCGTAGTTCTTGCTCATTATGGGCATTGGCGATCGCATTAAACAGGGCATGAAGAGAACGAGCCATACAGTGTACTCATAAGTGTACCCAGTTGGGGACTAGGCGGGACTTGACAACTACTTCTATGCTAACTAATAGCACTAAAGGTAAAAAGCTAACATAACTGGCGAATATAGGAGAAAAAAATGACTGCTACACAAATTTCTGCCCAAGAGTTCTTCCGGGCTGCTTATGAGAACCGTTACACATGGGATCGCAATTTTCCTGGCTATACCGCAGATATCACATACAAGGTAGATGAGCAAGTATTCACAGGTAAAATCCGCATTAATGCTAACCTCAAAGCCGAAGTTTTTGAAATCGAAGATGAGCAAGCAAAGCAGGCAATTCACAATCAAGCATGGGAGATAGCTATTCACCGCATCCGTCGCAGCTTTGAAGAAACTCATGGTGCGAATACGTTTAGCTATGGTAGTACTGACGAGACAGGCGCAGTTGAGATTATCTTAGGCGGTAAGTCTGAAGGGGATAAATACAAAGTCCACAACAATGTAGTTAGCCTTGTTCACCGTCATATTCACGGTGTTGTCGTCACCATTAACACCTTTAGTACTCATGATACTGAAGAAGGCTACCTCCCTCATACCTATGACTCTGTATATCATGATCCAAAAACAGGTGAGCAAAAAGGTGGTAGAAGTGAATTTGTGGATGAATACGAAAAGGTTGATGACTACTTTATTTTGAATCGACGGGAAATCAGCACTGAGACGGAAGGGCAACCCTCAATTCAGGAATTTACTTTTTCTAATATTAAGTTGTTGGAATCAGCCGCTTAAATCATTCAATTAGGTTGCATATATTAAGTCAGAGTGGCGTGTAGTGCATTTATGCACACGTCACTTTTTTTACTTTTAGAGATTACTTTATTCATGAATATCATTAATGGCGATCGCTAACAAGTATATACTCAAGAAATCAGGAGAGAGTATGGTCTCTGGTTAAAACCAGAGATGCATATTTCCCTCCTTTGGTTATCAGGCTAACGCTCTTACTGTATATATTTCATACTTTTTACAAGTACTCATATACATATGAAAATAGTAAATATACGGAATTATTTTTAAAGTGGCAAGCTTAAGACAATTAAGTTGAAGGCAGCTATGCTGGAGGCAGATGGCAGTAGACGTGGAGCGGATAAGCGAAAGTAAGGGTTTCCCGGCATAAAGGAGCGTAAGCGCCCTTGCGGGTTAAGCGCGTTGTAGCGACTGGCGTCAAGTGGCGTCACCTGGCGTGGGAAGAGTTAGGGAGCAAGGAAAAATTTTTCTCTTTGTCCTCTGTATTCCCCTTATCTCCATGTCCCGTGTCCCCGTGTCTCCTTGTCTCCTTGTCTCCTTATCCCCGTTCCCTGTTCCGTGCCATATCTAGAATAGTGAGATTTGCAAGGTGTACCCCAACATACTTGCCCAGAGGGTATATCACTAAAAACACTGCTGCGCGCACCAATAACAGCATTTGCTCCTATCTTCACTCCCGGTGCTATGAAGCAGTCTGCCGCAATCCACACTCCATTAGCAATATTGATGCTCGCTGTTGTCAAACCGAAGCTTGGATCTTGTATATCATGACTACCAGTACACAAATAACTTTTTTGCGAAATCACACAGTGTTCTCCAATATTGATGTAGTCAAGGCTATATAAAACTACATCGTCTCCAATCCAACTGTAATCACCGATTGTGATTTTCCAAGGATATGTGAAGCGAGCAGTCGGTCGGATTAGTACATATTTACCAATGCGAGCGCCAAACAGACGTAACAGAGCACAACGCAGATTGTTAAATGGGTGAAGAGTCAGAGGAAAAGCGATCGCCTGTACAAACCACCACAACAAAACATACCAGCTTGGACGACCTCGGTCAAACCAAGATTGATCATATTTGCGTAAATCAATAAATGAGTCATTAGTCATTAGCATTAATGATTCTCCTTGTCCCCTTCCGCGTCCCCCTTTTTTAAATTACTGTCTGCTTAACTACCTGAGGAAGAGATGGTGATGTTGTCACTGGGGCTGATTTTGTGTTGAGCTTACCGCCACAGTGCCTTAATTCATAGAGTTTGACACCAATCTGATATTCATATTGGCTTAAAAGTCGTGCATAAATATAACCTGCTCTACCATCTAAAAAACCACGTTGGATCATATAAAACAACACAAATCGTAAAAATGGTTTAAATGGCAACCGCACCCAAATTTTTTTCAGAAAACGCTTACGTTGCACTGCATCACCAAATAAACTCGCACCAATAGTATCGTTATCACTTTGATTTGTAAGTAAATTCAGATATACACGAGCTTCCCAGTTAGAATAACGATTATGTCTTGCTAACCAATGATAAAGGTCACGAAAGTCTTCGTGAATCATGTCATGCTTTAGATATCCCACCTTTCCCTCTAAAACAACATGTTCGTGAACTTCGTTATCACCTGTATTAGGGATGTCTTCAGTATTCAGGTTTTCGTAACGACCTTTTTTGTGTTTAAATAAACGCAAATTCCAATCAGGATATTTACCACCGTGACGAATCCATTTACCTAAGAAAAATACGCGGCGATTGAGGTAGTAACCATCATACTCTGGATTTTGAATTGCTTGGGCTATTTCTTCCCATAACTCAGCAGTAATACGTTCGTCACAATCAACTATTAAAATCCATTCATTCTGAAAAGGTAGATTTTCTAACGACCAATTTTTCTTTTTAGGCCAGTGTCCATTAAAATCAAATTGTACAACTTTTGCACCATAATTCTGAGAAATTTCTATACTTTTGTCAGAACTGTGTGAATCCACCACAAATATTTCCTCAGCCCTTTCGAGACTAGCTAAACAGGCTGGTAAATTCGCTTCTTCATTCTTTGCTGGAATTAATACAGAAACTGGTATTTTAGATAGTGACATAATATAAATATTGAAGATTATTTTGTAATTTTTAAACCTTGAATAGCAGCATTTAAATACCCAATTTGACCATAGGCATATACAAGCTTGTCAAATCGCTCGGCTGGATCGGAAATATGTTTTAAAGCCTTATAGATACCACGTAAAAAACGTTCGCTACCGCGTCGTAATTGCTCTGTAATAGCTATACCTGCTATTTGTTCCCGATAACACTCACTAATTCCCTGCCACCAGCCTCGGTTTAAAAACCAAGAATGGTTGAGACGTTCAGGGGCAACATGATGAAACACATGAGCATCAGGCAGATAAGCAACTTGCCAACCTTGTTGCAGGGCTATTTCAGTCATTTGTAGTTCTTCGTTCGATAATAATTTTGTGCCTACTCTCCCAAGATGGGGATCAAAACCACCAATTTCTTTGAGAAAGTTGCGTTTTATGGAGTAATTCAAACCTCTGGGGGTTAAACCGGGTTTATCAATGCATACTACACTGTCGCCTAAATCGTATGCACCTAAATTAGCTGCTAATCCACTTGATAGCCATTGTGGTGGTTGCATTCCATCAGACCAGAGCAAGCTCACTTTACCACCAGCGATCGCTAGTTTGGGATTATTTTGATAGGCATAATACAATACTTGTAACCAGTGCTGACAAGCTACAGCATCATCATCCAGATAAGCTAAAATTTCGCCGCTTGCAACTTTAGCACCTGTATTGCGAGCTACAGATAGACCAAGAGTGGGTTCAAAAACATACTTCAGACGAGAATCGCTAACCCTTTGTTCTACAACAGAACGAGTGCGATCGCTCGATCCATTATCCACTACTATCACGTCAAAATCGCCAACAAAATCCTGTGATAGGAGGCTATCTATGGCTGCACCTAAATAAGTGTCTCGATTGTGAGTACAGATAATGGCAGAGATTTGCGTATCTGGCATAGGGTATAAGTAATTTTGGATTGTGTAGTCGCTGGTTATTAGTTCTTTTGCAACTAATAACTATTAACAAAATCCAACCTTCACTAGCTTTGGTGCTAATCTATACCAACTTACCCTGACTCACCAACCGAGTTTTTTCGGAAATAATCTTGATCTTTGGAACCCTATTGGGTTTGAATATGGCTGTGTAATACCACGAGACTTTCAGCTAGTTGTGCAAGACGAGTTTCTAGATATTGCTTACGTCCTAATAGTTGACGCAATTTCTGATAACGAGCAATAGCCATACTAACACTGGCTACTTGCTCAGGTGGACAAGGACGCGACCAAACAGTACCAGAGGCATCTAACCCGCACAAACGATAACCCGTACGAGACGATTGACAAGATACTTTTGCTTGTTGTGCGCAAATTTCTTCTACGTAGTTCATAAGTTGGTCAACTTCTGCATGGCGTAGGGTGGCAGTTCCTGCTGATTCATCAGCAGTTTCAGATTCTAACCAACCATTGACAATTGGCCCTTCTAAATAAACATCCTGTATTTGCCGTACTATTATTTGTAGTTCTGCCTGCCAATTGGCTACAATTTCCTGTATTTCTTGCAACAAGTTCATTGCTAAACCTGGATTGGCTGCATTTCGATGACTCGTTAAGCTAGGAGTTTTAATTTTAGGTAGGCTTGGTGTTTTGCAACCGTTATCTTCGACTGAAAAGGTTTGTACAGAGGTTTTGTGGGACTCGCTATTCTCTTCTTCTAGTTTTTCAGGAGGCTGATTCTGGGATTGTGTATCGTTTGTGGCTTGTTCCGATGTTCCAACACTGATTCTAAAAGACAAAGACCGCTTGCTTGTATCTCCTGATTCGGCAGCATTGTCGCGATTGCCTAAATCATGTAGGGTTGCCTCAATACGTTTTAAGCCTGCTTTCATAAATATATCTCTAGCCTAGATCGTGACTTGTGGTGTTTAATGATGCTGAATTAGGTTTTAGGATTTTTGACTTTACCCAATCATTGCATAAATGATGCTGAGTATTAATTGTATCTATATAAAAGTTATTCAGTGTCAAAAATCCCACCATTGAAAGAAAAAATCTTAGTCATCAATTGCAACCCCGGTTAATTAAAGATACTAAGGAAATAGCTTTGAGAAAAGTAACTCTGGTAACAGGCCCAGCACGATCTGGTAAAAGTGAATGGGCGGAAAATGTGGCAATGCAGTCACAAAAAGCTGTGATCTACGTAGCAACAGCAACTCAAAATTCTGCTGATTGCGAGTGGCAGCAGCGCATCCAAAAACACCAACAACGTCGCCCTCATGATTGGATTACATTGGAAGTACCTGTAGAATTATCTACTACCCTCACCGAAGCCAAACCAAACACTTGTATTTTGATTGATTCCTTGGGAACTTGGGTAGCTAATCTACTCTCCCAGGAAGAAGAAAGCTGGGAAAAGACCGTGCAAGATTTGTTAGAAACAATAAATTTAGTCGCTGTCGAGATGATTTTTGTAGCTGAAGAAACAGGATGGGGTGTAGTGCCAGCTTATCCTACAGGTCGAACTTTCCGCGATCGCTTGGGGAGTTTAGTCCGTCGCTTAGGTGCAATTTCTGAGGCTGTTTATCTAGTTACTGGTGGTTATGTGCTTAATCTCAGTGTTCTGGGAACCCCTTTATCGGCATGGGGAAAAGAGGACAAGGGGAGACGGGGACGCGGGGACGCGGGGACAACCAACTACTAACCACTGTACGGACGGGTTTTAACAACAATCTCTCTAGATGACGCAATATCTAAATAAACCCGCTCCTACAAATGACCAATGACTTATGACTTATTCTTAATTCTTTATTCCAAATTCCCAGTTCAAATCCTACAATATAAAATTTACAATTAAGATATGGCATCTCAAAAAGAAGTTAAACAATATCTGGCTTACTGGTTTCAATTAGGTAAAAAGGTTGTCATCGGCAACGGTGCAGAAACCTTGTTGCCAAAATCGGTAATTGTAGCTGATGGTTATAGTGATGAATTTGAAGAGTGTTGGCAAAAAATTGTCTCACCAGAAAGTGGCGACTGTTACCTAGAGGGTACACACGAAACGATTGCCGAACTTTTGAGTCCTAACTGGGAAATGGTGAGTTGTGCGCGTTGCACAATGCCAGTACCAGTAAAAAATTTGGGTATGCCACCAGAACTATGTCCCTGTAATGATTTATCAGGCTGGCCAAATACAGACTTGCCACTTCCACGAATACCTATTAATACTCAAGTACAATTGCAGGTAATCCGCAATCGTCTTTTGCAAAATTCCAAATCTGACAAGAATTGAATTGTGCTATCAAAACGGTGTCTTTACCCGTAGATGAAGCACTTGTCCAGATTGGGGATGGTTGCAGCAAACTTCCCGTGCGTGTAAATGCAATCGACTTGCATCTGCACTACATCCATAAAGGCGATCGCCTAAAATCGGTACACCAAGTCCTTTAGGAGCGGCAGCATGAACGCGAAGCTGATGGGTACGCCCTGTTAAAGGTATAAACTCTACACGAGTGTGGTTTGACTTTGTTGCTATTACCTGGAAACGAGTCAAGCTAGGTTTACCGCGCTGCCAATCAACTTTTTGATAAGGGCGTTGCTGAGGATCTCCCCACAAAGGTAGTTCGATGACACCTTTTTCTGTTGCTACAGAGCCAGAAAGTATGGCTTCATAAACTTTATGAACTTGACGCTGCTGAAACTGCTGAGTGAGTTGACGATATGTTTGTAAATCGCGGGCTAGAAGCAGAATACCAGAGGTTTCTTGATCTAGTCGATGCACAGCCATAAGCGCCATTTCATCAGGTAAAAGATGACGCAGTCGACTCTGCACGCTATCTTGGCAATTCAGGTAACGTCCTGGAACTGATAGTAAACCTGGGGGTTTATTGACAGCAATCAGCCACTCATCTTCATAAATAATAGATAGTGTTTGTGGAATCGCACCTTCTACACTCAAATCACGTTGAGGTAATCCTGAGAGCAAAAAGCCCATCAACGGTTGACAACGCTCTGCACAAGCTCCATAAAATTCTCCTTGGGTTTTATCCTGATTTTTTGGAGGCAGTCCCCACCAAAATTCAGCCATTGCCAGTGGTTTGAACCGATGTATTGCCGCATAGTGGAGTAGTTTGGGAGCACAACAATCTCCCGTGCCAGTGGGCATTGAACCTCCTGGGATCAATTGCTGCAACGATGCGGATTGCCCTAAAAAATTAATTAGGCTATAGGCAGAGTGCATTTGAGCTTGTAGTTGACGTGATAGTGTTTGACGCTGTTGTTTCAATTCTCGAATTCGGGTATCTGCTGCTGCAATTGTTTGCTTGAGGGGCTGTAATATCTGATCTCGTTGACGTTTGAATTGCCGTCGCTCGATTCCCTGCCAACGACTTTGGGCATCGAGTTGTTCTAGGGCAACAGTGAGTGCTGTTTCTGTTAGTGTTTCGGATAATATTTGACGTTTTTCTTGGCGTTTTTGCTTGTAATCCCGATGGCGATCGCTCATTTGTTGCCACTGCTGCTCAAACTCACGAGACAGTGTTTCGTACTGCTGCCGTTGGGGGAGTTGCTTGAGAGTAATAATTTCCTGTTTGATAGCTTCTAATTGCACTAGAGTGCGGGCTTCGTCTAGGGCAATTTCGTCTTTTCCGGAAATTGGCGGCACCCAGCCTTCAACTATGCTGCTACCATTCAAAAGTCCGGAAAATGCTTTGAGTACCCTTTGTTCACCAGAAGGTAATTCAACTAGCAATACTCCATACATCTTGCCTTCAGAATTATAACGCTCATCGGTGGCAAGATAACGCATTAAACCATAGGCTACTGCTTCTGCTAAAGGGGTGCGGGGCAGTTTTAGTAGTTTGCCTGTTTGAGGACAACGCCCTTGATAGTAATAGCTAGGAGATAGGTTACTAATTGCAGATTCTATAAAATCTGAAAGTTTGTGCAGAACCACCATTTTGCGTAAAGTTATAGTTTTTTAAACGCAGAGGAACGCAAAGTAAGCGCACACAGAAGTATGAGCGCCGGAAGCCGACGCTCATAACTTCGGTAGGCTCGCGGAGTTTTGCGATCGCTTTGAATGTTTTCTTCTCGAAAGGTATATGGAATGTACATGATACTTGAACATTACTGTGTGCTTCTGGGCATGATAGCGATTTAACTTATCTCAGTTTCCGTCGAAAGATAGCGATCGCTTGTTGTCAGAAAAACTTAACATTATTTTAAGCAGTGCTATCAATCCCACAGGTTCATGAGTTACTATATCGCTCCTCGCTTTCTGGATAAATTAGCAGTTTTTATTACCAAAAACTTCCTCAACCTGCCTGGTGTACGGGTGCCTTTAATTTTGGGTATTCATGGACGTAAGGGCGAAGGTAAATCTTTTCAATGTGAGTTAGTCTTCGAGAGAATGGGTGTGGAAGTTACTCTCATTTCTGGCGGAGAATTAGAAAGTCCGGATGCAGGAGATCCAGCACGCCTGATTCGTCTGCGCTATCGGGAAACCGCAGAATTAATTAAGGTACGCGGCAAAATGTGCGTGTTGATGATTAATGATTTAGATGCGGGTGCGGGGCGGTTTGATGAAGGTACGCAGTATACGGTGAATACTCAGTTAGTAAATGCCACACTAATGAATATTGCCGATAATCCTACCGATGTGCAACTTCCCGGCAGTTACGATGCCACGCCTTTACATCGCGTGCCAATTATTGTGACAGGAAATGATTTTTCTACTTTATACGCGCCTTTGATTCGCGATGGGCGGATGGAAAAATTCTACTGGGAGCCAGACAGAAATGACAAGATAGGGATTGTTGGCGGAATTTTTAGTGAAGATGGGCTTTCGCACCGGGAAGTAGAGCAGCTAGTGGATACTTTTCCACATCAGTCAATTGACTTTTTTAGCGCTTTGCGATCCCGGATTTATGATGAGCAAATCCGCAACTTCATCTATGAAATCGGAGTTGAGCGCATATCTCAACGGGTAGTCAACAGTTTAGAAGGGCCACCACAATTTCACAAGCCTAATTTTAATCTTTCTCACTTGTTAGAGATGGCTAACTTGATGGTTGGTGAACAAAAACGAGTGGAAGATTACCGCTTAGTGACGGAATACAACCGGAATATGCGGCAAAATTATCAACCTTCTGCTATGCTAGAAAATGTAACTAATACTACTAATTATTCAAGTAGTATTACTAGCCAACCAGGCGCAACTAATGGCTTCCAAAAGCAGCACTCATCGAATACTCAGTTAAGTTCTGAGATTGTAGAACAAGTACGTAATATTCTAGCTCAAGGTCATAAAATTGGTGTTGAACACGTAGATGAACGACGTTTCCGTACTGGTTCTTGGCAAAGTTGTACGTTAAGTCAGATTCAAAATGAGTCGGATGCTATATCAAATTTAGAATCGTGTTTAGCCGAGTATAGTGGCGAGTATGTGCGGTTAGTAGGCATAGATCCGAAGGCGAAACGACGGGTTTTGGAAACAATAATCCAACGTCCTAACGAGAAAGTCGTCAGCTGGTAATTTGATGTTAATAAGGCAGATAGCAGAAGGGAAGAATGTAAACTAAACCTTCTGTCCTCTGCCCTTTAAATTATGCTTTTCTTGGTAAAGCTACCTTTATTTCTGCCACGATATACTTCAAAAGTCGATGGCAGCAAAATCAAAACGCATGAATGGCAAATTAATTGTATTTGAAGGGGTAGAAGGTTGTGGTAAAACAACTCAAATCCAGCTTTGTGGTGAGTGGCTGCAAAGTCTTGGTATTCCGGTAGTAATTACTCGCGAACCTGGGGGAACAGAGTTGGGCTTGCATCTGCGCCGCTTATTGCTGCAAAAGGCAGAAGGAGAATCATCAGAACCATCTGCCTTCCCTATTGCAGACAGAGCAGAATTATTACTATATGCTGCCGATCGCTCGCAACACGTCGAAGAACTTAAACCAATTCTCGCAGCAGGGAAAATTATATTGTGCGATCGCTATACCGACTCTACCGTAACCTACCAAGGTTACGGTCGCGGTTTAGACATGAATTTAATTAATAAACTCAACACCATTGCTACCAATGGGCTAAAAAGCGATTTAACTTTCTGGCTGGATGTTGATGCTGAGGTGGGGCTAGCTCGCAAGCATAAAGCTTCTGCCCCCGCCGCACCCGCTAAAGGCGATCGCATTGAACAAGAAAATATTGCCTTTCATCGTCGTGTTCAAAAAGGATATACAGAATTAGCTGCATCTCACCCAGAGCGAATAGTAAGGGTAGATGCTAGTGTCAGTGTAGATGCAATCCAACGAGTAATTCAGAAAATTTTGCTCTTAAAACTTGATGGGTGGGGATATAAGCAAATAAAAAGTTAAAAACAGGGTTACATATTTTGCTTAATGCGGCGCAAGCGTTCTGAGAAACTCTGCATCACTTGCAGGGCGAACATAGGAGTTTCTTGAACAGCAAAAAGAAAACGATCTTTGTTCATGGATGCAATTATGCAGTCGGTTTTGGTGATCGCCGTGGATGCTCTGTTTCGAGCTGGATGAACTAAGGCTCCTTCACCAAAAACATCACCTGCTTTGATAATTTCAACTACTTTGCCATCAACACGTAATTCGACTTCTCCCATCAAGATGCCATACATCAAATCTCCCTCTTGACCTTGTTCAAAAATAACTTGACCAGGGGAAAATCTCAATTCTGGTTGTTTTTGGAAGATTCTCACGGTTTCTGCGGGTACTAACATGATCTTGTAACTCCTATGTGTTAGTTCTAACTTTATGATTGCTTGTGCTAGTACACAAGTGTTGACTGAAAGTGCTATACATTCAATTATGAGTGACCCATTTGCACAACTTATAGGGCAACCACAAGCAGTAGAGTTACTAACTCAAGCTGTTAAACAAAAAAGAGTTGCACCAGCTTATTTGTTTTTAGGGCCTAATGGTGTAGGACGGGGTTTGGCGACACGGTGTTTGATAGAATTGTTATTTACCGATGGCTTATCTGAAGTTATCACTTCTATCCGCACCAAACTGCAAAAAGACAACCATCCAGATGTGCTGTGGGTACAGCCAACATACCAGTACCAAGGACAACGACTGACAGCAACCGAAGCAGCAGAGAAAGGACTCAAGCGTAAAGCACCACCTGTGATTCGTCTAGAGCAAATTCGCGAAATTACTGAGTTTCTCAGTCGCCCACCTTTGGAAGCGCCAAGGCAGATAGTAGTTTTAGAGCAAGCAGAAACAATGGCAGAAACTGCTGCCAATGCCTTGCTGAAAACTCTAGAAGAACCAGGGCAGGCAACAATAATTTTAATAGCTCCTTCCCCAGAGTCTATTTTGCCGACACTAGTGTCACGCTGTCAACGCGTTCCCTTTTATCGCTTAGATTCAGTTGCAATAGCTGAGGTACTCACAGATATCGAGCATCAGGAAATTTTGCAACATCCAGCAGTCTTAAGTATTGCCGCTGGTAGCCCTGGAGAAGCGATCGCTGCGTACGAGCAACTGCAAGCTATTTCCCCAGAACTACTCCAAGCTGTAACCAAAATACCAAAAAACTATATCCAAGCCTTAGAATTAGCTAGAGAAATCGATAAAGCTTTAGATACTGAAGCACAACTGTGGTTAATTGATTATCTTCAGCAGTCTTACTGGCAGCAGTGGCAGCAACCAAGTATTGTCAAGCAGCTAGAACAAGCTCGGAAATCTCTGCTTTGTTACGCCCAACCGCGCCTCGTTTGGGAATGTACATTTTTGAAACTGTGTCAATAATTAAGCGTCATCACTGGCACAAACCCATGCGATCACAAAAAAATTTGATAGCTAATATCTTACAACCTATCGTTTCACCCCACGATTTAGAGAGCCAGAATGCTCTAGCTCTCGTTACCAGGTTTAACCTGATAACAAGAGTACTTATTCTTTCTTCGTGCCTCCTGCCCTCAGCCGATGAAACAAGTTTAATTGGGACTGCCTTGCCGAAGGCTGATAAAAATAAAAGTGGGAGTAAGCATATCAATCGCTTTGAACTCCCACTCTGACATTTACTACTGAAGTGAACAGGAATATGTAAAGACACTGCCATTTATTTAGGGGGCTAACTGTGGGACAACGACAATGTCATCACACACTAATTCCTGGCGCAGTAAATGTCAAATCTAATTATTTATTAAGTTAAACAATAAATTTGTATATCATGTAATGATATTGTTCCTATTTGTTGAATTCTTTTTGAGAGAGAGTGTATCACAAGATTTTTTATTGTGATACACCCTGATAACAACACCCTTGAAGTCGTTTATCTTTATTCAATTTAACTGAGGGGATCAGAACTAGGTTGCCATTTTGGCAAGATTTTTCCCAGTCAAAAATTCAGAAGACTAAGAATGCACAGTGAAGTTCTCATAACTAGTCTAGCCATAAGTAATGAAATCTAAGAACAGAGTATTTCAGTTTTTTCGTTCATCTAGCTCAAAGATTCAAACCTATTATTTATCTTTTAGTAATGTGATTTACCCAAAATCATTCTTAAAAATATAGAATCCCAGCTTTTCTGATAAGTCGAGATTTGAAAAAGGTATAATTACTCTAAAATTTATTTATTTAATTCCAGGATTTATTATATTTATATTATTCTGCAAGCAAAATGAGAATTATATCTTCAAATATTATAAGATTTATAAAAAATAAATATTTTTAAGGCTATTTAAAAGAGATAAGCCACACAATTATTGCCTTGTGTGAATGTGTAATAACTCTGAGCGCAAGTAAGAATAGTTAACATCTTCATATTTCTTCATTGAACTATCAGGGAAAACTTACACCTAGTCAGTGCCTTTGCTTATTACTAAATAAGTACATAGAGAGACGCCAAGAGACCTTATTTTTTGCTCTTTTTAAGAAAGGCAAGCAGATAGAGGAACACCTCTTATGGTTAAAAATACTACTTCTAGACAAGATATTTCTCCAAATAGACGTAATCCGTTACCTCTTCTAATAACTGGCTTATTGCTGGGTTTAATTATTGGTGCTCCGCTAGGGTGGTTTAGTCACCAGCTTTTCTTTCGCTACCGCTCGGCTCAGGTTCTATTGTGTCGCCAACAACACTTTGGACAACCAGAAGTTGAGCTTCAACGCTTGTGTGGCTCTTTATATTAAGTACAGCAGTAGCAATACAGTAACGAAATATAGCAAATTCTCTAAGGTGGGTACTTTTAAGCTTTTTTTCAAACCCTTATGTTTTTACAGTGCCTGCCTTACAATGATTGAGAATAGTCCAAGGCATTCATGAGCAGAGTTCACAACAAAGAAATGAAAGTGAATTTTTCCCTACTGCTGTGTGCCTACCCACCCTAACCTGCGGGAACCCTTAACTTTACAGAAGCTGCTCTGCGTCTTCTGCCTTTTGTTTAATGCCCGCATCTCAGCCAACTTGTAAAACTCGTACTTCTTCTCCAGAAGAAATTAAAGTTTGACCTTCTGGTAAAATGCCTAAAGCGTTTGTTTGGGCAAGATTAATTAAATTACCAGAACTTTGGTTACCGCTTGCGAGTTGGAATTCATGTACTCCATCTTTTAAGCACAACTTGCCCCAAACATAAGTTTCGCGCTTGCCGTCTGATCGCAACTCATGGCGAGTGAGTGCCTTAACAAACTTTGGTTGCCAATCTTCACTGATGCCAGAAAGTTTTTTGATTGTTGGTTGTACAAACCGCCAAAAAGTTACCAATGCCGAAACAGGATTTCCTGGCAAACCAAAATATACTCGTGGAGTAGATATCTGATTTTCTTGAAAAAATGCAACTGTAAGCGGTTTACCAGGTTTCATTGCTACGGCACGAATGTGAATTTTCCCTCTCAAAGACTCAATAATTTGTTCAACATAGTCATAATCTCCTACAGAGACACCACCAGAAGAAATGATAATATCAGCTTTTGATATGGCATGAGCGATCGCCTTAGATAGAGCGATCGCCTCATCAGGGATAATTCCCAACATTAGTGGTTCTGCTCCACTTTGTCTGACTAAAGCTGCTAGGGCATATTGGTTAGAATCAACAATTTGTCCAGGTTGTAGAGGTTGTTCAGGGGTAACTAGTTCATTTCCTGTAGACAAAATTGCTACGCATGGGCGGCGATAAACTTTTACTTGGCTGCATTGAGCAGCAGCTAAAATAGCTATTTCTGGAGCATTCAGCATTATTCCCGCAGGTAGCAATGGCGTACCAGCTTTGTAGTAAGAGGCACGATATCTGACAAATTCTTGTGGCTTTGGTGCAGCCAGGATCGATACCCAATTTTCTTCTCGCTGCGTCCGTTCTTGCATCACCACCGTGTCTGCACCTGCTGGCATTACTGCGCCAGTGAAAATTCGGGCTGCTTGCCCTGGTTGAATAGTTGATTGGGGCTGATATCCGGCAGGGATTTCCTCAACTATTTCTAAGGTAACTGGGTATTCTTGACTGGTGTGCTGCACATCTGTGTAACGCACTGCATAACCATCCATTGCTGAATTATCCCAATGGGGAAAGTCAAGCTGACTCGTTACAGGAGAAGCTAGAACACGGCTATTGGCTGCTAGTAAATCTATAACTTCTGTATCGTGTTGAGGATCTAATGGTTGTACCAAATTAAAAATAGTTGTTTCTGCATCTTGGACTGATAGCATAGTAAGTTACCCTGGATTACCTTTTCTTTCAAATATCAGAGTAGCTGTTTTCCTCAATTTATAAAGCAAGATTCCCGAATTCTCAAAAAACTTGAAATCTTTACTCGAAATAGAATTCCTGTAGTATTTACCGAACCATAAATATCTAATTTTCTACACCTTTTATGAACTATAACTTATGGACGGTAATCATCATTAACCAAGTGATAAAAACCGAATTTACGCCCTAGTTAATTATTAATAACATAGTAATCAAAGCAAGGATTTAACTCCTGTATTGGTTGTGGGAACAATAAAACTAACTCTAGGAAGAACACAATATGCTTATTCGTTACAACCCTTGGCAAGAAATTAACACTCTCCAAAAACAAATCAACAGTTTATTTGAAGATACAAGAGTACCAACAACATTGTTTACAAAAGATTCAATCAAAGTTCCTGTGGCAGAATTACAAGAAACTAAAGATGCTATTCACCTAAAGTTAGAACTGCCGGGAATTGAAGTTAAAGACTTGGATGTGAAGGTTACAGAAGATGCTGTATATGTTAGCGGTGAGCGCAAGTCTGAAAATAAAACTGAAGACAAAGGCTATACTCGCACTGAATTCCATTACGGCAAATTTCAACGTGTAATTCCTCTACCTGCTAAAATTCAAAATACTGATGTAAAAGCAGAATACAAAGATGGTATTTTGAATTTATTACTGCCTAAAACTAAAGCAGAAAAGAATAAAGTTGTCAAAGTAAATTTGGCTCAAGACGCTGCTTAATTAGCTTTACGTATCTATTAGTTGGCTAAAGCTGCCAACTAGCTTAAAAAATTAGCACCTCATGTAATAGTGTGATGTGAAATGAAGCTTGGTTAGAGCAAACTAGCCAAGCTTTTTTATTGCTATCTAGTGGAATATACAAAAACGTTAAACTTATATCATCATTAATTCTGAGTCCTAATTGAGAAATTTTTTATTGATGAAAAATCAACAGTAAAATTTCTACATAAATTATAAGTCTTACATCTATTTTAAGGTTCTATTTCTGGCCAAAGTCGCTCTAACTGACGTCGCCAAGCAGCTAAAGTTTCTTCTCGTGCTTGTGAAGTTTGATTTTCGTCTCCCATTAAACCTTCTGCGTAAAAACGTTCTAGATTTTGCATGGTAAATTCTAGGGATTGACCTTGCATTTTTGCTGCTAAGATAATTTGTCGAACGCGACTTTCAATTAACCGATTAAAAACATCGTCCAAACCAACTTCCTGTAAAGAGATAAGTTGAGCGATCGCATCTCGCAAATCTTCTACACTTAAACTACTACAGTTATGCTGAAATACCCCCCAGATTACACCTTGGTGTGAGGCATAGCGTACTTGGAGAGTTTCATCAAAATTAGCTTCTAAAAACTGTTCTAAAAATGGTCGAGCCTGTTGTGCTGGTACAATTGGTAGCAAAACGCGCAACCAACTTCCATCATCCGAAAGTAATACTAATAAACGAAAAGCAGGAGTTTCTACTTGCCAAGAACCGGGTGCGATCGCAACAGTTGCCTCTGCACTAAATAATTCTGCCAGTGTACCTGCAATTTCTGTGGGTGTCATAATCATTTTTTTACGTCATGATCTAGCCTACCGCAGCTTAGGTATTTTTGTGCTCGTGAATTTAGCTTGTAGAGTAGTTAATGGTTAATTGAAAAATAAGATAGCCGATATCTCAAAGATATCGGCTATCTGTGTCTCAAACATCATCTATTAAATTTGTTCTTATTCATTATTACTTTTTTGATAAATTAAAAATACTGAACCAATCGGCCCTGTATTTTCTACGTAAATTTTCTTATCATAAAATAATCCTGGAGATTGACCTCCATCAAATAACATCCCTTCTTGAATTTTGCCTAAACAATTCTGACGAGCAATTCCTTCTAACACATCATCAAACATATCTGGCAAAAGCTCTTGATTGAGTTGGGAAACTTCAATATCAGAATTAGCTTTGATATCGTTTACCAAGAAAATTACATAACCTTGATTAGTAATCGCTACCATCGAACGATTCGTTGCAACTTTACAAGCAAACTCACCTAAATTTACACAAATATCTTTGAACTGACCATTACTATAAAATCTACCATTTCCACCCACAATATTGTAGTTGAGAATCTCATTATTTCTTCTTCCTGTTTGAATTGTAGCTTTGCGTTGCAGTGGTTTGCCTGCTGAAATTCCGAAGGAGGAGCGCTTATTTTTAAATATGCCCGAATACTCGTATCCACGAGAAATATTCAATCCTTGTGGTTTATTTTCAGTATCTATATAGTCGGCATTAATTGCTGTGATCGGGGCTTGCCCGTTTAATTTGGCATTTTCACCAGTAATTAATTCATGAAATGTTTTTGGCACATATTCTTTGCGTAATTTTCCCCGATTATCTTTTGCATAAAGCCGATGAGCTAAACCAACATTAACTTTAAAATCTAATGCTTCCGATTTAGGATTAAAAATTATTACATGATTAATTCCTCTTGCGGATTTTTTGCCTTGATTATCAGTCTTAAAAAAACTAAGACTGAATTTTTCATCTTCTCCAGGACATTTTTGAGATGCTTCTGTTGCTACATTGAACTTAATTTCTTGACAACTAGATAATAAACCTATAGCAACTATTAAGACAGATAACCAGAATAAGTGTTTGATGTACATATTTTTGATATGTTTGACTTTTTAAGTTAAAGTAAATTTTTGTAAAGGCTTTTCAGCACCTTACTAATAACTCTTATGAATAAACCTGTTGTTTGGATACATGGAGACTGCCTAAGTCCGTACAACCCTGCATTACAAGAATACCCTGATGCACCTGCTATCTGGGTATGGGACGATGCGTTAATAGAAGAATGGCAACTCAGCCTTAAACGCATTGCTTTTATCTACGAATGCTTACTAGAGTTACCCGTAATTATCCGACGCGGTAATGTGGCACAAGAAGTTTTAGCTTTTGCGAAAGAGCATAATGCTAATAAAGTAGTCACATCAGATAGTCTCAGCCCTCGCTTTCACACTATTTGCGATGAAATTGAACTTTCTGTAGAATTAGAAATTTTTGAAGTAGAGCCGTTTTTTGATTATGACGGGTATATTGACCTTAAGCGTTTCTCTCGTTACTGGAAAGTTGCTGAAAAATATGTATTTGAATAATTATAGGCTTTCTCTTTCTAATCTTTTTCTTCAACAGGTAAAAAGCATGGATATAGCAAAAATTTAATTGTCCTAAAAAGGATAACCAGATTTTCAAATCAATCCTGCTAAATTTAACAAAGGTGATAATATAACCATTTTTACCGCATCTTCTAAGATGGGCAGACGTTTGAATAATTAGATACTTAATCGCAACAATATATACATAAGATTTTCTGAGCTAATTTTTTATAACCATCTTTATTACTTACTACTATGCTGCTCTTGGAGAGTTATATTTTTTTGTAACAAAATTACAAATCCACACTGTGTGATTCGCGCTATTATTGTGGCGAAAGTACTCTAGTCTATCCTTAGTTAAATTTTGAGTTGCTGATACTGATGTAAAAAAAGAGAGGTGTTACTGTGAATAACCACATCAAGCACATCAACTCCGACTCATTTACAGAATTGAGAGATTTGTCTGAGCAAGAAGAACAGGAATTTTCATCTGGAGGATTCAGCATTCTCATTGAAGATATAAATACTTTCGCAAGAGATGAAATTAGTGCTACTGATGGCACTCGTAGCCTCTACTCAAAGAAAGAAACAGGATATTCGCTTTCGCGGATTAGATTTGACTTTGGAGAATGGTTCGGAAATAGTATGCGTAGAATGCGGAAGTATGGTTTTAGTCCTTTAAATTTGCTATCTAGGTTGTTATTTTTGTCATTTACAAGGCAATAACAAGCTAAATCTTGTAATTTTAAATATTTGAACTTGAGTTTAAGTCTGAATAGAAACAAAATTTTGTTTCTTATTTAATTTTTTTCACGCTTCATCTGAGCAAAGTTGTTGGCATCTCTCGTTTGATGTCAAAACTTAATAGTTTGGCAGACTTTATCTTCAAAACACTACGGTAACCAGTAATATTCTACATTGGGTTGCCCATTAATTTTGTTTATTGACAGGTTGCCTACTTGGAAATCATGTCTCTCATAAAAAACGCAGGCTCTTGTATTCTCTTGTAATGTTTGCAGGGTTAGCCCTAGAGGACAAATCTCTTTTGCTTTTTTAACTAACGCTGAACCGACACCACGATTTTGGTAACTTGGAGCAACAAAAAGTTGAGCCAAATAATGTTCCTCTTTCATCACTACAACAAAGCCCACAATGCGATTTTTAACTTCGGCAACCCAAACGCTTCCTCTTGCAGCAAGCTCGTCACGGAAACGGATTTTCCAGGCAGAATATGGCTGTGGATGTTGAAGTAGTGGAAAAGTATGGTGCCAAGTTCGATACCAAAGTTGAACAGTGTCTTCTAAATCTTGTGGATTGTAATGCTGAACAATCATTAATAATCATCCAGACTATATAAAATAATCCCCTTCTAGTGAAGAAGGGGGGTTAGAGGAATATTATTGCTGCTCCAATCGCAGTACTGCCATAAATGCCTCCTGTGGTACATCCACTGTACCTACAGCTTTCATTCGCTTTTTACCTTTCGCTTGCTTCTGTAAAAGTTTCTTCTTCCGGCTAATATCACCGCCGTAGCACTTCGCAAGCACGTCTTTGCGTAATGCTGGGATGTGTTCGCTGGCAATAATCTTACTACCGATCGCCGCTTGAATTGGCACTTTAAATTGATGGCGAGGAATCAATTCTTTGAGCTTTTCAGCCATTGATCGCCCAACATTGTAAGCTTTATCGCGGTGAACAATCATAGCTAAAGAATCAACTGGATCGCCGTTAATCATAATATCTAGCTTCACCAAAGGATTTTCACGGTAGCCAATTAGGTGATATTCCATACTAGCGTAACCGCGCGATCGCGACTTCATCTGATCGAAAAAGTCGGTAACTACTTCTGCCAAAGGTAACTCATAAGTAAGTGTGGTACGTCCTTGGGTGAGGTATTTCATGTCTTTGAAAACACCGCGTCGGTTTTGTGACAACTCCATTAACGTGCCGACAAAAGTTTCTGGTGTAATCATTTCTACCTGAACATAAGGTTCTTCAATTTTTTCCCGTTCGTTAGGAGAAGGTAGATGGCTGGGGTTATCGATGTAGAGTACTTCACCCTTATTCGTAGTCACACGGTAAACAACTGATGGAGCAGTAATAATTAAATCTAGATTGTACTCCCGCTCTAAGCGTTCTTGCACAATTTCCATGTGCAATAAGCCCAAGAATCCACAACGGAAGCCAAACCCCATCGCGCTAGAGGTTTCTGGTTCATAGTGCAGTGCCGCATCGTTGAGCTTGAGTTTTTCTAGTGCTTCGCGCAAGTCCTCAAATTGATCGGCATCGATGGGGAACATACCACAAAACACCATCGGGTTAGCTTCTTTGTAACCAGGTAATGGTTCGGCGGCTTTAGCATGAGTGTGGGCGAGGGTAAGGGTATCTCCCACCCTAGCATCAGCTACAGCTTTAATTGCTGCTGACAAATAGCCAACTTCCCCAGCGTGTAAGTCTTCAACTGGCTTTTGGTTCGGGGAAAGTACGCCTAATTCGTCAATTTCGTATTCTTTACCAGATGCCATTAAATAGACGCGATCGCCCTTTTTTACTGTCCCATCCATTACCCGGAAGTATACAATTACTCCCCGGTAACTGTCGTAGTAGCTATCAAAAATTAACGCCCTTAGGGGTTCATTAACAGTATTTCGAGGTGGTGGGATGCGCTCAACAATTGCTTCTAAAATTTCATCAATACCAATTCCTTCTTTGGCAGAGGCAAGAATTGCACCACTACAATCCAAACCAATAATTTCCTCAATTTCGGAGATTACCCTGTCTGGTTCTGCCCCTGGTAAATCGATTTTATTTAAAACTGGAATAATTTCCAGATTATGCTCCAGTGCCAGATAGACATTTGCCAATGTTTGCGCCTCTACACCTTGGGAAGCATCCACCACCAATAACGCGCCCTCACAAGCAGCAAGACTGCGAGACACTTCATAGGAGAAATCCACGTGGCCAGGTGTATCAATTAAATTAAGTACATACTGCTGACCATCTTTTGCCGTGTAGTTCATCCGGGCTGCTTGCAGCTTAATGGTAATGCCACGCTCCCGTTCCAGATCCATGTTGTCAAGAAACTGTTCCTTCATCTGCCGCTTGTCTACGGTACCCGTAACTTGCAGCAAGCGATCGGCAAGGGTAGATTTGCCGTGGTCTATGTGAGCAATAATACAAAAATTACGAATACGAGCTGCGGGAACGTCAGTCATAATACTTTTCTGCTTTAGCAGCAACCAAGGTTAAAACAGCAATTTACTTAACGTATTTTAATGCTTTCTTTGCTCAGACGCTGCTATTGATATTGGGGAATAGGAAGAGGACACAGGGACACAGGGAATATTTCTCTCTTTGCGTCTTTCTCCTAGCCTCTATCCCCAATCCCTCCGCGTCTTTCTCCTAGCTCTTATCCCCAATCCCTAACAAATGAACTTACAGAAATATATTTATAAAGGTCTATCTATGGCGTCTAGTATTGTTTAGCTTGGAGCGTACAATAAACATCTAGAACTGCAAAATGCAGACTAAAAAGGCTGATTGCAAGCTGCAATTGCTCAAACCTAATAAACAAAGCTTTTTACAAAGCCTTTGACACACCACTCCAGAGTATATCAACTATGAATATGAAAGATCATGCTACCGATGCGGAAAATAGATTAACCGATAAGGTAGAAATTGCAATTTGCCTAGACTCAGAGCTAGTGGAGCAAATTCATCACTTAACTAACGATCCCAGTAAAGTGATTGAGGTGGCAATCCGCCAGTGGTTAAGAGGTGAGGTACCCAGGGATGATGAACTGACACGCAATCCAAGACGCACACCAGTTCCACCCAGAGGCGAATGGAACGACTAATATAACAAAAATAAATATTTGTTTATGGAGGATGAAAATAGTGTAAATTTTATCAGTTACATTCCACTAGTGAAAAATTCTCAATTCAAGCATACTTAAGGTATAACAAGGTGTAAAAAGTTATGCCAAACTGGAAGCAGCTTTAGAAAAGTATTGTGGGTTGCCATTAGTTTATCCAACTCGAGTCATGAGTATTACTGCTAATTCCCAACTGCCAAATCTTTTGTCTGAGAATCAGAAAGCTATTACCAGTAAAACTGATGGCTCATGGGCAAATTTAGGAGCAGAGTTGGTGTACACCCAAGATGGAGCCGGGCGTTACCTCTCCTTTTATTGGCAACATAGCCAGAAGTTCTGTTTAGATCCTCAGCAAGTAGTTGCCGATACTAAAGGAGAGGCAATTTTTGCTCCAGTAGATAAGCTTGCTTATTTAGAGCGGTTGCAACGGATACTAAAAACTTTGGTGCCAGAAAAATTTCAGTGCTGGTTTTGCTATCGTGAACAACTCATTGAGTTAGAATTGACAATCAGCGCGATTTTACCAGCATTGGGTAGTGCCGCAACCACTGTTTTGGTAATGGGAAGATTACTTCAAGCTACAGTTAGTAAAGCAGAACTGAATGTGTCAGCACCACCGCCTACAGAATTAGAATTGACTTTACGTTCGCAGCACAATCATCAGTTAGTAACCCAGATTACCAGAAACATTCGACGCACTCTAGAATTGGATGTTATTTGGCAACAAACCGTGGACTGCTTGGGAGAAGCTCTGCTATTGAAGCGTTGCATCATCTGTCCTTACCAACCACCAAGTGATAAGTTGAAGGTGATAGCAGAGTATCGTCAAAAAGAAGTTAACTCCGTGCTGGGAATAGAAATGTATGCCGCCTCTGAGCCAGCGTTCGCTCAAGCTTTAGCAACTTTAGAACCGATTTTGGTTCAAAACCCTCAAAATCTGCTACTCGAACAAGAGAAAATGTTGGTGGTGGCAACTTGCTATCAAGATCAACCCAATGGATTGATTGCCGCAACTTTGTGTAACGATTGTTACGAGGTGACGACGGCAGAACTAGAACTAGCAAAAGAAGTAGCGGATCAACTGGGTACAGCGATCGCCCACGCCACCCTCTACAAAGAACTAGAAGCCGCTCGACAACAAGCCGAAGAAGCTTCACGCCTCAAAAGTGAGTTTCTAGCTAACGTTTCCCACGAAATTAGAACGCCACTCAATGGCATGATCGGCTTTTTAAAGTTGATTTTAGACGGAATGGCAGATGATCCAGAAGAACAAAAGCAGTTTTTGATGGAAGCTCACAAATCATCACTGCATCTACTCGATGTTATTAGTGACATCCTAGACTTTGCCAAAATTGAAGCAGGCAAAATGGAAATGGAACTCAGGGCAGTGAGCTTGGAAGAACTGTTTGGCAATGTGGGCAACTTTATGCGTCTACAAGCAGAACAAAGAAAACTTAGCTTCCGGATGCAACTGCCAGAAACTTCCGACGAAATACTTGTCTATGGCGACTACCAGCGCCTCAAACAAGTAATGCTCAATTTAGTTGGCAACGCGATCAAATTCACCCAGGAAGGTGGTGTCACCATTAGCGCTGATGTAGTTCGCAAAAAAGTGATATTTCAAGACCAAGAATTCCCTGGTATGGTCAGAGTACGTGTAGCAGACACTGGCATCGGTGTTTCCTTAGATAAACAAGACAAATTGTTTCAATTATTCTCACAAGTAGATGGTTCCCGCACTCGCCAGTATGGTGGTACAGGCTTAGGACTAGTCATATCGCAAAAATTAGTAGAAGCAATGGGTGGAGAAGTACATTTTTACAGCTTAGGCGAGGGACTTGGTTCAACAGTCACTTTTACCGTACCGCTTTATCAACAACCTGTGATGGTTTCCTCCACAGAAAGCAGTTCTCAAGATTAGTCATTAGTTAGTGGGTAGTGGTTAGTTGTTAGTAGAGGCGGGTTTTGTAGATGATCTTTTGACTTTGTTCAAAACAGCAACTAAACGGATTTACTCCTTGAGTAGATTAAACTGAGAAAGGTAGAAATCAACGTGGTTGTATGGCACCTCTAAAAACTGCCCGCGAGTTATTTCAAACCGCTTATGCAAGCCGTTACACTTGGGATGCTAACTTCCCTGGCTACAGCGCAGATGTGCAAGTGGTTCAGGGAGGGAAAGTTTACACAGGAAAAATTTGCATTAACCGCGACAAAAGTATAAAAGTAACGGAAGTTAACAACGAAGAAGTTGAACAAGGTATTTATACTCAACTACAGGATATAATCACCCATCGTCAGCCCACTTCTTTTGAAGAATCCTATGGCAACTACGAATTTATTCAAGGAGAAATAGACGATACAGGCGCAGTAAACATCTTGGTTAAAGATGAATCTACGGAGTCCTATTATAAAATTAGAGGTAAAGAATTTTGCCAGGTGCGTCAAGTAATGGGTCGCATGGCTTTTGAAATTGATACCCATGCAAGTTTAGATACAGGTTCTGGTTACGTTGCTACTTGCTACGACGCTATTTTTCGCAATCGTGAAACTAACGAAGTCAAAAGTATTCTAAAATTTGAAGACACTTTTGAAAAAATAGGAGAGTACTACATTCTGGCTAAACAGATAGTGCAAGATTGCCAAGCTAGAGATAGCACTACGACAGAATTCAGTTATTCCAATATCAAATTAATTAAACCTGCTGCTGTATAGTCCTTAACTATTAGCATTTGCCATTTGTCATGTATCCATAGCCAGAATAAATGACAAAGGACTACTAGACAAAGTACGATCTAGCAGTAAATAGGTCTAGGATGTAGTTAACAACAAATATTGAAAATAAAAATTTTCGACTCTAAAGAGGTCTGAAGCTATGGAACTGACAGCTGAAAATGTAGAATCTGTCCTAGATGAAATGCGTCCGTACCTCATGTCTGATGGTGGCAACGTGGAACTAGTAGAACTTGATGGCCCTATTGTTAAACTACGCTTACAAGGTGCTTGCGGTTCTTGCCCAAGTTCCACTATGACACTAAGAATGGGTATTGAACGCCGTCTGAAGGACATGATTCCTGAAATTGCAGAAGTTGAGCAAGTAATTTAGGGACTAGAGACTAGGGACTAGGGATTAGGTATTAGGGTTAGGGACTAGGGACTAAAGCAGGAGAGGAGCCAGTGCGTTAGGAAACCTCTGCAAATGCCTGTACTTCTGCGTGTCCCTTGTCTCATTTTTCATCCCTAGTCTCTAGCCTCTAGCCTCTAGCCTCTAGCCCCTAGCCTAGCCCCTAGCCCCTTCATGCTTATGTCCCATCCCCTCTACGTTGCTTTTATTTGGCATCAACATCAACCGCTATACAAATCCCGTAGTGGCACTTCAGCTTTGTCTCAGCAGTATCGTCTGCCTTGGGTACGTTTACACGGTACTAAAGATTATTTAGATCTAATACTAATTTTAGAGCGGTATCCTAAATTGCATCAAACAGTGAATTTGGTACCATCATTAATTTTGCAATTAGAAGATTACATAGCTGGTACAGCCTTTGATCCATATTTAGAAGTTAGTTTAACGCCGTGTCAACAATTAACTCAACAGCAGCGAGAGTTTATTGTTCAACACTTTTTTGATGCTAATCACCATACTTTAATCGATCCTCATCCCCGCTACCGCGAGCTTTACTATCAAAGGCAGGAGCAAGGACAAACTTGGTGCTTAGAAAATTGGCAAGAACATGATTATAGCGATCTACTAGCTTGGCATAATTTGGCTTGGATTGACCCAGTATTTTGGAATGATCCAGAAATTGACGCTTGGTTAAAGCAGGGACGGAATTTTAGTTTAAGCGATCGCCAACGTATTTATTCCAAACAGCGAGAAATTATTAGTCGCATTATCCCCCAACACCGCAAAATGCAACAAACGGGGCAATTGGAAGTTATAACTTCACCCTACACCCACCCAATTTTGCCTCTACTTGCCGATACTAACTCTGGTCGAGTAGCCGTGCCAAATATGACTTTACCAGAGTATAGGTTTCAGTGGACAGAAGATATTCCCCGGCATTTACGAAAAGCTTGGAATTTATATCTAGATAGATTTGAACAAGAACCGCGCGGTTTGTGGCCTTCGGAACAGTCGGTCAGCCCAGAAATATTGCCATATATAATAAAACAAGGTTTTAAGTGGATTTGCTCAGATGAAGCTGTACTAGGTTGGACGTTGAGACACTTTTTCCACCGTGATGCAGTCGGCAACGTTCAACAACCAGAGTTAATGTACCGTCCTTACCGCCTAGATACTCCAGCCGGAGACTTGGCGATTGTGTTTCGCGATCATAGATTGTCTGACTTGATTGGCTTTACCTATGGTTCTATGCCACCAAAGCAAGCAGCAGCAGATTTAGTGGGACACTTGCAGGCGATCGCCAAAATGCAAAGAGAGCGTTCTAGCGAACAGCCTTGGTTAGTTACCATCGCCCTAGATGGAGAAAATTGCTGGGAATTTTATCAGCAAGATGGAAAACCATTCTTAGAAGCTCTGTATGCAACCCTAGAACGAGAACCCCATTTGAAACTAGTTACCGTTTCCGAGTTTATCGAACAATTTCCTCCTACAGCAACTATTCCCCAAGCCCAACTACACAGTGGTTCATGGGTGGATGGCAGTTTCACCACCTGGATCGGCGATCCCGTCAAAAATCGTGCTTGGGACTACTTAACACAAGCAAGGGCAGTATTGGCAAGTCATCCCGAAGCCACAGAAGAAAACAACCCAGCAGCTTGGGAAGCTTTATATGCAGCAGAAGGTTCTGATTGGTTCTGGTGGTTTGGTGAAGGACACTCCTCCAATCAAGATGCCATTTTTGATCAATTATTTCGAGAACACTTGTGTGGGATTTATAAAGCCCTCAATGAACCAATACCCCCGTATCTGCGGCTACCTTTAGAAGTTCACGAAGCACGGGGAAGCCACCGCCCAGAAAGCTTTATTCATCCAAGCATAGATGGTAAAGGAGATGAACAAGACTGGGATAAAGCCGGGCGCATAGAGGTAGGTGGCGCACGAGGAACGATGCACAACAGCAGCGTCATCCAACGCTTGTGGTATGGAGTAGATCACCTGAATTTCTATTTGCGAGTAGACTTTAAAACAGGCGTTCAACCAGGGCGAGATTTGCCAGCAGAATTAAACTTGCTGTGGTTCTATCCTGGCAGAACAATGCATAACAGCCCGATGCCTTTAGCTGATGTGCCAGATGTAGAACCAGTTAATTACTCGTTCCACCACCATTTAGAGATTAACTTGCTCACCCAATCAATTCAGTTCCGCGAGGCTGGAGAGCATTATCAGTGGCATCCCCGAACTAGTCGCGCCCAAGTCGCCTTTGATCGTTGTTTAGAAATTGCAGTACCGTGGGCAGATATGCAGGTTCCACCCGACTACGCCCTGCGCCTAATCGTAGTGCTCGCAGATGAAGGGTGTTTTCGCAACTGCTTACCAGAGAATGCTTTAATTCCGATTGAGGTTCCTTGATGAAGATTTGTCGAGTGTTGGGCGGTTATTGCTTGGTAAAGCTTTGCGTAGAATTGTAACGTTATTAAACGCGGAGGAGCGCGGAGGAAACGCTGAGGTACGCAGAGTTTTCCCACATTTACATTACTTTGCAAACGATGAGACTACAAATCAGCCAGCAGGGCGGGTATTGTCCTTAAAGCTCGTGTGGTAAACAATTGAGATTTGGGGGATTAATGCCCACCTGACAGAAATTTAGTATTCTTCCAAAAAGAATATTAAAAAGTAACAAATTTATTTGCGTAATTACCCGGAAACGTTATCTCCGGAAAATATGCCTTACTTTTTGAAAAGTTTGAATTAGAGGCTATAAAAGGTCAGAAGTTTGCAAAGATATAGCTTACTACTGGCAAAAAAAAATATTTGTAGTTACATTAAAGACATGATAAAGCTGCTGTTTCACCTCAACTAAGCCCAATTTCGCGATGAACTGCTTTTCTGATCAAAAAATACAGAGTTTTCACGCAGATATTTTCAAGCAATCGCAGCTTTGGCGGCTGTGTGGTACGCAAAGACTATTTCGCGATCGCTACGAGATTCTAAGAATTTTGGGTAGAGGTGGGTTTGGTGTCACGTTTTTAGCAAAAGATACAGTATTACCAGGTAATCCTGTATGCGTAATTAAACAACTTTGTCTAAAAACAACTAATCCTCAAAGCTGGGAACGTGCTTGCATTCGCTTTAAAAAAGAAGCAAAAACCTTGGCTCGGCTCGGTTGTCATTCTCAGATTCCCATGCTGTTAGATTATTTTGAAAGTCAGGGGGAATTTTACTTAATTCAAGAATATATAAAGGGTTCTAATTTAGCACAACAAGTGAAGCGCAACGGTTGCAAAAGCGAAGCTGCGGTGAGACAGCTTTTGCAAGAATTACTACCAGTTTTACAATACGTTCACAAACATGGGGTTATTCATCGGGATATTAAACCTCATAACTTACTGCATTGTCAGGATGATCGGCGGTTAGTGCTAATTGATTTTGGTGCAGTTAAAGAAGAATTACGCAGCACTGCTGAAACTTCCATCCACCAAAACGACAACACCAATTTTATTGGAACTATGGGATTTGCACCACCAGAACAACTTTCCCTGCGTCCAGTTTATGCCAGTGATATATACGCTGTAGGCATGACTTGTCTGTATTTGCTCACAGGAAAATCACCTCTAGAATTTAATCGCGATCCAATTACTGGTGAAATTAATTGGCAAGAACAACTAAATCTCAGTCAGCATTTTGCCCAAGTGTTATCTAAAATGCTTAAAAACTCCACAGAGGAGCGTTTTAAATCGGTTGATGATGTAGTTTGGGCTTTGGGCATGGAATCGTATTTGCCTACATTATATAACTGTTTAAGTACTCAAAGGCTTGGCAGTGGCAGTAATGAACCTATTGAGAAAGAATCTTCTGATCAGTATTTATCGCCTCTAGCTAGAACTGCTAAAACAATCCGGCAATGGCAAACAAAGCGAAAGGCAAAAAATTCTCACAAATGCCAGAAGCTCTATACATCTGATGTATCACATTAACAATTTATCAAAAATTAAGAAACTAGAAATATATATCAGGACGTATTTTGCTTTGTTTTGGCTATAAGTGATAGAGAAAAATGCGTTTTTATTAATACTTTTTAGCCTAGTATTTATCGCTAATTATCTCAATTTTGCAGTTTTCCAAGTGACACTATACCTGTCATAAAACTAACAAAATATTTTATTGCTATTTAGTACAATACAGAAAATTGTTAATTATAATAAGAAGTTTTTCTGGGCTAATTTAGTATAGCTTGCCACGCAGTATTGCCTCTCTAGATAATGATCTGCTGCCTAAATCCTGATTGCCCATATCCCCTCAATCCTGATGGGATGGATTTCTGTCAAACTTGCAACACCCCACTGGTGGCGCTGTTGCGAAATCGCTTTCATGTCACCCGCGTACTCTCAGATGAGGGTGGTTTTGGTAGAACATATTTAGCAGAGGATTTAGATAAACTCAACGAACGCTGTGTTATCAAACAGTTAGCACCCAAATTTCAAGATAGTTGGGCGCTTTCTAAAGCTATGGATCTGTTTCAGAAAGAAGCACAACGACTACAACAACTCGGAGAACATTCACAGATCCCAACTTTGTTAGCGTACTTTGAAGAAAATAATTATTTGTATTTGGTACAGCAGTTTATTGATGGGCAAAATTTGCTCAAAGAACTGCAACAAAAAAGAGGGTATAGTGCTAAAGAGGTTCGAGAAATCTTGTTAGATTTATTGCCTGTACTCAAGTTTATTCATGAACGAGGAGTAATTCACCGAGACATCAAGCCCCAAAATATTATCCGCCGTAAAAGTGATGGACGTTTATGTCTAATTGACTTTGGCTCTTCTAAGCAATTAACAGCCAAAGTCCAGCTTCCAATGGGTACTTCTATTGGCTCTCATGGTTATTCGGCAATTGAACAAATTAGAGATGGTAAGGCTTATCCAGCCAGCGATTTGTTTAGTTTGGGAGCTACCTGTTTTCATCTCCTCACCGGAGTTTCTCCTTTCAAATTATGGACGGAAAATGGCTATGCTTGGACTCAGGATTGGCAGGACTTTTTGAAAAACCCAATTAGTGATGAATTAACTGAGGTAATTGATAAGCTGTTAGAAAAAGATGTAAAACAGCGCTATCAATCAGCAGATCAAGTTTTAAAAGATTTATTTCCTAAGCAAACATCGCTTGTAAAAGACACTAAATCTTCGGGAAATTTACCACAGACACAGCCAACATTACTATCAAGAAAATATACATTACTGAGGAATTTCTTCTTATTCGGTTCTGTGGTTCTGTTACTAGTGTTAGGGCAATTTTTTTATCGACAATCAGGCAGATTAGAACTGTCTATATCTTCTCGCTTCGGAAAATTGAATCAGAATGCCGATAGTAACAAGATTATCCCTCAAACTGAAGTTGGTTTCAGAAATTTTTATTTAGCCAATACCTTTAAATCACCCGATCGCTCAGTTTTATCTGTTGCGCTTGATCCAAATGGCAAAACTATCGTCAGTAATAGTGGTAGTACTATTAAAATGTGGAGTTTAGCAACAGGCCAGGAAATTTATACCCTCAAAGGACACACTGGTCGAGTTAATATCATTGCTATGGCTCCGGATGGACAAACCCTTGTCAGTGGTAGTGAAGACAAAACTGTTAAACTGTGGAATCTCGCAAGAGGGCAAGAAATCCGCACTTTAGACGAGCATTTTAAATCAGTACGTGCTTTTGCCATTAGTCCTGATGGCAAAACTCTAGCCATTGGTGGTGATGGCAATACAATTAAATTGTGGGATCTGGCTACCGGACAACAAATTCGTACTTTGAGGAGTCATTCTTCTGGGGTTAGTTCTGTTGCTTTTAGCCCCGATGGACAAACCCTTGCCAGTGGCAGCCGTGACAAGACAATTAAGCTGTGGAATTTGGCAAATAAAGAGACAATTCGCACCTTTACAGGTCATTCCCAGACTGTAACATCGATCGCGATCACCCCCGATGGTAACACTTTAGTTAGTGGTAGTGAAGACAAGACAATTAAACTTTGGAATCTGGATACAGGACAACAAATCCGCACTTTGCGTGAACACAGCGATCAGGTGAATGCGATCGCCATTACCTCAGACGGTCATACCCTTGCTAGTGGTAGTCTTGATCAGACAATCAAATTGTGGAACTTGGATACAGGCGAGGAAATTCAGACTCTTGAGGAACATGATGGCAAAATTCAATCTCTCACCTTCAGTCAAGACGGTAAAACCCTTGTCAGCACTGATTTTGAACACACTATTAAAGTTTGGCGGATGTCTGATTAAGAGTTCATTATTCTACAAAATAATGTTAAAAATTTACTATTAGTTCCGAAAAAATATGATGACGCTGTGTAAATAAAGTTATTCCAAATATTACAATAAATAGACTCTCAAGTTTGTCCATTAAACAATTTGTAGAGTGGTGCAACTGGGGAATCTGCTATGCCTTTAAGTATGAATTATTCAAAAAATAAAGTATTAACCGTGGCAGCGATCGCGCTGTTGGGATGTGGGGCAGTTTGGTTCTGGCAATCTTCCCCTGCTACCACTAGTGCATCATCTAAAAAAAATCCGCCGATTAAATCAGCATTAGTAAATTTTAACGTTGCTTCTACCTTTAAAGGACATGCCAAACCGATTTCGGCTGTGGCGATTCATCCAGACGGGAAGACACTTGCCTCTGCGAGTACAGACAACACTATCAAGCTGTGGAATTTAGCAACGGGAGAAGAACGGTACACGTTGAGGGGGCATCAAAAATGGATCAATTCTATCGCCATTAGTCCGGATGGTAAAACACTCGCTTCTGCCAGTGCAGACAACACTATCAAACTGTGGAACTTAACAACGGGAAAACTAACACGCACCCTAAGCGGACATCAAGCCTCAGTTCAGTCCGTCGCCTTTAGTCCAATTAGTGGTACTGTAGCTAGTGGCAGTTGGGATCAGAGTCTGAAACTCTGGGATGTAGCAACCGGGAAGGAAGTGCGCACTTTTAGCGGGGATTGTGATGTAGTAGATGCGATCGCTATTAGTCCAGATGGCACAACACTTGCCAGCAGCAATTATTTTGACAACAGCATTAAATTGTGGGATCTGCGCACGGGCAAACAAACTCGCGGTTTAAGAGGGCATAGTGAAGCAATTCATTCCCTCGCCTTTAGTCCAGATGGCAAGACTATAGCAAGTGGTAGTTGGGATAAGACTATCAAAATCTGGGATTTGGCAACAGCAAAGGAAATCCACACTCTCACAGGGCATGAAAATAAAGTAGAATCTATTACTTTTAGCCCGAATGGAAGAACCCTTGCTAGTGCTAGTTGGGACAAAACTATCAAAATATGGAATGTAGCAACAGGAATAGAAATTCAAACCCTCAAAGGGCATAACAACAAAATTTGGTCTATTGCCTATAGTCCAGATGGCAAAACTCTAGCAAGTGGTAGTTTTGATCAGACTATCAAGATTTGGCGGGTGTCACAGTAATGGTTAGTAGTAGGGGCGGGTTTTGTTGATGATATGAACGGTTACTACCGACAATTTATCTTCTAAACCCGCCCGTATAGTAGGTAGTTATTAACCACTATCCACTATCCACTAACAACTATCCTTAAAACACAGTCAATCGGTAAGCACCTTTCTCGCGTGGAGTCGCAGAAAGAACCACGACATAATAAGTATCATTTTCCGGTAATTTAGCTCGGTCGATCAATGCTGTGTATCGTCCATCTTTGTCATTGTCAGTTGCAACGATTTGCCCCTTGGAGTTGAGCAAAACTATGTAAGGGGGAAACTCTTCAAACATACTATCTACACGTATGCTAACCAATTGGTCTTTTTTCCCCTCAAACTTGGAGATACTGTAAGGGCTGCCAGTTTTTCTAAAAGAAAGGTTACTTGCTGTTAAATTGCCAGATTCGTCTATGGCATAGCTTGCTCTATCATTGCGCAAAGCCAAGCTATAGCGTCCGATCTCTCCTGGATTGCGACTAGTGACTGCGATCGTATAAGTTCCTTTGACAGGCAATCGTACAAATATAAATGCATCTTTGACTCCGCCTTTGCTAGCAGTTTCCCCATTACCTCTTTTTGTCAGAACCCTATTATTGGGATCGAGCAGCATCATAAACGGATCTAAACTTAAATTGCTCGAACGACGTTGATCGGCACTACCTGTAAGCCTGATTTGAATTAGTTGGTTTTCCCTACCTTCAAACTGATAGAAATGAAAATATCTGCCTTGGGATTTAAAATCACCCGGAGCCAAAACACCCAATGCAATATTGACAAAATCGACTTTTTTAGCATTGGGGATACTGGAAAGATTAACAGGTGAACCAACTGAAATTTGATTATTATTTACCCTTGGTTTAGTGGTTGGTTTCACAACAGGCGATCGCGAAGGAATAGAACGGCGATTGGATGGTTGTGATGCTGGTTGAGGGCTGCGAGGAGTAGAGCGGCGGTAGGATGGTTGTGATGCTGGTTGAGGGCTGCGAGGAGTAGAGCGGCGGTAGGATGGTTGTGACGCCGGTTGAGGGCTGCTGGGAGTAGAACGGCGGTAGGATGGTTTAGATGGAGTCTGAGTAGGAGTAGAGCCAGTACTTGGAGGCTGGGGTGTTGGCGTGGATTCTGTTGTCGGAGAAGATGCAGGAGTTGAATCAGTACTTGGAGGCTGGGGTGTTGGCGTGGATTCTGTTGTCGGAGAAGATGCAGGAGTTGAATCAGTACTTGGAGGCTGAGATGTTGATGTGGACTCTGTTGGAGGCGCTTGAGTTGCAGGAATAGGTGAGTTTATTGGTTGATTACGCTTGGGAGGAGATACAGGCGGTTGTGAAACAGGAATTTGCTCGATTCCTTGTTGTACTGCTTCTGGTTGTCTCTCATCTGGTGTTTTAGCAATTTTGAATTCTCCAGATTGTTTGGCAACTTCTAAAGCATATATAGATGGAGCGTAACTTGTTATCAACAAGCTACTACTGATGGAAAAGATTAAAGCTAAGTTAAATCTGCTCCGAAGTTTTGTTTTGATTTCCCTTGCCATAACTTCACTCCTCATGCTTGCAAAATAATAGATGTTTTTATGTCTTTAGACAGTTACTTTGACCTAGTTTTTAATGGTTCATTACGACAAAATGAATTTAAAGTGATTTATTTGAGCGAAAGATTGGTGACATAGTATTAAGAGTGTCATGTGTTTATTGATGCGATCACCAGTTTTCCAAAAAATATTGTTCCGTGCCTTTTAGTAAGAGTAAAAATAGTGTCTATAAAAAACACTTATAACAAATTTGTGCTACTTTTAACTAAGTTTTTGATGAACTATGTGTATTTTTATTTTAAATTGCCTAGTTACCAATAAATTGCTTCTCCACGCGAAAATATAATATTAGTAACTTAATAGCAAAATTATACGTCATAAATTAATATAGACTCAAGCTGCCAATGGCTCAACGGTATGATTTGCTGCCTGAATCCTGATTGTCACCATCCCTTAAATCCTGGGGATAACAAATACTGCCATAGTTGTAAAACTCCGCTCATACCGTTACTGAGAGGACATTATCGTGTTATGGAAAGACTTTCGGTTGAAGGTGGGTTTAGTATCACCTATCTAGCGGAAGATATAGACAAATTAGACGAAAGATGTGTAGTCAAGCAATTGGCACCAAAAATCCAGGAAGCGGGGATGTTGCAGAAGGCAGTAAAGCTTTTTAAACAAGAAGCACAACGACTGCAAGAATTGGGAGAACATCCACAAATTCCCCATTTGTTGGCTTATTTTGAGCAAGACAACTATTTATATTTAGTCCAGCAATTCATTGATGGACAGAATTTACTAAAGGAATTGCAACAACGAGGTAAGTTTAGCGAAAGAGAGGTTCGAGAGCTTTTATTAGATTTATTACCTATTCTCAAATTTATTCACGAGCAGGGAGTCATTCATCGAGATATTAAGCCACAAAATATTCTTCGCCGTCAAAGTGATGGGCGATTGGTACTAATTGACTTTGGAGCATCAAAGCTGCTGACAGCAACAGTACAAGCAAAAATAGGAACAACTATTGGTTCACACGGCTATACTCCTATAGAACAAATGCAAGATGGAGAAGCTTATCCAGCCAGCGATTTATTTAGCTTGGGTGCAACTTGCTTTTATCTTTTGAGTGGGATTTCTCCATGTAAACTGTGGATGCAACATGGTTACAGTTGGGTAGCATCTTGGTGGCAATATCTCAACAATTTGGGTAAAGGTGAAGTTTCCTTGTCTGTAGAGTTGGGTATGGTTCTCGACAAGTTGCTGAAAACAGACATTCACCAACGTTATCAATCTGCTGATGAAGTGATTAAGGACTTAACACATCAAGCATTACCATTATCAGTTCCCCCAACTATACTTTCGTCGGGTGCGTCGCCAACTCAAACAGTACAACCACGTAGAAAGTCCAACAATAGACTGATGGTGAATGGTGCTGTGATGCTGTTGGGAATAGCAGGAATTTGGTATTTTCAGTCTCGTCAGGCGGCAATTACTCAATCTTCTCAACCCAATCAGCCTGGTGACACAATTGGAGGAAATTCTACTCAACCTAGTACCTTGAAGGGACATGCTAGTGATGTCAATTCTGTCGCCTTCAGCCCCATTTTGCCAAATCTTCCTAATCAAGGAGTGGAAAAAGGAATCTTAGCCAGTGGCAGTGATGATAAAACAATCAAACTTTGGAATTTAGGAACCCAAAAGAAAATTTTTACTCTGATTGGGCATTCCGGATGGATTTGGAGTGTTGCCTTCAGCCCTGATGGACAAATTCTTGCTAGCGGTAGCGCAGACAAGACGATCAAACTTTGGGATCTCCAAACTGGCAAAGAAATTCGCACTCTTAGGGGACATACTGGCGGTGTTAGTTCCATCGCTTTCAGTTCTGATGGCAAAACTCTTGCTAGCGGTAGTTTAGATCAGACAATTAAACTTTGGCACTTGGAAACAGGAAAAGAAATTCGTACTCTTAAAGGACATACTGCTGGAGTTGCTTCCGTTACTTTCAGTTCCGATCGCAAAACCCTAGCTAGTGGTAGTTGGGACAAAACAATTAAACTTTGGAATTTAGATAGTGCAAAGACTATTCGTACACTAAAAGGACATTCCGACTGGATTATTTCCATTGCCTTTAGTCCCGATGGTGCTAGCCTTGCTAGTGGCAGCAAAGACAAGACAATTAAATTATGGAATTTAGTGACTGGAGAGGCAATACGTACCCTAAAGGCACATACTGATAAGGTGAATTCTCTTGCCTTTGTGCCAACTTCAGGTTATAGCAAATATTTAGAAGGAGCTACCCTGATTAGTGGTAGTAATGACAATACAATTAAAATGTGGAATCTGAAAACGGGAAAAGAAATTCGCACCTTAAAAAGAGATTCTGGTTATATTTATTCTGTCGCAATTAGTCCTGATGGACAGACAATTGTTGGTGGTGGTAGTGCTGACAATCTAATTAAGATTTGGCGGGTTTTGCAGTAAAAGCGCTGAAACTGGAATTTTGCCTGGATTCAAAAAGACTCGCTTTTGCAGTTAAAAATAACAACAATAATTAAAAATTTGACAATTTTAGCCAGAAAATTTTCGTAAATCTTATATGGACACTCCAGCGGCACTAGCTTTTTGTTGCCAGCCCTAGAACATCATCGATAGTCGCAACTCAAACTTCTGCTTCTGAATCCCAGAAGGCTTGAACCTTAAACGTAGGTTGTGTCATTGTTAAGCTTTTCTAACAATAGTTCTAGTTTCCAACAATCGTCAAATGTCCACTTCCTGTATCTGTCGTTTTCCTAGCTGCAATAGCGATCGCAAATAATTTGGTAATCGTAACTAACAATAAAAGAGACTTCGAGCAAATTGAGGGCTTAGAAGTAGAAAGGCTATAGGTTTCATTGTTACTCTACTTCTAGAAGCACGAAGGGAATAAATTATGCTGAAAGTTTTTGCTGATAGGGGTGGTACATTCACAGATATTGTTGCTGTTACTGATAATCAGGCAATTATAGATAGACTCTCAGAACATCAGGAACGTTTTTTGATTGTTCCCCTTCCCAAGCAACAATGGGTGATAGTCTACAAATTACTCTCAGAAAATCCCGAACAGTACCAAGATGCAGTAATCCAGGGTATTCGGGATATTATGCGGCTTTCAGATAAAGAACCCATTCCAACGGAAGTGATAGAAGTAGTAAAAATGGGAACTACGGTAGCAACAAATGCACTGTTAGAAAGGAAAGGCGATCGCGTAGTGCTGCTGATTACCAAAGGTTTTAAAGATGCCTTGCGAATTGGCTACCAAAACCGCCCTGATATTTTTGCTCGTCAGATCGTTTTACCAACCATGCTTTATGAGCAGGTAATTGAGGTTGATGAACGCTATGATGCTCAAGGCAACGAACTAACTTCGGTAAATCTTGAACAAGTCAGAAATGACTTACAAGCTATTTACAACATTGGAATTCGTAGTTGTGCCATTGTTTTTATGCACAGTTATCGCTATCCCTCCCACGAACAACAAGTCACCCTACTTGCTCAAGAAATCGGATTTACGCAGATATCTATATCTCATCAAGTTAGTCCTTTAATGAAATTGGTAAGTCGAGGAGACACAACAGTAGTAGATGCTTATTTAACTCCTATTCTGCGTCGCTATGTTAACCAAGTAGCAAGTCATTTGCCCGGAGTCAGATTAATGTTTATGAAGTCTGACGGGGGTTTAGTAGCGGCTGAACAATTTCAAGGAAAAGATAGTATATTAAGTGGCCCTGCTGGAGGGATTGTCGGTGCAGTACAAACTAGCCAAAGAGCAGGTTTCGATGCGGTTATTACTTTTGACATGGGCGGGACAAGTACAGATGTCGCCCACTTTAAAGGAGAGTATGAACGACAGCTAGATTCCGAAATTGCCGGAGCACGGATGCGAGTTCCCGTCTTAGCGATTAATACAATTGCTGCTGGGGGTGGTTCAATTCTATTTTTTGATGGTTCTCGTTATCGCGTCGGCCCAGAATCTGCGGGGTCTAATCCTGGGCCTGCCTGTTATCGACGTGGCGGCTCTTTAGCTGTCACAGATGCCAATGTTATGTTAGGCAAAATTCACCCTCAATATTTCCCCTCTGTCTTTGGCGCCAATGGGAATTTACCCCTAGATAAAGATGTTGTTATATCTAAGTTTACAAAATTAGTTCAAGACATTGAAATTGCTACCGGAAACACTCGTACTCCCGAACAAGTAGCTGCCGGATTTATTGCGATCGCTGTGGAAAATATGGCAAACGCAATTAAAAAAATTAGTTTGCAACGGGGTTATGATGTCACCAAATATACTCTTTGTTGTTTTGGAGGAGCGGGAGGGCAAGTCGCTTGTTTAATTGCCGATACTTTAGGGATGAAAAAGATATTTCTTCATCCTTATGCTGGGGTTCTCTCTGCTTATGGAATGGGATTAGCTGATGTGCGAGCGATTCGTGAAGGGGGAGTAGAAAAGCCTTTAACCCAAGCATTAATATCGCAATTAGTACAGTTAATGGAGACTTTAGAAACACAAGCTAGAAGTGAACTAAGTAATGGACTAAATACGGGGACAGAAGAGGAAGTAGTACGAAAGCTAAATTTAAAATATGAGGGAACTAACTCAACTCTGACTGTTGATTTCATCTTAGATGTAGCATTAATGCGACAGGAATTTGAGGGTGAACATAAATCTCGTTATGGTTTCATTCAAGTAGAGAAAGCCTTGATTGTTGAATCTGCATCAGTAGAAGTAATTCAGAAAATGGATACTCCCGAAGAACCCTTCATTACTCGTACTCGTTCTCTTGGTGAACCTCCTCAATCTGTTGAAACAGTAAAGATGTTTACTGCTGAAAAATGGCATGATACTCCCGTTTATCGACGCGAATATCTACAACCAGAAGATACTATTAATGGCCCTGCAATTATTATCGAAAAAATTAGCACTATTGTAGTTGAACCTGACTGGAAAGTAAAATTAACTGAACACAATCATTTAATATTATACAGAAGGTAATGAAAGTTAAGCTAATGGAAACGGATAAGTTTAAAGGTGAAATAATATGCGATTTTCATTTGTAATTATGACTTGATATTGATTCCAATACAGACTTAATAGCTACATTATGAAGTATTTGGAGTCGAGAAAAAGCACTTTATAAATAAACAGTAATCAAAAATGTACAATACATCTCAACCTGATCCTGTCCGTTTAGAAATATTTAAAAATTTATATCAATTTATTGCCGAACAAATGGGGATTGTTCTCCAAAATACGGCAGCGTCGGTAAATATCAAAGAGAGACTAGATTTTTCCTGTGCTATTTTTGATTCTTCTGGATTACTAGTCGCCAATGCACCGCATATTCCTGTACATTTAGGTTCAATGAGTGAAAGTGTCCGTAGTTTAATTAATGACAAAAGCGACACTATAAAATCGGGAAATGTCTATTTATCTAATAATCCTTATAACGGCGGAACTCATCTTCCTGATGTGACTGCAATTACTCCTGTATTTTTGGAAAGTGGTGAAAATATTTCCTTTCCCAGTCCCCTCTTTTATGTTGCTTCTCGCGGACACCAAGCAGATCTCGGTGGAATTACTCCCGGTTCAATGCCTCCTCACAGTACCACAGTCGAAGAGGAAGGAATTCTTTTTGATAATTTTCTCTTAGTTGAACAGGGATATTTTCGAGAAAGAGAAGTACGAGAAATACTCTCAACCCATCTCTATCCTGCTCGGAACCCAGACCAGAATATTGCAGATTTCAAAGCACAAATCGCTGCCAACGAAAGAGGAGCACAAGAACTCCAGAAAATAGTTTCTCAGTATGGGTTTGAAACAGTTCAAGTTTATATGAAGTTTGTGCAGGATAATGCCGAAGAGTCAGTTAGACGAGCAATTGATGTTCTCAGAGATGGTTCATTTATTTATGGAATGGATAATAGAGCAAAAATTCAAGTTAAAGTGACAATTAACCGAGAAAATCGCAGTGCCACGATTGATTTTACTGGTACGTCTCCTCAATTAAATAGTAACTTTAATGCTCCTAAAGCTGTCACTCAAGCAGCAGTCTTATATGTGTTCCGTACTTTAGTTGATGATAATATTCCTCTCAATGCTGGGTGTCTTAAACCTTTAGAAATTATAATTCCTCAAGGCTGTATGCTAAATCCAACCTATCCGGCGGCAGTGGTAGCAGGTAATGTGGAGACATCTCAAACTATTGTCGATGCTTTATATGGTGCTTTAGGTGTAATAGCTGCGTCTCAAGGAACGATGAATAATTTTACGTTTGGCAATGAGCAATACCAGTACTATGAAACTATCTGTGGTGGTTCTGGAGCAGGGGCTAACTTTAATGGTACTGATGCAGTTCATACCCACATGACTAACTCCCGTTTAACCGATCCAGAAGTTTTAGAAACACGTTATCCCGTACAGGTAGAAAGCTTTAGTCTTCGTCTCCATAGCGGTGGCAAAGGAAAATATTCGGGTGGCAATGGGGTTGTTCGTCGTATCCGATTTCTAGAACCAATAACAGCTAATATTCTCTCTAGCCATCGGTTGATTCCTCCCTTTGGATTAAATGGTGGGGAAGCTGGAATTGTAGGACTTAATTGGATACAACGTCAGAACGGAACTAAAGAACATTTAGATGGTACAGCAACAGTAGAAATGCAACCTGGGGATGTGTTTGTTATAGAAACTCCTGGGGGAGGAGGATTTGGTAATATTTGTCCTGAAATTCCCTAGCAAAGCCATACTGTTGCTACCCAAGTAGGTTTATGTAAGTAAATAGATTATCAAACTTGAAAAACAACAATTAATTATTAATAAATCATAAAACTAAATTAGAAAATGACCATCAAATTTAAACATTATGTAAGTTAATCTATGCTGATTTAGCAAAAACTTATTTATTTGCTAGAAATAAGCAATATATTTTTATGTATTTTAAGTAAAAATACTGTTTTATAGATAATTAAAAACTCTCTTTTTTACATAAAAACTTGATTGTATGAGGATACTAAAATAAGTAAGGTTTCTCATCCTAATTAAAAGAAAAATTGTAAATATAGAGGCTAAATAATAAGTAATGAGGCATTAAATCATGCTGTTTAAAAAATCTGCTTTTATAGCCACTTTATCTACTCTTGCTATATTTTGTTGTGTCGGTTCAGCACAGGCAATTACATTCAAAATGACTACAGGAATAGCAAGTCCCGACGGTAAAACAGACCAAGGTGCCTGGTCTGAGTTTTCTGGGCTTTCGGATTTCAAAACGGTTGACTTCAATAATGGCCAACTACCAACTAGTGGGTTTGCTAAGTACTCACTAGTTGGTAATGCTAGCAGCAGCGTTCGAGCAGATATGTGGGCTCCAGTTGGGCCTAATGGGGAGAAAAACACATCTAAATATTTAGCAATTTTTGAGGGTCAAAATGCTGTCATTGAATTGGATGATTATCTAAACTACTTTGCTATCAATTGGGGTGCTGCTCACTCAGGTAACATTTACTCCTTCTATAATGGCGACACGCTTGTGAAATCCTTCTCGACTACCGATATTGATCAAGCTGGTGGTTTTGCTATCTACTCTTCTTTGCATCCAGGTAACAACGAAGCAGGTGCCAAATTAGTTAACAATAAATACTATCAGGGTAATGGTTACGTTCACTTTTACTCAGAAAGCAGCAATGATATTTTTAACAAAATTGTGATCTCACAAGTTGGAGGGGGTGGATTTGAAACTGACAACCACTCTTTTCATAAAGGAACAGGAAGATTTACAGGCTTTGATCCTAAATCTGTGCCTGAGCCGAGTATGGCTTTAGGTATTATGGCTGTAGGTGGTATCTTCTTATGGAAGCGTAAAAATCAAAAATCTGTACACTATAAGTAATAGGCTTGAAGAGAAATAATCTGGGAGTTCCTTACTCCACCACTTTGCATAGACTTTAATTATTACTTGAGTTATAAACTCGTGAAATGAGAAAATAAGGGGCAAACTAAGAAGTATGTCCCTTAATTATCTTTCTTATGCAGAATCTTGAAAAAGCCCAAGCAGAGTACGAAAATTTTATTCACCAGTTTCAAAGCGTTATTATCAGTACAGTGAATACGCAAGGAGTACCAAATGCTAGTTATGCTCCTTTCGTCATGGATGAATTTAAGAATATTTATATTTATGTCAGCGAGCTTTCGACTCATACTCAAAACCTTTCTGCTAATCCTCGTGTCAGTGTGATGTTAATTGAGGATGAAAGTAAAACAGAGCAAATCTTTGCCCGTTGTCGTTTAACTTTTGATTGTATGGCAACTTTAATAGAACGGCAGACAGATGCATGGCAGGAAATTGTTTATCAATTCCAAGCTCGTTTTGGTGAAATTATTGATATATTACGCGATTTAGCTGATTTTCGGATTTTCCAACTCACTCCTCAGCAAGGACGTTTTGTAACTGGTTTCGGAGCAGCTTACTCTATTAGCAGCGATAATCTTAGCGAATTGAAACATATTACAAGAAAATAAGTAAGTTTGTACAAATAGAAAATAATTAGGTTTGTACAAATAAACTTAACTTTTATAATCTTAACTTCGTAAAGCATTAAAGAAGTCGAAATTATTGCTGCTCACGAATGATTTAAGATTGCTAGATCTGGGTATTTTAAGAATAGATGTGTATAAAAATCCCATGTTCAACCCTAGTAGGCAATTGATTAAAAATTTTGCAGTGGTACCTGCACTGATATTTTTGGCATTTCCCCTACGGACAATAGCTGTAGATCCAGGAGCTTGTTTTATGGTTAATTCCTCTGGTAGAACCATAAGTTTAGGAAAGCTTTGTGGTGTAACTCCTGTAGATAGTGGAGTAATTCGGGTTCCGATTAAACGCCGAATTGGTAGGACTCCTGTTGTGAATGTTACATTCAATGGAAGCCAAACCTTTGAGATGATTTTTGACACAGGAGCTAGTAATACGCTGATAACGATGAGAATGGCTAACGCTTTGAAATTAAAAGCTATGGGAACAGTAGAAGCACACATAGCCGATGGTAGCAAAGTACAATTTTTAACGAGTGAGGTAGAGTCTATAGCCGTTGGTAGAGCTGTAGCCAATAACTTACAGGTGGCGATCGCCCCAAAAGCTAGCGTTGGACTGTTAGGACATGATTTTTTCAGCAATTATGACGTTAAAATCATGGAAAAAGAACTGGAATTACGTCAACGCTGAAGTTTTTGTATAGTTTATGAGAAAGAAGATGCGACTGTTAGTCGGTGGAATAATTTTTAGCCTCGGATTTTTACCATCGCTAGCACAAGCACAAAAGCAAGTATCTGATTACCAAGTTTCTGCAATGGTAGAAGCATTGCGACTAGCTGCACCAAAAACTGATACCATCAACGATGGGCTTTATAGCGCATGGCAAGTTAAGCCAGAAACTCTCAAAAGCTGGTCAAAATATTGTTTGAAAAAAGAAGTGACACCAACACAGTTTGAAAACAACCCTACTCTGGCAAGACAAGTTGTTTCATGCATTATGCGCCGAGAGTTAAACAATCAGTATTCTGCTCATCAAAATAATGAGATTGCTGCTGTGCGTGGGGTTGCTTGTTGGTGGATGACTGGCAACTACACAGGCTGCAAAAATGGTTTTACTGGAGCCTACGTGCAAAAAGTAGTTGGTTATTATCAGCAGCAGCGCTCCAAACCAGTATCCAACACTTCCCAAGTAAAATCGTAATTTTGACTTTTCTGTAAAAATTCCTCTAGCGATCGCAATCATTGATTAACTTGGCGATTACTTCGTCTCTTACTTGTTTGTCTTTGATTTGACTCAGAGCTTGGGTAATTGCAAAAGTGGCTTCTGCTGCCTTTTGATATGCCAGTTTGATATCTGCATTTGCTTGCTCGCTCATAGTCTTTATGTTAGTGACTCAGCACATATTATTATCTAGACTAAGCTAGAAGATAGTAATTTTACTTCATCCTATTGACTCGCCCGATCGGGTGAATCTAATCAGGGGGCAAGTATAAGACAATAAAAAATTTTGCGAGCTCCGACTATGGAACAAATACCTGGCAAGTGGAACCTCCAAGGGCGCATTGGTTTAGTTATACAAACACAACTGCGTTTACGTATCTCAATATAGCCTGCGTGTTGCCGTAGGCTAGCGGTTTCCAAAGGGTAGGCAGGCTTTGTCCGTTTAGCCCAGATTCTAGTCTGAGGGCGATCTCAAAAATGCTTCTAAATCTGGTATATTTACCCAATTTGATGTTTCATTCGATTCATATGATAAATCCATCAATAGCTGAGAATAAACTCCTTCTTGCAGGGATGGTGTTATTTGCTCACCCTTGGTAATTCCTTGAACCCATTGATCTACTACTCTAATAAAAGCAGAAATACGACCATCGGCATAATTTTTGGGAAAAAGGAATCTGTTGGGAATTTCTATTTCCGTTAACGGTTTACCAGGTTGGGATGCCCAAACACGGAAGCCATGTATGTAATCTTTTTGATTTTCGCTGCCTAACACTAAAGTACCGCGATCGCCATATACTTCTAACCAATGAGTTCGTGGTGCATATACTACCGCACTGATGGAAACTTGGCAGGGTGTACCATCTGCTAATTCCAGCATCAACATACAGGTGTCATCTGTATTGACTGGCTTGAAATCGCCTGTGCTGGGATCGCTACGCTGGGGTATTGCAGTACTAAAATGGGCGCTTAATCTGCGTATTGGCCCAAATAGCCAATTAATATAGTCAAAGGTGTGAGAACCTAAAGATCCCAATGCACCTCCTCCTTTTTCTTTTTGCGAATACCAGTTCCAAGCCCTTCCGGCATCAGCGCGAGAAGAACCTAACCAATCAATTCTAATTAGGCGTTTATTGCCGACATACCCTTGTGATAACAGTTCAGCAAACAACTGCCATCCCGGTACAAACCGAAATTCAAAATCTACAGTAGCAATTACACCTTTTTGTTTTGCTAGCAAGTAGAGTTCTTTGGCTTCAGTGGTATTTAGGGTTACAGGTTTTTCTATTAACACGTGTTTCCCAGCTTGTAGAACTTGCTTTGCCATTTCATAATGCAAAAAAGGTGGAGTGGCAATGCTGACTGCTTCCACTTCGCTTAAGGAAACAATATCTGCAATTGTGTTACAGGCGTGGGGAATATTGTGTGATTGAGCAATAGCTTTGGCTTGATCCAAGTCTCGATGATAAACAGCAACTACTTGGGTGTGAGGATGTGCCTGGAATCCAGGAATGTGGACTTTTTGACCAAATCCTGTGCCGACAACTGCAACACCAATTACATCCTGATTGACCATAGATTTGATTGTTCTGCGTAGACTAGTCTATAACAATCTACACCTTTATTTGCACTAACTATATGCAATTGCTGTTTGTCCTATAACTTCGGGCGATCGCACTCTCAAACTCATGCGATCGCACTGCACACTCAAAAAAGGTTGCTTGAAACCCAAACTTGAAAATGGACTGTCTACTGGAACTTCTAATTTAGAACTAATTAACCCCAAATTTGATTCTAGTTCAGCAATGAAAGTCAAAAGTTCAGAATTTTTAGCACTAAAACTAGATCCACCTAGCCACTGTCGCCACGCAAATAATGGCTGATTATATTTCAAACTACAAAGTATTTGATTGTTTTGACTTACAACAACGCTGTTATCTTTTTCCCAAGTAAACTGGGCTAATTCCTTCGGTAATCCCCAAATTTCTCGACCGCCAGCCACAGAATCAGGATTATCTACATAAATATGGGAAACCCAACCACCTACTGCACCTCGATCACCCACAAACGCGGGTACAACAATTAACTCACTGTACTCCAGTTCAGACTCGGAACCATAATAGGACAAATATATACCACCTACCGTTTTACCAGGCCATACAGAAATTATTTCTAATTCGGAGGGGATGAGGTGACGCACTCGGTCAATATTTAATAGATGTAAAGAAATGAGTGCATAACCTTGTAGTATCCAAGGTGCTGGAGGATAAGACATTAGGAATTGCTAGTAGTTAATTATTGTGAAAGGCGCAAAGCCTTGCGCCCAGCGGAAAGAAATTGCTAGCAGTTAGTAGTTTTTTTAGCTACTAAATACTGTAAAGGCAGATTTAAAAGATAAATCATCGGTTGCAACCGAAATATCATCAACAAAACCCGCCTTTACTATCCACTATCACTAACCATTAACCACTTTAAAACCTAAACTAAAAAAAAATGCCCACCCTAAGATATACCTTTCGGATGAAACATTTAGAAGTAAAGGCACAGCAATTGCCGTACCTCTACTATTTTATTTGCTTTCAGTAAAATCAGCGTCAATTACATCGTCACCGCCACCACCAGGAGTGGAAGTGCCATCCTCGGTAGTACCAGTACCAGCACCAGGAGCAGCACCACCAGCTTGTTGATAGATGTTGCTACCAACGGCGAATAGTGCCTGTTGCAATTCTGGCATCAACTTCTTGATTTGCTCGTCATCTTCTTTGGTGATGGCATCGCGCAGATCTTTTACCAAACCTTCGACTTTAGTCTTGTCAGCGGCATTAACTTTATCACCCAAGTCTTGTAATTGTTTCTCGGCTTGATATGCCAGAGAGTCGGCTTGGTTCTTACGATCAATTTTTTCGCGACGATCTTTGTCAGTAGAAGCGTTTTTCTCAGCTTCGTTAACCATCCGCTCAACTTCAGACTTGTCGAGGGTAGAAGCACCAGTAATGCTAATAGACTGTTCCTTACCAGTTCCTTTATCTTTCGCAGTAACGTTCAAAATACCGTTGGCATCAATATCGAATACAACTTCGATTTGGGGAACACCGCGTGGTGCAGGAGGAATACCGTCAAGGCGGAAAGTACCAAGGCTCTTGTTGTCAGAAGCCATTTCTCGTTCACCTTGGAGAACGTGAATTTCGACATTGGTTTGCCCATCCACGGCAGTAGAGAATACTTCCGACTTCTTGGTAGGAATAGTAGTGTTACGGGGAATAATCTTAGTCATAACGCCACCTAAGGTTTCTACACCTAAAGATAACGGTGTTACATCTAACAGTAAGATACCCGTGACATCACCAGCAAGCACACCAGCTTGAATAGCAGCACCAACTGCTACAACTTCATCAGGGTTGACGCTTTGGTTAGGATCTTTACCGATTACCCGCTTCACTAACTCTTGTACTGCGGGAATGCGGGTAGAACCACCGACTAAAACAACCTCATCAATATCGTTTTTGCTTAACTTAGCGTCGCGAAGTGAGTTTTCTACAGGAATGCGGCAGCGATCAATTAAGTCAGAGCAGAGTTCTTCAAATTTGGCACGAGTTAGTGTAGTATCCAGGTGCTTCGGACCATCCTGAGTAGCAGTAATAAATGGTAGGTTAATCTCTGCTTGGGTGACGCTAGAAAGTTCGATTTTAGCTTTTTCTGCGGCTTCAGTCAGACGTTGTAAAGCTTGTCTGTCTTTACGCAGATCGATACCTTCTTGTCTTCTAAATTCTTCTGCTAAAAAGTCAACGATTTTCTTATCGAAATCGTCACCACCAAGGTGAGTATCACCAGAAGTAGATAGTACCTCAAACACGCCGTCACCTACTTCGAGGATAGACACGTCAAATGTACCACCACCAAGGTCAAATACGAGAATGGTTTCGTTACTCTTCTTGTCTAACCCGTATGCCAAAGAAGCTGCGGTAGGTTCGTTGATAATCCGCAAAACTTCAACACCAGCAATTTTTCCAGCATCTTTAGTAGCTTGACGCTGAGAATCATTGAAGTATGCCGGAACAGTGATTACCGCTTGAGTTACTTGCTCACCCAAATATTTGCTAGCATCCTCTACTAGTTTGCGGAGAACTTGTGCTGAAATTTCTTCGGGAGCAAACTGTTTACCGGCAACAGGGCAATCTAACTTAACATTACCGCTGCCATCCCGCAGCACCTTATATGATACTTCTGTTGCTTCATGGGTAATTTCATCAAATTTACGGCCAATGAAGCGTTTGACGGAGTAAAAAGTGTTTTCCGGGTTCATCACCGCTTGTCGCTTGGCGATTTGTCCCACTAAGCGATCGCCATTTTTAGCAAACGCCACTACAGAAGGTGTTGTCCTAAAACCTTCTGCGTTAGCAATAACCGTGGGCTTACCACCTTCCATTACTGCTACGCAGGAGTTTGTTGTACCTAAGTCAATTCCAACTACTTTTGCCATTGTCAGCGCTGGCTCCGTATAACTACAAATGAATGAGAGTATAAAGGCTGGTTTTTGAACTAACTGGATTTAGAAAGCAGCCAGTCCAGCATCAATACCTTTGGTTTTACTAAGGTTAAAACCCAATACTATGCTGATATATATACTGAGCCTGTGTAGCCAGTCCATGAAGGGTGGTTTTCCGAACCTTAGTAAGGACGGTTATGCTTCATGTTTCCAGTCGGCTCATATAAATTGATTTGCTTTCACTGTGTCTAATGTATGAGAATTAATACTGTCAGGGTTGGGGGTGAACCGTAACGCTGTGGTGGTGTTTGCCGTCTTATTAGGCATCACAGAGCTACAAAGAGCGTAATTCTACGAAATCAAGCATCAACTCAACAACTCAACTTTTGTAATGCAGTAATGCGTCAGGCTACTCTCACACTATGACAATGTCCATCGAGTCAACGTTAAAAGTTGCTTGACTAAAACTTCCCAGTAAGTGATCGCCAATCTTAACTATTCTGCATTAACTCTTATAATTGAGAAAACTCTGCGTGCCTCAGCGTTTCCTCCGCGTTACTTTGCGTTGAAACACCAAACCTCGAAACCAAAATAACAGCGGCAATTACAAACAACCAAAATGCTAGTCTAATACCAAAATTAGTATTAGACTGCAAATACTGAGAACGTATATGTTCTAAATCTCAACTTTCATATCCAAAGTACGTACCAAAAAAGCCCACTTATCTGCTAATTCTTCAATCATCTTAGTTGTGGGTTTACCAGCTCCATGCCCCGCCTTCGTCTCAATTCTAATTAACACTGGCGCATCACCAGCATGAGCGGCTTGCAGAGCAGCAGCAAACTTGAAACTATGTGCCGGAACAACGCGATCGTCGTGATCGGCAGTAGTGATTAAAGTCGCTGGATAAGCTGTGCCAGGTTTGAGGTTGTGCAATGGCGAGTAAGCATAAAGTGCTTTAAACTCTTCCGGGTTTTCCGGCGAACCATACTCAGAAACCCAAGCCCAACCAATAGTAAATTTAGGAAAACGCAACATATCCATCACGCCCACTGCTGGCAACGCCGCAGCAAACAAATCAGGGCGCTGAGTTATGCAAGCACCGACTAATAATCCGCCGTTGCTTCCACCCCCGATCGCTAATTTTGCAGGTTTGGTGTAGCCATTGGCAATCAACCACTCAGCAGCAGCGATAAAGTCATCAAACACATTTTGCTTTTTCAACTTCATTCCCGCTTGATGCCATTCTTCCCCGTACTCACCTCCGCCCCGGATATTAGGAACGGCATAAACACCACCCATTTCCATCCACACTAAATTACTAACAGAAAAAGCTGGGGTGAGAGAAGCATTGAAACCACCATAACCGTAAAGGTAGGTGGGATTATTCCCATCTAATTTAATACCCTTTTTGTGGGTGATAAACATCGGCACTTGCGTGCCATCTTTGCTGTTATAAAAAATTTGCTTTGTTTCGTAATCAGCAGGATTAAAATCTACATTTGGCTGACGGAAAATTTCACTTTTGCCGCTCACCATGTCATAGCGATAAATAGTTGCTGGTGTGGTAAAGCTTGTAAAACTATAAAAAGTTTCGGTGTCATAGCGTTTGCCACCAAAACCTCCTGCCGAACCAATACCGGGTAATTCCACCTCGCGTACAAACTCGCCATTGAGGTTAAAAATTTTGATTTGGCTGTGAGCATCTTTGAGATAATCAGCAACAAATTGGTTATTAATAATGCCAACACTTTCTAAAGTTTCTGCTGCTTGCGGAATAATTTCTTGCCTATTTTCTAAAGCAGGTTTTTGAGTGTCAATGGCAATTAATCGTCCACGTGGAGCATCTAAATCAGTGCGGAAATAAAAGACATTCCCATCATTATCAATAAAACCATAATTTGCTTCAAACTTGTTAATCAGTTCTATTACTTCTGAATTTGGATTAGTTAAATCTTTGTAGAAAACCAAATTTTTAGGATCTGTTCCCAGCCAAACCGAAATAATTAAATACCGTCCATCTTCTGTAACACTACCATCAAAGCCCCATTCTTTCTCATCAGAACGATGGTAAATTAAAACATCTTCAGATTGGGGTGTACCCAAACGATGATAGTAAAGCTTTTGATAGTAGTTAACATCTGCTAATTTAGATTTTTCATTCGGCTCGTCGTAGCGGCTGTAGAAAAAGCCTTTATGATCATTTGTCCACGATGCACCAGAGAATTTAATCCACTTTAGATGGTCTTCTAAGTCTTGGCAAGTTTCGATATCGCGTACTTTCCACTCTTGCCAGTCAGAGCCAGCAGTAGATAAACCATAAGCTAAAAGCTTACCATCTTCGCTAATTGCTAATCCCGAAAGAGCTACAGTGCCATCTTCAGAAAGAGTATTGGGATCGAGTAGAACCGTTGGTTCTTCGTCTAGAGATTTGAGGGTGTAAAGGACGCTTTGATTTTGCAGTCCGTCATTTTTAAAGTAAAAATAGCGCTCTCCTTCTTTAAATGGAACGCTGTATTTTTCATAATCCCACAGCTTGGTAAGGCGTTGTTTAATTTTTTCCCTAGCAGGAATTTCTTCAAGATAGCCAAAAGTAACTTTGTTTTGTGCCTCCACCCAAGCTTTAGTTTCTTCTGAGTCTGGATCTTCTAACCAGCGGTAAGGATCTGCCACCGGAGCGCCGTGGTAACTGTCTACTTGATTGCTTTTGCGGGTAGATGGGTAGGTGAGAGGTTTTGCTGCTGGCATAGTCTGGAATGGAAATCTTCTTTGTACATGGTACTGAGAAGATGAAGTCTTGGAGCGATCGCTTGGTAGAAATAATCTCATACTAGGAGTCGCCAACCAGGAACATACTAAAATTGTTGTCAAAAAAAATACTAAAAATAGTCGCGAACCAAAAAGTAATTTAATCATCAATTGCGTTCATGATTGGAATTTTGATTGTAAATTCGCTTCCCCCACCTAGCTGAGAGTTTACTTCCAATGTACCGTTGTGTTTTTCTACAACGATTTGATGAGCAATTGATAAGCCAAGCCCAGTTCCTTTGCCAACAGGCTTTGTGGTAAACAACGGCTCAAATAATCTTTGTTTAACTGATTCTGGGATACCTAAACCATTGTCAGCAATGCGAATTACAACCCAACTATCAGCATCTATCTCTGTTGTAATCTGAATCTGGGGGATTGGATTGCTCAATTTATCAAGCTTTATGGCTTCGTCAAGGGCATCAATTGCATTTGCCAGAATGTTCATGAACACTTGATTCATCTGCCCTGCATAGCAGTTTACCTCTGGCAGTGTGCCATAATTTTTGATGACTTCGATGTGGGGGCGATCGCCACTAGCTTTGAGACGATGTTGCAAAATCATTAGCGTGCTATCAAGTCCTTTGTGCAAATCTGCAAGGATTTTGACATCTTGATCCGAGCGCGAGAAGATGCGCAGTGAGATAGAAAGATTCTCTATTTGCTCCGTGCCTAGCTTGAGTGAGTACAATATTCTTGCCATGTCTTCGAGAGCAAATTCTAGATCCAAGTCCTTAACAGCACTAGTAATTTTAGCTGTCGGGTTTGGATATTCTTTTTGATATAGTTGCAGAATCTGGGTGACTCCTGCAATGTATTCTTCTAAGGGTGGAATATTATTAGCTATAAAGTTGATGGGGTTGTTAATTTCGTGGGCAACTCCGGCGATTAACTCTCCCAATGTTGATAGTTTTTCTTGCTGCACCAATTGAATCTGAGCTTTTTGCAAGGCAGCAGTGCGATCGCTCACTTGCTGCTCCAATGACTCAGTAAGTCGTTTCAGTTGCAAATGTACGCGTACTCTGGCAAGAATTTCCTCTTGTGCAAAAGGTTTAGGAATATAATCGACTGCACCAAGGGAAAATCCCTGAGTTTTGCTGCCTGTATCCGCTAAGGCTGTAGTGAAAATTATTGGAATGTTTTGGGTAACAGGATTAGCTTTGAGACGACGGCAGGTTTCAAATCCGTCAATGCCCGGCATTTGCACATCCAGCAAAATTAACTCTGGTTGATTACGTTCAACTTGAGCGATCGCACTTTCTCCATCAACCGCAATTCGGAACCGAAAACCAGCATTGCTGAGAGCTTCGGAAAGAACGGATAAGTTGGTGGGGTTGTCATCCACAATTAAAATGAATCGGCTGTCTAAGGTTGTTGCCATAATATGTCTAACTTGAAAATGGGTGTGGGGGTGTAAGGGTTTAGGGGTGTAGAAAGAGTCAAATTTTCATGCCTGGCGGTGAAACTTGTTTTATAGCGACTGCCTTCTACTTAATGGATGTATTGCTTAATGAAGGTTTCTAGGCGCTTGACTTGAAAATTGCTAGCAAGCTGCATAACTTGCTGGGCAAATAGAGTCAGCTTCTCATCGGATGCAGATAGTTGCGGAGTCATTTCTTGAATTTTTTGAATATCGCCATTCTGCACCAGGTTGAGTAACTGCTGTAAAATCTCGTTGGCAGGAGCGATTATCTCTGCTGGATTATTTGAACTGGCAAAATTTGCTTTTGTCTGTGTCTCTATCTTATTGTCATGTACCCATTCCAATTGCAAATATTTTCGCAGCAATTCCAGCAGCGTTTCAGCTTCTATAGGTTTCGGTAGAAAGGCACTCGCTCCAGCATCAATACTTTTATATTGATCGGTTTCAAACACGCTAGCAGAAGAGGCAATTACAACAATTTTCTCGAATTGGGGAGACTGATGCAGACGATTGATTAACTCAAATCCATCCATAACAGGCATCATCAAGTCTGTAATAATTAAGTCTGGCTTGTGGGCGATCGCCTGCTCTAATGCTTCCTCACCTTGACTCGCTTCCACTAAGACAAATCCAATTGGCTCTAATAAATTGACAAGCACCGAGCGGTTTTCCCATTTGTCATCCACCACTAGAACGGTTCGCTTTTCCCCTCGATAGCCAATAACTGTCCCCTGTCGCATCACTCTAGAAGTCTTAGCCCAGTCTTTGGATTCCTGCAATTCCACCTCAAAGTAAAAAGTGCTGCCTTTGCCTGACTCACTTTCCACCTCAATTTGACTGCCCATTAACGAGACAATCTTTTGGCTAATTGCTAATCCCAAACCTGTACCTTCAGCTTGTCGTTTCCGATCTCCTACCTGTTCAAAGGGCTGGAAAATTTTTTTGAGTTGCTCGGCACTCATGCCCACCCCAGTATCAGCCACTTCAAAGCGAATTTTGTAGTTTGTAGCTTGTTGCTTTTGACTTGCGAACTTAACCTTGAAACTGACACTGCCCTGCTCGGTAAATTTAATCGCATTACCAAGTAAATTAATGAGAACTTGGCGCAAACGCTTTTCATCAGTACGAATGCCCACAGGTAAATCTGGTTCCAGTTCGATGTGAAACGCGATGCTTTTTTGTTCTGCGCGGATGCGGCAAATTTCTGTCACACTATCTAGAAAGGCAGGAAAGTAAAAATCAACAGGATTTAGCTCCAATTTTCGAGCTTCAATTTTGGAGAGATCCAGAACATCATTAATGAGAGTTAATAGATGGGAACCGCACTGCTGAATGATTTCTACTCCTTTGCGCCCTTTATTGGTTAGAGGTTCCGTGCGTTGGAGGATCTGCGTGTAACCCAAGATGCCATTAAGGGGTGTGCGTAGCTCGTGACTCATATTCGCGAGGAATTCGCTCTTGGCTTGGCTGGAGTTTGTCGCAACTTCTTCTGCTTGGCGTAGCTCTTGCTCAATTCGCTTACGCTCAACAATTTCACTGGCGAGCGATCGGTTGACAACTTCTAACTGGGCAGGGCTGGGTAGTGTCAGAGCTTGTGGGATGAGATTAAGTAACGCAAACGCCGTATATATTGAAATAATTGCAGTAAAAGCCTTGAGGATACCTGCAATCCAGTAATTTGGATGCCATAGTGTCCAGATCTCCATCAAGTGGCCAGTACCACAGGCAATAATAAAAGCACCAAACAACAGAAAGACTCCATAGAAAGGAACATCTTTGCGTTTGGAAATAAAGTAGATAAGCAAGAAGGGGATTGAATAATAAGCAAGAGCGATCGTGGCATCAGCTACAATGTGAAGCCAAACTAACCCTGTTTTCCAGAGATAACAATGCCCGTGGGGGATGAAACCTTTTGAGTGCAGGGAGAAACTTAACAATTTCAAGATCATGGTGGGGAGCGCTGGATATGCAAAGGATACTTACAATACCAGTATTCCCAAATAACTGGGTAGTAAAACGCACTAGAAATACTTAAACCTGTGTCAGATGTGTCAGAGCGATCGCCTCCGTGGTATTAAGAAAATCTATCGAACAGTTCGAGTCGTAGCACTCAACTCTTATAACTGGTAAAGCCTTGGGACTAACCCCACATACCAAGGATGGCAAATACCAGCCACTGAGGATTTGTTAAATATTCCGATTACGCTACCGAAAGAATTTACTCACCAGAAAATCACAGAAAAAGTCAGAGCATCTCGCAAAGCGCGGGAGCAATCTAAAAAACTGTTGGAAATTGCTAAAACAGGAGTAGAACGGGCGATAGAGACGGATGAAGCGGCGGCAACAACTTGGATGAACCACCAACTTGAAGCTATTGGTATTAATTTATCAAATTTAACTTAATTTAATGGAGGCATAATGTCTGAAATTACTTTAAACTCAGAACAACTTAAGGAAATATTGAAAAGTGCGATCATCGAATTGATTCGTGATAACCGTGAGGAAGTCTCGGAATTTTTGGCAGAAATTCTTGAGGACATAGCAATGGAACGTGCGATCGCAGAAGGTGAAACAACTGAACTGGTTAACCGCGACTCCATCTTTCAACTTTTGGAGCCGAAATCGTGAAAGTTGAGTTCAGAAAAAGCTTTGAAAAAGACCTTGGTAAGATTCAAGATGAAGACTTGCTCCTGAGAATTAAAACTGTCATAGAACAAGTGGAAACTGCTGAAAGTCTCTTGGAAATCAGCAGCATCAAAAAACTTAAAGCAGATGGAAATTACTACCGTATCCGAGTTGGTGACTATCGAATTGGCTTTGCTGAATACGAAAATATGATTACCTTTGTTCGTGTATTACATCGCAAGGAAATATATCGATATTTTCCATAGTGAATGAATAATACTAGAAATTGCTAAAACAGGAGTAGAACGGGCGATAGAGACGGATGAAGCGGCGGCAACAATTTGGATAAACCAGCAACTTGAAGCCTTGGGGGTAAGACTGACATGATGATGCAGGCTGAAGCAAAGAAAATCTATACACCCGAAGAGTATCTCGATTTTGAGGTGAATTCAGATATTCGGCATGCATATATCAATGGAGAAATCATCCCTATGACTGGCGGCACTCCCGAACATAATAAAATTGCCAGTATTCTCAATGCCGCCTTAAGAGTTAGTTTGAAAGGGAAACCGTACAGTATTTTTGTAGCAGATCAACGGCTTTGGATTCCTGCACGCACGCTTTACACCTACCCGGATGTCATGGTTGTCCCCCGCCCACTCGAACGACAACAGGGACGAGCTGATACGATTGCTAACCCGGTGATGATCGCCGAAGTGCTTTCAAAATCAACCAAAAGCTACGATAGGGATGAAAAATTTTCAGCGTATCGTACCATTCCAATATTTCAAGAATATTTATAAGGGATATGTTGAAAACTCTTGGCTAGAAGCCAAGAGATGAAAACTATAACGTAGGCTAAAGCCTACCAGTCAATCTCTTTGCTGTGCAATATAGTTTTTAACCGTTTCAGTACAAATATTGCCTGCTGTTGAAACAAAATAGCTAGGAGTCCAAAGTGTAGGAAGTTTTAGCAACTCTGGGAACTCTTGTCTTAAATGTCTTGATGCTCGACCTTTAATTTTTCTAATTACAGATGCCGGATCATCAGTAGGTTTTACATTTAAAAACAAATGTACGTGATCTGGCATAATTTCCATTGCAATAATTTTCCATCTATTCTCATTGCAAACTTCACAGATTAGTTCTTGAAGCCTTTCGGCAATGCGACCAATCAACACTTTTTTGCGTCGCTTAGGAATAAATACAAAGTGGTAGTTTAGCAAAGACACAGCGTTGCTTTCATGCCTGTACTCATCAGGGATAAAGCTTGACATTGTAGTTAATTTCTTGACCTTGTTGTATTTTTGATTGTACTATCAACATAGTCTATATACAAATAGTATGTACGGATGCCAACAAATATTGCTTTCTCCTAGTCAAAAATTAAAAGCAGTATTAGAATTTATTTGCTCTGAATCAAATAAACTAACTAACTGTGCAATTTACTATGGGAGACAGATTTGGTTTAAATGTCATGGATATCTAGGAAAGTTTGATTTAATCAATGAGTATAAGAATAATCCACATTACCAAGTGCTACATTCACAAGTTGCACAACAAACTTTGCTTACTGTTAGAGAGAGCTTTAAGTCTTTCTATGAACTTGACAAGATGTTTCGCAATGGAGAGCTAGAAGATAAACCAAAACCACCAAAATATAGAAGAAAAGGAGGATTGGCAGTTGTAACCTATCCTAAGCAAGCTTTAAAGCTAATAAATAATTGCATTCAGAACCCCCTGGGATTAACCGTTAATAGATGGTTTAATATCAAGAATTTTCTAATTCCTATGCCCTCAAATATCAAGTTTGAGGATATTAAGGAATTGAGAATATTACCCCGGAATAGATGCTTTTACGCGGAGTTTGCGTATAAAGTTAGTCCTGTTTCTACAACATTAGATCCAAAATTAGCCCTTGGTATAGATCCAGGTATTAGCAACTGGCTGACTTGTGTTTCTAATTTAGGTACTAGTTTCATTGTTGATGGCAAGAAAATTAAAAGCCTTAACCAGTGGTACAACAAAATAGTATCCAAGCTAAAAGAGGGCAAGCCTCAAGGATTTTGGAGTGAACGATTAGCCCACATCACCGAAAAGCGTAATCGTCAGATGCGGGATGCGATTAACAAAGCAACCAGGATTGTAGTTAACTATTGCATCCAAAATCAAATCGGTAATATAGTTTTTGGATGGAATAAAGAAATCAAAAATGGTGTTAATCTTGGCTCTCAAAACAATCAGTCTTTCGTCCAAATTCCTACTGCAAAACTAAAGGAAAGGATATCTCAACTCTGTCAACTATATGGCATAAAGTTTGTGGAAATGGAGGAGAGCTACACTAGCCAAAGTAGTTTTTTAGATGGCGATGTTTTACCTGTATTTGGCAACAAGCCAGAAGGGTGGAAATCATCAGGCAAACGAGTTAAACGTGGACTCTTTGTGACTGCAAAAGGCATAAAAGTTAACGCCGATCTAAACGGCAGTGCCAACGCACTTTTAAAGGTAAAGGAACAGCTAAACTTAGATTTAGTCAAGACCCATAGGGGACTTTTGACTGTCCCACAGAGAGTATTTCTCTGGAAGAATAACTGCAAAAAGCGAAGAACGATGGCTTTAGCCATCGTTCTTCGCAACAGTTTGAATCACCGTGACTTTAGTCCGGTGAGAGTCAATAATCGATCAATATACTGCTCATGTTGAGCAATACTCTAAAACAGACTCCCGCAAATGGATCTTTACTGAATATGACGATCCAGAATCGTATATTTCACTCTCATCGATTCCCTTTGAAATTCGTTTAGCAGATATCTATGAAAGTATTGAATTTGAGCCATAGTGGAAATTGCTAAAACGTTTTATCAACAAAACTAAGCATTAGTTCTTAGGATGTAGGTTGGGTTTCGTCCCTCAACCCAACACCTCAAAGTCTTGTAATTGTTGGGTTTCACTCCGTTCAATCCAACCTACTAGCGCTGGGTAGTAAAACGCACTAGAAATACTTAACTTTTACCAGAGCATCGCCTTTTTTAAGAAGAATCCCCTGTGAGTTACTGACAAAATTCTGAAAGCAGTATTCCTTCTGATTTAATTTTAAAGAAACAGATTTTGCAACTTCTTTTTAAATAGCACCATCATTGACAACAAAAAATCAAACCTTTTTAGCCATTATTTCCGTTTTTGTTCTTATCTTGGCTCAGTGCTTACTAGCAAGAAGCGCAGAAGAAAACTTACATACAGAGCGTTTTCCCCTACACCTATGCCTGCCTTTAAGAGCAACTTTCTGATCCGAACCGTACTGATTGCGGAGTCATGAAAAAGTTTTTTTAATACTTAGAGGTTCCTAGAAAATCTAGAGCTTTACAGCTTCTGTAATAGTTTCACCCTATATCAAGAAGGATTCGTGGTAGCTATTGTTATTCTTGCGATTAACCCGATAGTCATCATAGGCAGCACAAATCCAGGCACAGGCTGCGAGGAAAACATTTTTGTCCCAGCTTGATTCATTGTTTGGCAGCAGTCCGTTGTTTCCAACTAAACCAAACGCTAGGATAAAGCTGATCAACATCAGCATCATCACAATACCAGCCCATCTTACCCAACGATTAATCACAAACATTACCCCAACCATTAACTCAGCCGGAGGTAGAAGGTAGGCATAGGGTATGGCAAGAAACGATGGAAGTGGCCCAATTCCCTCAAATCCAAATCCCCATAGCTTTAGTTTGGCTGTTGTGACTGTCTCATAAAGACCTCCCTGAGCGAAAAAGTGAATCATATTAGCAATTGCGGAAATAATAAAAAATACTCCTAGTAGAATGCGAGTTGTTGCAATTGCTGTTTTTAACATGACTCGCTTATTCTTCAACTCAATTGGCTCATTCACGCTCGTAGCCATACTTACCGTTCCTTTACAATTAAGTACTGTGTGTAAATTTAATGTTCTACAGTTTGCTTATTTGTTTTGCTAATTTGTATTTCTTGCACTAATTTGGCGGCTGCTTTAGTGATGGCAATAGTCGGTCAAGTAATGTTGGTAAACCTGTTGATTGCCAAGTTTGGTTGAAGTGAGTTGGTTGAGTAGCTCGCCAAACGAGTAAACCACTGCTAGCCAGGATAAAACTAGCAGCAACCCCTCCAATCAACCGGAGAGCTTGAGGCGATCGCCGTTGTTGAGACATCGAGTGGCTGTAGCGATCAAAAAGCTGATCTGTCAGCCACTCAGTTGTCGCTTTAAAGTTATGTACTGGAGTTGGTAAGAGTTCTAAGTAAGTACCTTGGCGAATGATATGCCCTAATCTACCCGCGATCTCAATTCGATCAAATAGATTTGCTGCACTCTCGCCTAATCCTAATTTCAGTAACGTTCCTCGCAGGAATACCTTTGCTGGTTTAGGGTTGTTACCTTCAGTAAGGGCTTTTAGATTATGAGCGATCGCCGAACCTTGTTGATAAGCAACCTGAGCAGTTGCTGGCAATGGATCGGCACCTAATGCAGCACAATCTCCACCCGCAAAAACAGTAGGGAATTCAGGCAATTGTAATGTTGAAGTTACCCAAACACGACCAGCGCGATCGCGATTTTCTTCAGAAATTGGCAGACTTTTAATCAATGGGTGAATCCTATTTCCAGCCGTCCAAATAATAGTTGCCGCCTTTAGCGTTTTAACATCATCCTGCCGTTTGTACTCAACCTGATTTGGATGGATAGTTCCAACCAAAACACCTAGCTCTAGCTCAACAGGAATTGTCCGGTCTTGCAGTGCCTTCCGAGCTGTTTCTCGTAAACGACCATTCACATCACCTTTAAGAATTTCCTGGCTGCGATTGAGAATTACAATCCGAATGTCCTGCGAATCGCCGCCCAATTTAATGTACCAATGTGGTAGTAAATCAGCCAGAGTAGCTGCCATTTCAATACCAGCAGGGCCTGCACCAATCACTGCCACTGTTAGTAAGGCACGACGCTGCTGCAGGTCTTCGGTTTGACTTGCACGCTGGAGGCAATTACGCAAATGCTTCTCCAACGCCATCACATCTTCACTATTACGAAGAGGAAGTGAGTTGTCTTTTGCTCCCTCAATTTCAAAGTAACTGATATCGCTACCTAAAGCCAGTACTAAGTTGCTGTAGGTGTAGCGCAAGCCTGAATCTAGTTCAACTTGTCGTTGATGTAGGTCGATCGCTTGAACCGTATCCTGTATAAATGTCACACTGCTGCAGTTTAAAAGTTGGTCATAGCGAGGACAAACCTGATTAATGGTCATTTCTCCACTGAGCAACTCATAGAGCAAAGGCTTGAAAACAAACCGCTCTTTTTGATCAATTAAAATAACCGGATGTGGATAGCGTTGATGACAAAGATGCAGAGCCGTAAATAGACCAGTAAAGCCACCGCCCAAAATCACTGTTGGCAAAGTTAATTGATTCATGGTTGAGCACTTTCCTCAAAATTCTTTGGCACCATAGTGGTTTTCTAACGGGGCGAAGCATTTGGCAGAAGATTCAAGTAAGGCTGTGGGATTTAGCCTGGATGCTTCGCCCTTACAACTAATAGGCTGTAGCTAAAAGGTGAAACTATTGAGAAGTACCAGCGCTAGTAGTAGGGCGGAGCGGGGCATAGCCAAAGGTCGCATTTGCCATGCGACACCAGATTGCAACAGACTTAAAGTTGCTCAGATTAATTGCAGCAGGAATTGGGTAACGCTGCTCACCATTGAACTTTTGCAATTTGCCCAAATTAACATAGCTGGTAGGGTCTTGGTACTGCATGGGTGGCTTTTCAGTGGGGTCTAGAACCACGTGCAAGTCAGGCCCTTGACTACTGGTCTTGAAAGCTGAATCAAGTACCAGATAACGTCTCCCCTTATCTGTAACAATCCTCGCCATTCCAGAAGTTGGCTGTTCTGCGGCAACAAAGGTACCAGATATTTGTGCAACTAGCTGTTGTCGCTGTGCCACCATAATTGCATTCGACTCACCAGAGGAGGGATTAGCTGAAACTCGGACTACATGGCTTGAAACTGCAAGAGGAGAAATTAACAAAGAAGTAATGCCTAGCAATGCTAATTGGTTGAGTTTCATCAATTTCAACTCCTAAAGATTATATGTACTAAGTCAGTACACAGACTGTTCTAAACTCTTCAAAATTTTGACTCAATTAACTTAAAGAAGAATGAGTTTTTCCTGAGAGTTTAGGTTTAAAGAGTGAGGCTCCTATTCTCTTTGATAATCTTTCAATAACTTTTTATTAATCTAAAAGTTAATTATGTCAAGAATTAGTGATAAACAGATTTTTAAAGCAAATCAAGCAATTTCTACGTTTTAAAAGTTTGCTAGACAAAGGCTTTTGTCCCATACATACATAGACCCATCTCAAGATTGAAAACTATATTTCAATTATTGTTGGTATAGGAACTCGAAGATTTCTTACGGATATTCTTTAAATTTTCTTAAACTGCATTGGATGAACTTTGTGCTATCGCGGTTTGTTACTACATCCAAAGAAGAGCGATGTCACAGATGTGAATAGCGCAAGTCATCTATTGATGTTAAGCCAAGCAGTTATAACCTATATTCCCTTAAATCCAATTCCAGCTTCCATCTTTCGTGGATGGCTTTCTCTATCAACTTTTCCACGAATATATTTGCGCCAAACTCCAATCTGACCTAATGCAATACCACATAAGATGATGCTGCCTCCAATATACTGAGCAAGTGTAGGAACTTCACCCAAAATTAAGTAGGCTGCCAAAATAGCAGCAATTGGATTGAAGGCACTAGCCAGAGAAGCTTCAGTTGCACTTGAACCTTTCAAACCAGATAGCCAGAACGATTGACCTACCACAACAACAATTGCACCGTACACTAACATCCACTTCCATAAGAACGGTGAGAAAGCATCCATGAAGTGGTGACTACCATAGAAATAAAGTGCAACGAAAAAGAAAATTACTGTTCCTAAAGCAGTCCGAACGATTGTAAAAATTCCGACTGGAATGCTTTTGAGGCGAACCTTACTAATAATGCTAGAGATTGCTAACGCTACAGCTGCGATCGCCGTCAAAATTTCACCTAAACCAATTGTACTGAAATCGGCTGGAGCCATCGATTCCCATAGGCTCTGAAGTACTACTGCTACAACGACGCCGATAAATGAGACGATTGCACCAAGAATCTCCCAACCATTCGTTCGCTCTTTTAATAGCCAAATTGCTAATGCTAAAGTCAGCGGTGGCTCAAGTCGTCCGATTAGAATAACATTGTTCACCATCGTGCGAGATAGCGCATCAAAAATCAAACCTGGAGCCAGCGCACCAGCCAGTAGAGCAACTACCGCCATACTGCTCCAATCTTTAAAGGAGAACTGCAAGAAGGAGCGAAGCGTTAGCTGTCGTCGATGAATCGTAATTAGAACGAGCAGCGCACAGAGATTTCCTACAAATAGAACGTTACAAAAGGAAATAGGATTTCTGCCATCAATAAGGTTCTGAGATCCAATTTCTGTTAGTTTTCGTGTAATAGAGCTAGCAATAGCAAAGATGATGACAGCTGACCAAAGATAAACCTGCTTTGGAAGGCGAGTGAAGAAATTGAAGACATCAGTAAACAAAATTTTGTCTCTCTGAGATTTTGCGTTAGTCTCAGGTGCCTGTTTGGGTACGGGCATAATTTGGTTAACGTAAGTTTTACAGGTTAATTTAGGTGCAAAAAAAAGCTGAGACTGGAATTAGAAGAAAAAATCAAGAGTGTCTCAGTTATGTCCACAATTGTATCTAGCCTAAATGTAGTGCAAATTTTCTATGATGTAGACAAAAATCTTTTAATGATATTGACGAAGAATTTGCCATCTACTGAAAATCAAACCTTCTCAGCCCTGATTTCCGTTTTTGTTCCAATCTAGGCTCCATGCCAAGGTGAGTGATGTAATTTCTTAACCTGAATTTGAAAGCTATCAACAAAACTAAGCATTAGTGCTACTAATCAATTTCTCACCTTTGAGCATCCGCGATGCTGCTTCCAGTAGAGCCTCTTCCAAATAAGGTTTGGTGAAATACCCACTTGCTCCCAAGGAAATAGCCATTTGTCGATGTTTGTCTGCACCCCTTGAGGTGAGCATGGCAATGGGCAGATGGTTGAGATTTGAGTCTTTTTGGATGCGAGAAAGTAACTCTAAACCATCGCAGCGCGGCATTTCAATATCACAGAAGACGAGATCGCAAGGTAAACCAGAACGAAGCTTATCCCATGCTTCTTGCCCATCACGTGCCTGTTCTACCCGATAACCTGCCTTGTTAAAGGTCAACGACAGCAGTTCTCTAACTGTAATTGAATCATCAATAATTAGTACTGTGGGATCAATCTTAGTAGCGGGTACTTCTATTTGATCGGGAGTTCCTTTCTGATTTAGAATACTAACGGCACTTTGTTTAGCCGTCCGTCCTTGGAAGATGTCAATAATTTCCAAGACATCAGCAATGGGCATAATCCGACCATCACCAAGTACGGTAGCACCTGCTACACCAACAGGTTTAGGTGCCGGGCCTTCAAATTGCTTGATTACAATTTCTTGTTCGCTCAGTACTTGATCGACTTGTAATGCAACCATTGTAGTTGCCGATCGCACAACAATTACAGAAACCATGTCATCGTCTCGGTTGCCGCCATAAACGTTGCCACGACTTAGTTGACGATTTAAGGTTAAAAGTTCTTTTAAGGGTTTAAATGGCAGTACGCGATCGCGCCAAGAAATAAATTTTTGCCCATCGGCACCTTCTTGAATATTTCTGACAGGCAAATCCAGAGTATCTTCTACCCCATCCATAGGGAAGGCAATTCTGGCTTTATCAGAAACGCAGCAGAGAGCTTTGCAAATACTCAATGTCAGTGGCAGGCGAATAGTAAAGGTTGTTCCCTTTCCTATAGTTGAATCAATAGTAATTGTTCCTCTAATTTCACTGATTTTGGTGCGAACTACATCTAAACCAACACCCCTACCTGCGAGATCGTCAGCTTGATCTTTGGTGCTAAAACCCGGTTGGAACAGTAAATCGTAAACTTCTATCGGGGACATGATTTTGGCTTGGGCTGGGGTAATTAAGCTTACCTTCATCGCCTTTGCTTTTACCCGTTCAGGATCTATACCTGCACCATCATCACTAACAGAAATTACAGTTTGGTTGCCTTGATGAAAAGCATTGAGGGTGATAACTCCCACAGTTCGCTTGCCTTGGGCTTGCCGTTCCTTTGGTGTTTCCACACCGTGAGCGATCGCGTTGTTGAGCAAGTGTGTAAGTGGTGTCTTCAGATGTTCTAAAATCATCTTGTCAATCAAGGTGTCTCGACCTTGAATGATTAGTTCCACTTGCTTACCATACTTAATGGAGTTGTCGCGCACACCTCGCGGTAGCAGATCGGTAGCTTGAGAAAAAGGCTCCATTCGCGCTCTTGTCAGCCCCTCTTGCAGTTGACTTGTTACCTGCCGAAATTGCCGGGCTACACGTTCGGTTTCCTCTGTCACAAAGTCAATATCACTTGCCGACTCGCGTACTCGCACGATTAATTCAATGATTTCCTGAGTCAGAATATGAAAAGGCGTAAAGCGATCCATTTCCAATTCGCTAAAGCCTCGATCTGTATCTGCCGGGCTAAAACCACTGTTTTTACGGCTGGCTAACAGAGAAGCTTCTAAGAGCGATCGCTCATACAATTCCTGCATTTTTGCTCCCACATCCGAGAGTTGATGCACCTGAATCAGTAAGTTATCGAGCGACTGACGCAGACGTTCTTGATCTTGCTCTAGGGTATTGCGGTTAACTACCAATTCTCCAACCAAATTGCTCAGATCATCCAGATGTTTAACCGGAACTTTCATCAACTGTTCAAATCTGGAAGCACTCCAACCAGAGTTACGCCCACCTGGCAAATTGCTTGCACCAGGTGCTGCTCCTCCTACCATCCCCTCCAAATCCCTAAATTCATTGTCAATTTCTGGAGAGGATGCAGGTTTGGTGGTAGCTTTTGAAAAATTAGTTGCAGTAGGCTGGGCTGCTATACCTTCCTCTTGATTTGTAGCCAGCAATTCTTCTAAATCGCTAAATTCTTGATTTTCAACAGATTCAACATCGATGTTTGATGCCACATCTTCTTTAAGCAAATCATCTAAATCGCCAAATTCTTGATTTTCAACAGATTTGACATCGATGTTTGGTACAACATCCTCTTTAAGTAAATCATCTAAATCGCCAAATTCTTGATTTTCAACAGATTTGACATCGATGTTTGGTGCAACATCCTCTTTAAGCAAATCATTGAAACCAATGAATTCTTGCTCACAGATAGGCTGAACACTAGTATTTGCTGTAACGTCTTCTTCGAGCAAATCATTGAAACCGACAAATTCTTGCTTGGAGATAGTTTCAATATTTATATTTGATGCAACATCCTCTTTAAGCAACTCATTGAAACCGATAAATTCTTGCTCAGAGATAGACTGAACACTAGTATTTGATGTAACTTCTTCTTCGGGTAACTCATCGAAGTCAGCAAGTATATTTTCTCCAGCATCAATTTCTGAAGCCTTGGGAAAATCTAGGGCAACTGCTACCAATTCTGTAGGTGCAATAGCAATATCTTCTTCTACTACTCTATGCTCATCATCCTGAGTTATTTCCTGGATTTGAGGAATTGTTGTTGCCGATATATCTTCGCTGAAATCAACTGTGGCAGCATTAGCTTCTTGTTCAGTCTCAAAAACTATCGTTTCAGTTGACTGCCAGACATCTACTAAGCTGGTGTTAGGCTCAATATCTGCAATCTCCGAGGATGCTTGCGATACTTGGGATTCAGAAGCATCTGTAAAATTGAGATCAGGTTGAATAATTGTGGAGAATTTATTGTCAGTCCACTGCTCTTGTGGCGTGGCAATAGAAAAATCTGTATTATCAGCCTGTAAATCATGAAAATTAAGTGCTGGTGAATCTTCAAATAAAATTTCCAGACTCTCATCGCTATCCTCTTCTACGGCATCGAACCAACTAGGCTCCTGCTCAACTGGTGGCTGTGATAAATCAATCTGTGAAATTTCTGTAGATAAGTTAGTAAATGCTGGAGATAATTCTAGAGCTTCTGGTTGTTGGGAGAAAATCTGAATTGGTGTGTCAGAAAATTCGCGATCGCTTTCAGATAGCGCAGTGATTGAGTCATTGATTACCAACTCTTCAAATAAATCATTACCATCATCAACTGAAAGTTTTAGATCTGAGTGGTGTTCCTGGGATAAATCTATATCTAAATCTCCCGGTTCTACACCTACATCAGATGCAGACTCTTGGCGATCGCCAAATATATCATTAGCACCCGTAGCTGCAAACAGAAGCTCTTCTAAAGCTTTAGCCGTATCTTGCTCAAGGGGTGCTTGCAATGGCGGCTGTTGTTTACCTGTATCTTCTGGTATCCATATATTCAGATCTTCTTCTACAGGAGAAAACAAGGGAGATGTTGCAGACACTGTATTAAAGAAATCACCAAATTCAGATTCATCAATTTTTAAATTGAGGCTACTATTTTCTTCTGCTTGGTTAAACAGATTGTCTAAATTCCAATTTACCTGTGTTTGTAGCGTATTTTCAGAATTACTTTCTTCTCTGGAATTCTGATTCTCATTTAATGAAAACAATTCCTCGAAATTATCTTCTGTATCTATTGCTAATGAATTTAATTCTTTTGGAAATGGTATGTTATTAATTTGTGGATTTTCACTAGTAAGTTTATTTTGTTGTTTTACATTTTCTTCTTCTAAAAAATCATCACCAAATAACTGTACCAAAGTTAAATCTTCTTTAGTAGTTGTGATCTGATGATCTTGAATATTTTTTTCACCCTCTAAGGATAATAATTCTGCAAAATCGTTACTAATATCTTCTGTTTCACTATCATCAATTTTAAGTTCTACTTCGTTACTAATCGGATCAGATTCGATAATTTCCTCTTCAATATCCCAATTGTCATTGAAATCAGGAGTTTCTCTTTCAAATAATTGAGCAAGGGTACTCAGTTCAGCAACTCCTACTTCTGGCCCGTGAGCATTAGTATCGAAGCTACTATGTATTGAAGCTTCGTCTTCATCATCACTATTAAATTGATAGGATAGTTCAGGTAAGTTCGTACTAGAGTCCTGTAAGTCAAAATCTATTAGCTGTGGTTCAGCATTAAATTCATCAAAATTGTCTATATTAGCATCGGTATTACTGATAATATGGTTAGATAGCTCAGATAGACTAGTAATACTATCGTCTGGTTCACAATCTATTAATTCAGATTCGGCAGTAAATTCGCTGAAATCATCAGTTTTTGAAGTCATGAATTCGTCAGTACTAGCTATCTCAAAAACATTTGGAGATAACAATTCTTCTGGTGTCTGTGCAGATAATGCTAGTTCCAGTTCCGACTTATCATTTCCAATATTAGTAGCATCATCTAAAGATTCAACTATTTGAGGAATTAATACTTCTAGTTGCTGACTAATAGCAATTTCGTGTTCTTTTGCTGCTAAAGCAAGTTCTAGGGCTTTTTTAATATCTGTAATAATGATTTTCGCTAAACTCAGAAAAGTATTTTCTTGAGTAGCGATCGCCCTGCCTGCCGCATCACACAAATTAGACCAATTTTGGCAATTAAATTGTGTACCTAGTTCAGCTAATTTCTTGCAACAGTTCTGAAGTCTATTTCGGGTTTCTGGTGTAGAATCTTGTTTGAACAGCTGCAACATCTCGCGCAAAGTTTGCATCACCAGGTTTTGGTGATTTTGCCAACAATCGTTATATGTCGTTTTTCCTCCACTATTTTCTTGTTGTACAAGTAAATTTAAATGTTCGTTCAACCTGCCAAAAGTTGGTTCTACTTTGGAGATGATTTGATTAGCAGTATCTTCTGTTAAACCAAATGGCCCTTGCAAATTTTCTAGCAGTGCTTTGAGAGCATCAGATACGTCAAGAAATAAAGATTCAAGTTTTTGATCGACTTGAACTGAATTCTCTTTTAAAACTTTAAAACAGTCTTCCAAACGGTGAGCAGTTAACTGAATGCTACTTAAACCCAGCATCGCTGCCCCTCCTTTAATTGAGTGAGCTGCTCGGAAGATTTCGTTGAGCATTTCTGGATCTTTGATGGTACTTTGAAGATTTAGCAATCCCTGCTCAATTGTATTCAGGTGCTCTTTAGCTTCCTCAATAAAGTAACCTAGAATACGCTGTTGTTGTTCTGGCAGCATAGAAAATTATGAATTATGAATTATAAAGTATGAATTATGAAATGTTGAATTTGAAATGATGAACGTTTCAGCATTCATCATTCATCATTCATTATTTACCTAGTTTCGGAGGCTTCCACTCGGAAACGTTCTACGGAGGATATCAAATCACGGGAAACACCCACCAAGTTTTGCAAAGCACCAGAAACCCTTTGTGCTTCTTGGGAAGTTTCTTGGGCTGTTAGTTCGACTGATTGCATTACCTGAGCGACAGCACGGGAGGTTTCTGTTTGTTCGACTGTGTCGGTAGTGATAGAGCGCACGAGAATATCAATTCGATTCGCTACTTGAATGATGTTTTCGAGCGATCGCTTGGCTTCTTCTGCCAAGATGGTTCCTTGAATTACCTGTTGTGTACCTTCCTCCATTGCTGTCATTACCGAGCTAGTTTCACTCTGGATTTGGCGGACAATTTCTTCTATTTCTTTGAGTGATTTAGCCGATCTGTCCGCTAACTGGCGTACTTCATCCGCCACAATTGCAAAACCCCTGCCCGATTCCCCTGCCCTTGCCGCCTCAATACTGGCATTGAGTGCTAACAAGTTGGTTCTGGAGGCAATCTGGGAAATCAAAGCCACAATTTTAGAAATTTCTTGGGAGGATTCAGCCAAGCGCTTCACTTTGCGAGTAGTCTCAGCTACAGTTTCCCGAATTTCTAAAATACCTGCCACGGTATTTTCCACTGCTTCCCCACCTTTAAGAGCGATACTGCTGGCATCGCGGGCGACTGCTTCTGCTTCTCGCGCTGCTTCTGCTACCCTTTGGATCGAATCAGTCATTACCTGCACAGAATTTAAGGTAACTGCCAACTCTTCTGCCTGCCGCAAGGCATCACTAGATAATGCCCTTGCAAATGTCTCGGAATTAGTAGCTCCTTTAGTAACTTCCCGTGCTGCTACTTTTACCTGTTGCACAATATCGCGCAAGTTTTGAATAGTCAGGTTAAAAGCATCGGCAACTGCTCCCAACACATCAGCAGTCACTTCGGCTTGTACAGTCAAATCTCCTCTAGCAGCTCCTTCTACATCATCCAGCAAGCGAATTACTTGGCGTTGCAAATTTTCTTTTGCTTCTTCCTGTTCTTGAGCTTTGCGTGTAGCTTCATGTGTAGTCGTGAAAATTACACGAGTCATTTCATTGAAGCCTGCCGCTAACTGTCCTAATTCATCTTGTGAATAAACGGTAGCTTTGACATTAAGATTTCCTTGCCGTACCGCGTCAAATTGGGCTTGTAAATCTTTGGTAGTGCGGCGCAATTGCCTGATGCTGAGATTGCCCATCACACCTGCTGTTGCAAAACTGGCAATTCCTGCTGCTAATGCCATTGCCCAGCCTGTATTTCGCAGTGATGCCCGTTGTTGGGGAGGAGACATTGTCGTAGCGGTAAAGCTAACCGCAGCTACAACCACCGCCGAAACAATACCCGCAGTACTACCGATTATCCATTGCTTAGTTGTGAGCGGAGCATTTTCAAAGGGAGCTAATAAGCCTTGCTCAACACTGACTTGGGGTTCAATATTAGCAGTACTGCCTTGGGTAAAAATTGGCACTGCTTCTTGCGAACCTGTGATACTAAATAGTTCATCATCGCGATCCTTGTCTGTGTTGCCGCCCGTCGCCTGATTTTTTTGACTACTTTTGTTGTTTTCAAATCCTCTGCTGTGATTTTTGCTATCTAGGGCGATCGCTCCAGAATGCAGTTGAGAGTCACCCAAATTAGAGTCTGCGACAAAGTCAAACTCTGCTTGAATATTCCCTAGATCGTCAAAGTCATCAAAGTCATCTAAAAACTCTATATTGCTTCCTTGCGAAGATTTGCCATTTAAAAGGCTGCTTGTGTCTTCACTATCTGTAAAAGTCTCCGATCCAAAGGCAGATTCAAATGCCTCTATATCAAAGCTGTCATTTTCCTCAAAACTATAACTTTGTTTTACATCAGAGCTTGAGTTAGATTTTTGGTTTTCTAAATTGAAAGTGCTGTTTGAAGTTGTTGATGAGAATTTTTCTTGGTTACTGTAACCGAAACTATTGATTTCTGATAAATCACCACTGGTTCCTGCTTCTTGCACCAGTAAAGTTTCATCCTCAAACCGATTTAATAGAAAATTAGAATTCGGTTCAACTGGTTTTGGAACTGTTTGTTCAGCTAAATTTACTTGATTTTCTAATTCAGGTGTAGAAAAGGAATCCTCTGACAGAAATGGCAAAGAATCTTTATTATTCTCCTGGTTAAATTCTGAATCTTCAAAAACAGGATCTGCACTATCTACAAATAAATTGCTAGGTTCTTCTGCGTCTTTTTCTGATTCTACAGATATATCTTCTACATCTTCTTCTAAGAAAGCAGGGAATTTTAGTTCAGTTTGTTTATTCCAAATGTTTATCTGTGAATCTTCTGCGTCTTCGGAACTGAAAGCAAAAGGATTTTCGTCAGAATTTTCTGATGACTCTAATGTTGTATCAAATAAACTAATATCTACAGGTATATCAAATGGATTGCTATCTAAGGAATCCTCTTGTGGCACTTCCAGAACCTCTTGCTGATCAAAAGCACTAAAATCAAAGTTTTGGTCGCTAGAGTCTCCTATTGCTGCCAAATCTTCTAATTCTTGTTGCTCATCTTCCTCAGAAATAGACAAGTTAGAGAAATTTGCTTCAGAGTGATTATTGATCTCAAAATCAATATCTGGTTGCTGTTGGTATTGATCGATATGCTCTAGACCATTTTTAGCAAAACCAACAATTTCTGGGTCTTCAGTTAAATTTAATACCTCTTGATATTCCGCTTTTGCCACATCATACTGCTGCAAAACATAGTAAATGTGACCCCTCAGCAAATGAGTATTAGGATCGTGCGGTAAATTTTGCACCACCTCATCAATGAGGGTAGCTGCTTCTTCATAATTTTGTTGCGCGTAGGCTGTTAGAGCCTGTTGATATGTCTGCGCGTAATCATCTACACTCGCTGCCATTTCCTGCCTCCCTATTTCATCCCGCCCAGCGCGCACTTCGTAAAATTGTCGTTTGATCTAGCAGTCGCAAACACTTTTTTTTATGAGCATCTAATAACCACTCTCCCCGCAAAAAAGGAGCCATAGTATCCGGCACATTAGTTGGTGCCATCAAATGCTGCACATCAAGCCAGTGCATACCACCAATTTCTTCTACTGCCAAGCCCACAATTGTGTCTTGCTCTTCAATTGCTATCACCGGAATCTCTGCGCGATCAGTGTTTAATGCTGTTGTTCCTCCCAGAAATTGACCCAAATCAGCCACCCAAATTACTCGACCTCGTAAATTTAGAGTACCCAAAAGTAAAGGAGAAGCATTAGGAATCGGGGTAATTTTGTCAGGACTGAGTTCAATTACCTCACGAATGCCTGTAGCTAATAGTGCAAACTCCTGATGCGAAGGAATGAAAAATCGCAGGTGTAGTTCACCTTCAGGACTTTCTACTTGTAATTCAGGACGAAAGTGATCTTGTCCACTGCCCCCTAAAAAGTCCGGCTTGCTCATCATCTTATACTCATCCTTATCCTCGCAGCAGTTGTTTGACTGTTCCCACCAATTCTGTTGGTTGGAATGGTTTGGCTATGTAGGCATCCGCACCTTGCTTCATCCCCCAATAGCGATCAAATTCTTCTCCTTTAGAAGAGCACATCACCACGGGAACATTTTGGGTTTTGGGATCGGATTTTAATCGACGGCATACCTCATAGCCATTCATTCGAGGCATAACGATATCCAATACCACTAAATCAGGCGGAGCAGTTTGAATTGCTTCCAACGCTTCTAATCCGTCACTGGCATGGGTTACTGTTAAGCCACTTGCTTTCAGGAGGTCTGTGATCATCTCCCTTTGGGCAATACTGTCTTCCACAATCAGAACTGTACTCATAAATGCCTAATCTACCTCCTGATGTAAGGGTTCCGACTTGGAACATCTCCGAATTTACCGCAAGCATTTAATGTAAAAAATCACTTTATTCACACTACTTAAGTTTCCCAAACTGAACTCTAATGTTGACTAATTCTGTGATAATATTTTTACTCTATCTTTTACTGAATCAACAAGTGGTGTATCTCTTTTGTTACTTTTAATACAAAAGGGTGATAAATATTTCTCCACTAAGATAACCAATTCATTATTCCCAAATGGCTTTGTTAAATAATCGGTTGCTCCCACCATTTTTGCTTTGACTCGGTCAAAAAACCCCTCTTTGGCGGTAAGCATAATGATTGGTACTTGCCGAAATGCTTGAGAATGGCGCAACATAGCACAAATTTCATACCCATTTAAATCTGGCATGGTAATATCACACAAAATTAGATCAGGTTTGAGCTTAAAAATTAGACTAAGTGCTTCTAAGGGATTACTCTGAGTAATTACTTCATAATCTAGGTTACTTAAAATACTTTTTACTACCGTACAGATAGTGATCGCATCATCAATACATAATATGCATCGCTTGCGGTTTTCCTCTAAATCGAGTGTTTTTTTGGATTTGTTTGTCAGTAATTGTACCCAACCTTGTTGGATGTAAGGATGTATAGCTTTAGCTAGTGTCACAAGATCTCGATTTAGATAGCGAGCTAATTGACGCAAGGAAGTTTTACCATCTGCCCAATGCTGTAGCTTATTTATAGTCACGGCTGGTAGTGAGTTGCGTAGATTCACTATGTCAGCAATGACGGGAATTTGATCGGGAGTTTGAATATGAGGATATAGTAACTTCCAACTTTGCACCTGCTTGATCATCTCAGTCAATGCAGGAGCAATCTCTAGAGTAGTTAATTGGGGAGCCAGTGCTGAACTCACCTCAAAAATAAAGTTACCTTGCTGTAAATTCAGTAGATCGAAGAGAGTCTCATACACCAAGCTGTGGATAATACTGCGAGCTTGGATTGGATTGAGGATATTTTGCTCTAGCAACATCCATAAGTATGCATATTCGAGTGCATTTAAAGTTTTTAAGTGCTCTACTTCTCGTTCATCAAGCTGTACTTGAATTTGATAATGGCGCAAATAATCACTCAAACGCGATAGACTGTTATCGCCATTAGCTGCATAAATAATTTGACCGTTGAGAAAAAAAATGAACCAGCAGTGGCGATCGCTACAATCATTATGTCTGTCTGTCTCATCTACACATAGCCCGGAACATTTGTAATCACTATGGGTTTCTACAAATAGTTGCCCAGTGCGTTGTCCCAACTCAATCAATTGCAGAATACTACGAATATCAATTTCATTTAAATTTCCTTGCATTTAGCGAAAAAATGCTCCCTTTAATTTTGTCAGTTTTATTTGTAGAACTTATATTTAGAGAACCAGAGGCTCTAGTTCTCGTTACCAGTTTCAACCTGGCAACAAAGCTTTGTGATCTCCCACCTTTAGAGTGTTGGGAATGATGCAAGATGTGAATTAAGGAATAATGTGTGTAGTCTAGATTTTTTAGTTTTGTCCTGTTGTTTTCCTGTCCTTTCAACAGATGTAGCGAACTAAGAGTTGATAAATTAGAGAAAATTTTTATACTAGCTCTTAGCCCCTATTTTCGACAAGGCAATCAATTAATCCAAACTATTTTCTGTTTTTGAGAGACCTTAATCTTCCTAGATAACCTGAGTGATAACACGGTAGTCAGTGTAACTGATAGCAGTAGAAAATATAAAGAAGCGACAATTTGGTTGTATAAATCTGAAGACGTGAATTTCTCGTCTATAGAAAATTTTGCCTGCCTTGTTTCCCCCTAGCTTAAATTTTAAACAAGGCAGCTTACCGCAATTATTTTCGTATAAAAAAACACTGATATATAAGTCCATCAGAAGGATTAAGGGTGTGCTGTATTTAGCAGAAGTACAAAAACAGAAAGGCAGTTTACTTACTGGCGCTGGCAAAACAGAACTAAAACTGTTAGCTTGTCAGCGAACAGACCAAAGTTGGAGTACCGTATCAGAAGATGTAATCGCTGCTGAGGAAGCTAGTAAATTAAATGATGGTGCCCTTATATTGGTGGAAATGACTCCTCAGCGTCAAGTGCAGCGGATTCAAGAGGCGGGGCGTCCGTTAGTAAATATTTTGCAGAATTTTTCTCGTCAACTGGAAAAAATTAAAGTCAAAGAAGAAGAAATTGATCAGTGGAAAGAATCACTGACGTTTCAAGCGCAAGAACTTAATCGTCGCGAATTGGAGATTGAGACGCGTTTGGAACAATTAGAAAATATGGAAGATGAGTTTCAACGCTTGGAGACAGAAAAACAAGCAGTTGAGACATCCTGTGCAGAAATGGAAAAGTTGCGAGAAGAAATTGAGCGCAACCGTCAAGAACTAGAAGGAGCTTGGGAACATTTGCGGGGTGAGCAGCGCCGCTTAGAGGAGTCTCAAGCAAATTTACAGCAGGGAAAGATGCTGAATGAAGAGCAAAGCCGTCTAGTTAATGAATTACTAGATCGGCTCTCTGGCAGCGTTGCTCCTACAGAAACAGTGCGAGAACACCTGCAATTAGCATTTGAAATGCTGGAAAAGCAACAGTCCCTTCTCAACTCTCACTGGGAAAAACTAGAGCAGCAAAAAATAGCGGTTGGCGAACAGCAAGCAGAACTAGATCGCCTGTCACAAGTTTTACCTGAGCGTCAAAATGAATGGCAACAAGCCCAGAATTCTCTGGAACAGCAAATAGAACAGTTAAGGTTGAATACAGCTAGTCTAAACTGCAAGCAAGAGTACGCTTATCAATTAAAAAAGCAATTGCGATATCAAGAAGAACTATATCAGCAGATTCAATTTTTGGCAGCAATGTCTGGTGATGGATTTACTAGCCAAGAAGTGGATGTGGCAGCTTTAGAAAAAATGCCTATGGAAGAATTGCACAAGACAGTGCAGGACTTGCAAGGAAAATTAAATATAGACTTTAATTTTGTGAAAGAACAAGAACAAGAATTTAAAGATAAGCAAGAAACTATAGAAGAACTACAAACAAAGATAAACCAGGCATCCGAAACTGAGCGGAGTGCATTGGAGGCTGAACTGGCAGACGAGAAAGATCACTACCAAATGCTGAACGAAACACTCGTTGGACAACGTCGCCATTTGCTTGACTCTCAAGGGCTTCTCAAACAACACAAAGCAGTACTGCTAAGTCGGCAAGAACAGGTTTACGCCTACTTGCAAGAAGAAAAATTGGATTTCAATTCTATACTGCTACAGCTGGAAAAGCAGCGACAACGACTCTCAGAAGCACTGCAAAACTGGGAACGAAAAATTGAACAGATGCAGGCTAGTATTGAACAAATCCAGGGAATAATAGAACAGCAGACTCAACAGCAACAGACAAAGCGCCAAGAACTGCAAAATATGGAGCAAGATTTGTTATCCTTGCGAACTGCCACTGCGGAATGTTCAGGCAGAGTGAATTTATATCAAGAGGCTTTGCAACCAATTCAGGATTCCCTTGATGGATTGCGGCAGAAGTTGCAAGGCATTGCTGAAGTCCAACAAACAGGTGACGATCAACTCCAAGTTATTAACCAGATACGTCAAGTTTTTGTTGATTTGATTTCTCAACCACAGGTAGCAGCAACTTCAATTTAGGCATTCCTGGCAGCATTTCCCAGATGTCACACTGTTTCACGTTAATTACGATACACATGAATTTTGTCTAGAGGTGATATTTCGCGTCTGGACACAGTTTGTATTTGTATCAGAGTTTTTGTGAAATAGTATCACACCCAAAGCTAGAGATGGGCGTGCGGAGCGATCGCTAATGGCTCTTCTTCAATGACTCTACGGGCGCAAGATCACCGATACAAAAAACTGCTCTTGAAACTCTGTCAAAGCCAAGATTTGTTCGTTGCTGTAGTTTTTACCTTGCGGTACAACAATTAGCTTGTCATCCACATCATTAATACGATTAATAATGGCGATACAATCACCTTCAAAGTAGCTTAGAGGCTCAAATATACCCAAGATGTAAGCATCCACTTCCTGCCCATCTGGAGCGAGAGTATTGGGAATATAGCCATAATTTATGGGGTAAATGTATCCGTGCTGCGGATGCCTACTACCCATTGGGCGATCAACAATAACAGCAACAGCTTTACCAAGAAACACTTTTGTATCCATTTGTATTTGATATCATGCGATCGCAAATACAATTTTTCTTCTTAAGATCTTGCATCTACGCTCTAGTGCGCCAAGCAATGAATTTCTTGGCTGAAAGCTCAAGTCTGATAAATCAGACTAGGTAAGGTTTTCAGTCAGTTTTAACTGACTTAAACTCTAAGCCTGGTAGACGCCCGGTAGACGCGGTAGATACGGAGCAGCTACTTTCAGAAGTCGCTTTGCGCAAGAGCGTAGGTACAGCTACTTACCCTGCACCGAACCCCTACGGGGAACAAAAGTCGCTACGCGCAAGAGCGTAGGTACGGCTTCAAGAGAGAGTGGGCGGCTTCCCGTAGGTACTTCAGTTTTAGGCGTTTTAGGGGCGAGGTGCAAGATGTTAGTCTTCCCCCCTACACCTTGCACCCTAGTTTTAGTCAAAATAAGCAAAAGCGCCAGCTAGCAGCTGACGCTCACTTTAAATTAGTAATTTGCAAATTTCAACAGGCTAATGAAAACTCACCGATCATTTTGACTTCTGGTTCTAACAGAATCGACCAATTTTCCTGTACTTGGTATTGAACATGACGAATCAGATTAAAAATATCCCAAGCACTGGCACCGCCACAGTTGACGATAAAATTAGCATGGCGTTGAGCTACTTGCGCTTTGCCAATTTGATAGCCTTTTAAACCGGTTTGTTCAATTAACCAACCTGCTGCGTAAGGTTTGGGATTGCGGAAAACACTACCACAACTTGGTAGGTGATAGGGTTGAGTTGATAATCGGTGTTGTTTGTGTTGCTTGGTAATTGCTATCACTTGTGCAGGATCTGCACCTGGTTGCAGTTGAAAAGTTGCTTGAGTAACTATGCGATCGCTACCTTGCAGCATGGAAGTGCGGTAACTGTAATTTAATTGGTCGCGAGTTAGTGTTAAGAGCGTACCATCAGGAGAAAGTACTTGAGCACTAACTAGGATATCTGCGATGCAGCTATTGTGTGCTCCTGCATTCATGACTACTGCACCACCGACAGTTCCGGGAATACCAACAGCCCACTCTAGCCCTTCCCAACCGAGTTCTGCTGCTTGCCATGCTAAACTAGGTATTGATTCTCCAGCGGCAAGAGTAACTCGTCCTGTTTCCGGATCAAAATGACTGTGACGTAGATGGCGGGTAGCAATTACCAAGCCTGGGATGCCGCGATCACTAACTAACAAGTTGGAACCAGCTCCTAATACAGTTACTGGTAACTCATGTTCTTTTGCGTAGTTGACACTCGCTTGTAATGCCTCTACGTTGCGGGGAGCAACATACCACTCGGCAGGACCACCTACTCTATAAGAAGTAGACCCCGACAGAGAAACTTGCGATTTAATTATACAACCTGCGTTTTCCAAGTAAATTTCTTTACTGTCTGAACTAGTAATTTCTTGCTTTATCGTAGTCACACCAGAATAAGAGCAGACATCTACAGCTGCCTGGGAGCTTTTCATATTACCAAAATGAGTGTAATTTTGACATTCATCAACCGTAAAAACACGGTAATATTTTAAGGCAATGCAATCATTGCTAGACTGTGCAACTCTAAGCCGAGAAAAATTTTTGGGATGTTATAAAAATCGTGCCTTTTGCAGTTTATTCTTTATCTCTTAGGATGTAGCTGTGGCTGGCTGCCGAAGTGTTGCAATGACTTCCGGAATTATCTGATTTAAATTCCCGGCTCCCAAAAACAGCGCCAAGTCTCCAGGACGCAGTGTATGCTGTAGGAAATCACACATCGAGGCTAAGGCGGGTTGATAGTAAACTTGCTCGTGATGCTTGGCAACTTCTGCTGCCAAATGCTCACCACTAACCTGCCCTAAATTCACCTCGCCCGCACTATAAATGTCAGTAAGTATAACTGCATCGGCGTGAGTAAAAGACTCAGCAAATTCTTCCAAAAATGCCAACGTACGACTATAGCGATGGGGTTGAAAGATTGCAACTACTCTTTGCCCTGGTCTAGCTTGTAGACGGGCAGCAGCGAGAGTTGCGCGAATTTCACTAGGATGATGAGCATAATCATCAATAAAGGTGATGCCATCAACTTCACCCCGGAATTCAAAACGACGTCTTGCACCTTCAAAAGTGGCAAGTCCTTTAGCAATTTCTCCGAACTCTAAGCCCAAAATTCTACCTACAGCAACTGCTGCCAAAGCATTACTGAGGTTGTGACGACTGAGCAAACGCAATTTTAATACACCTAGAGCTTTACCGCGCTCCCATACTAAAGCAGTAGTACCATCGGCACGATAATCTATATTAGTGACGGTGTAGTCAGCACCTGCTTCTTGGTATAAACTATAACTAATTTTAGGTTGCAAGCGATCGCGCACGGTAGCGCAATCAATGCTACCTACTAATATCTTACAACCTTTGGCAAAGGTCTGGAAAATTTCCACCACTTCTTCTAAGTTGCCATAGTGATCAGGATGATCTAGTTCAATATTGGTAATAATGCCAATTTCGGGAGCATGTTTCACCAAAGAACCATCTGATTCATCTGCTTCTGCTACTAGATATGGACTATACCCTAGTCGAGCATTACCTTCCCAAGCATTAACTTCACCACCAACCAAAATCGTAGGATCAAGTCCTGCTTGAAGTAGCATATAGCCAATCATACTACTGGTGGTAGTTTTGCCATGAGTTCCAGCGACAGCAATGCTGTGATACTCTGCAATCAAAGCTGCTAAAACATCAGAACGATGAAAAATTGGACAGCCTGACTCCAGAGCTGCTTTATATTCCAAATTATTTGTATTAATTGCAGTTGAACAAATAACTTGTGGTAGTTGTGCTACTTCTACAGAAGATTTTCCCTTTTGAGTATTTAATACTACTCCATTTTCTTTTGCTAGTGGGCGAAAGAATTCCAAATTGCTTGCTTGTTGTTTATCAAAAATGTGAGTTCCGATCGCTTCTAACCTGCAAGTAATGTGGTTAGGGCGAAGATCTGAACCAGAGACGGGCAATTGGCGTTTGGCGAGTACATATGCCAAAGCAGACATACCAATGCCACCGATACCAATAAAATGAAATGGTCTACCGCTAAAGTCTACTTGATTTTCCATTTATTACTCCTCTTACACCACACCACACAATAATCACAAATGACACGCGTATCATAACAGGAATTTGTTTTTACCGTTACTACCTCTGTATAAATTTCATATCTGATGATATGCAGATTGTTGCGCTTAGATTTGGCTCGCTCAGAATGATTTTATTCCTGCTGACATTTTTTCTCTTCCTGAACTAATAATATGTTTATTCTGCAAATTTCTGCATAATCGGGAAATAAACTGCTGTAGTTTGAAACACATATTTTTACCTATTTGCTAGAATTAGTTACAATAAAAAACTGGTAATAATCCTGCTTTAATTATTGAATTAAGCCAAACAAGTGAGCGGATGCGGCAATTAGCAATTTTCGGTGGCACATTCGATCCAGTTCATTGGGGGCATCTGATCGTAGCCGAAACAGCTTTGCATCAAGGAAGTGTCGAACAAGTAATTTGGGTACCATCATATAATCCTCCTCATAAAAAAGCGGCTTCTTTTCAACATCGCCTAGCAATGCTCCAGGCTGCGATCGCAGACCACCCAGCGTTTGCTGTCTCACTAGTAGAGCAAACGCGATCAGGAACTTCCTATGCCATCAATACTTTAATTGACTTATCCAATCTTTATCCCAATACCCACTGGTACTGGATAGTGGGCTTGGATGCTTTCCAAACCTTACCCCATTGGTATTGCGGACAAGAAGTAGCACAATCGTGCAATTGGTTAATAGCACCCCGCATCACCAATTCTCAATGCATAGCTCAAAGCGAGTTAATCTGCAAGCAAGTGGAGCAACAGCTGGCAAAGCAGTCTATCATCATACACTGGCAATTATTGAATATCCCTTTAGTTGGACTTTCGTCAAGTCTAATTCGTAAATTCTGTCGAGAACGTAAATCACTTCGCTACTTAGTCCCAGAATCGGTAAGAAACTACATTGGCGATCGCAATCTCTACACCGATACCTAAAAGATAAAAATTAATTTTTTTTTTGGGATCTAACACTTTATAGTTATAAATACTCCCCCTTTGCGATATGATCGGGGTCAAGCATAGGATTTAATAAGGCACATATAGACAGAGGGCAAGACGCTGTGATTAGAGTTGCTATCAACGGTTTTGGGCGCATCGGGCGTAACTTTATGCGCTGCTGGTTGGGTAGAGAAAATAGCAATATCGACCTTGTTGCTATAAATGACACCTCAGACCCTAGAACCAACGCTCACCTGCTGAAGTATGACTCGATGCTAGGGAAGTTAAAGAATGTTGATATTACTGCTGATGATAACTCAATTATCGTAAACGGCAAGACCGTTAAATGCGTATCCGATCGCAATCCAGAAAACTTGCCCTGGAAAGAGTGGGAAATAGACCTAATTATTGAAGCTACAGGTGTATTTACCGCTAAAGAAGGGGCAATGAAGCACGTTAATGCTGGAGCTAAGAAGGTTCTCATCACTGCCCCCGGCAAAAATGAAGATGGTACTTTTGTGATCGGTGTTAATCATCATGACTACGATCACGACAAACACCATATCATCAGTAACGCTAGCTGTACCACTAACTGCTTGGCTCCCGTTGCTAAGGTGTTGCACGAGAAATTCGGCATCATCAAAGGTACAATGACTACCACCCACAGCTACACTGGTGACCAGCGCTTGTTAGATGCTTCTCACAGAGATCCGCGACGGGCACGTGCTGCGGCTATCAACATTGTGCCTACCTCCACCGGTGCTGCAAAGGCTGTGGCGTTGGTACTGCCAGATCTTAAAGGCAAGTTGAATGGTGTAGCATTGCGCGTACCCACCCCCAACGTTTCAATGGTTGATTTCGTAGTGCAGGTTGAAAAGCAGACAATCACAGAAGAAGTAAACCAAGCATTGAAAGATGCTGCTGAAGGACAACTCAAGGGTATCTTGGACTACAGCGAACTACCCCTCGTATCATCTGACTATCAAGGTAGTGATGCTTCCTCCATTATTGATGCTAGCTTAACGATGGTTATGGGTAGTGACATGGTCAAAGTCATGGCTTGGTACGACAACGAATGGGGCTACAGCCAGCGTGTTCTTGACTTAGCAGAATTAGTGGCACAAAAGTGGACTAAATAAATTTGTTAGTGGTTAGTTGTTAGTAGTTAGTAGTCACTTTTTTTAACTACTGTCTACTGTACGGACGGGTTGAGAAGATAAATCATCAGTTTGAACGGCAAAATTATCAACAGAACCTGCCCCTACTATCCACCAATCACTAACTAAAATGTTGAAATCCCCGATTAAGGCTCAAAACTTGGTCGGGGAGTTCTTTATATTGGTCGTATAACAGTACAGTTGAACCTTCTGTAATCTCGCCGACAATAGCTACATTGTGATTTAAGTGTTGTACTAATTCATTTGCTAGCTGTTTTGGCAAACACAACACTAATTCAAAATCTTCGCCACCGTACAGAGCATATTCTAGTGCTTGTTCTTTGGTTAGCCAACCTGCAAAAGCTTTTGGTAAAGATATTTGTGTACATTCAATCACAGCACCAACACCACTGGCACGACAGATTTGCACTACAGCATCTGCCAAGCCGTCGCTGCTATCCATGCCAGCAACGGAAATTTTAGATTTTGGATTTTGGATTTTGGATTGGGAATCTAGAATTGCCCAAAGCAATGGTAATATATCTAATCTTGGTCGTGGACGCTGGTGTGCGTGAATTAAAGTATTTCTATCTTCATCGCTGAGGTTTTTTCCCAATTCTGGATGCAGGAGTAATTCTAAGCCGACACGAGATGCACCATGAACACCAGTAACAACGATCGCATCTCCAACTTGAGCTTGGTCGCGCCGAATAATATGATCGGGATAAGCTTGACCGAAAGCAGTAATGGCAATGGTAATGACAGGCGATCGCACCACATCACCGCCTACAATTGGAGTATGATTGTACTGTTGCAAGCATTCTGTTATTCCTTGGTACATTTGTTCTACCCAGCTGACAGCTAAATTACCAGGAAGCCCTAGCCCAACAGTAATTCCTAATGGGGATGCGCCCATTGCTGCTAAATCTGATAAGTTGGCGGCAGCTGCTCGCCAACCTACATCTTCTGGAGATGTAGTAACTTCACTAAAGTGAACATTATCAACTAATACATCTGTAGTTACTACTAAAGATTGTCCAAACTCAATAGAAATTACTGCCGCATCATCTCCAATAATTTCAGAAGGGCAGAAACGCTGCAATATTTTTAACAATCCTTGTTCGCCAATATCTTGAACTTGCATGAGAAGAGAATTCACTGTTCACAGTAGTTCTTGGGCGTTACACAAATAATTTGTTACAGAATTAGCGATCGCAACTAAGCAGGTATTTGCCGAAGGAAATCTTAGTTAAAAGTTGAGAGTTAGTAGTTAGTAGACTTAATGAACTGTGTACACAAAAGGGTAAAGGGTAGAAGTGATTGGGCAATTAAATTTTAGATTGTAATGTCATCTAAAACCCAAAATCTAAAATTCCTAGTCCCTAGCACGCCAGTCGCCTTAACGGAGCGGAGCCTCCGCACGGCGCTGGCTCCCCTAGCCCCTAGTCCCTATTTTCAACAACCACTAACTACGCTTGCTGTGGTTCGACTAAATTTTCTAACCCTTTGATAACTTTTGCCGATTCAACTTTGTCACCCGCCTTCAATTCTCGCAAAACTTCTTGGCCTTCAATGACATAGCCAAAAATAGAGTAACGGCCATCCAAAAGATTGCGTCCAGCTGGCGTCAGTTCTGGCTCATACAAAAAGAAGAAAAATTGTGAAGAACCGCCATTAGGATCACTTTCTGGGCGAGCCATAGCTACGGTGCCGTAAGCCGAGAATGGCAAAACTGGTAAATCGGTATAGCGACCAGCTTCTTCTAAAGTAATACCGTAAGTAGGCTTTTTATCACCTTCAACCAGATATTCTAGGGGAACTGCACGGTATTTGCCAGTTTTTGGATCGACAAAACCAACTTCCTTACCTGGTGGATCGCCAGTTTGCAGAACATATGATTCTTCAGAACGGGTAAATTCTAAGCCGTTATAAAAACCCCTTTGTACTAAATCAACAAAATTTCCAGCCGTAACAGGAGCGCTATAACCATCAACAACGAGGGTGACAGTGCCTTTATTAGTTTTCATTTCCACAGTGGCACGGCCTTTCAGTTGGGGCAAATTACTGTACTCTGTGGGAATTTCAAAGGGAAATCCCTCCACCATTAACTCTTCTAGTTCTCCAACTAGATTTAGTAACTCAGCTCGTTTTTCTTTAACTTGTTCTTTATCTTTAGTTTGAACTAATTCTTGGAGCTCATTCACACCTGATTTTAATTCAGAAATCAAAGCTTCAGCTTTTGGCTTGCGTTCATCTGGGACACTTGCTAAAACTTGGGAAGGGTTGTTAAGTATTCGTGATGCTTTGCCAACGTCTTTGGACACAGCACCCCAACGTCGATTTGCCCGTAATTGGTTAGAAATGTCTTCTAAGCTAGCTTGCAGTTCCCGCACAGGTTTATTATCTATCGGCAGTGCGTACCGCAACAAAGCTTTGCCATCAGTAATTGCATTCCCAGCCGGTAGACCGGCACTACTGTAGGGAGTCCACCCAACTGTATTTATCCCTAAAAATAGTGTTACCAACAGCAGTGTAATGAGAGTATTTTTCAACCGAGATTTTAATAAGTTAAGCATGAGAAGGCAAGAAACGCAGTATCAAATTCTTGACTGGGCATAACCCATCAATAATCTTCCCACAGTACAGTCAGCATATGTGAAGGCAAAAGCAAACGAAACGAGAAACTCAGAAAATTTATACTTGATGCTGTTAGTTCAAAAGTTGACTACTTTTGGTAATATTGTGCCATTCTTGATCAAATGCAAAACTTAGGAGTAAAAATAGGCAAATCAGCCACCGCATCTATAATTGAATTTGTTGAATTTGACTTGTTAATCAAAGCACAGGTGGACAATTAATTATGACTGGTAAAGGACAGGGATTTGGCTTTGGCTTGGGAAAAATGAAAGAGCTGGCTGACGCCTTTAAAAAAGCGCAGCAAGTACAAGAAGGTGCCAAGCGACTCCAAGAAGAATTGGAGCAAATGGAGATTCAAGGAGAAGCAGGCGGTGGTTTGGTTAAGGTGATAGTCAGTGGAAACCAAGAGCCCAAGCGGGTGGAAGTTTCGCCAGATGCCCTCAACGAAGGAGCAGAGGTACTTTCCGATCTGATCACCGTAGCGATGAAAGATGCCTACAATAAGTCCACAGCAACAATGCGGGAACGCATGGAAGAATTGACCAGCGGGTTAGAACTTCCTGGTTTTCAGTAAATAGTGATTTTTCATTTGTCATTTGTCTTATCCTAATGACAAAGCGCAAAGTCTGTAGACGCCCTTGCGGCTTCCTTCCCGCGGGGTGCGTCGGCTACTTACAGAAGCCACTCCGTGTCTACGGGCGTTAACGCAAGCTTCAGAGGAGGCTCAGAACTTTGTAAGAGAAGACAAAGGACAAAAAATATCTATGGCTTACAAGCTTTTATTTGTCTGCCTGGGAAACATCTGCCGATCGCCAGCGGCAGAAAATATTATGAATCATCTGATCGAGCAGGCTGAGTGGAGCCAATCTCCTGGATCGCCACTGCGCGATCGCATTATCTGCGACTCTGCTGGAACATCTAGCTATCATATTGGTAGCTCCCCAGATCGACGCATGAGCGTTGCAGCCGCTCAAAAGTTAGGAATAAAAATGCGTGGTCATGCTCGCCAGTTTCAAAAATCGGATTTTCAAGACTTTGATTTGATTTTGGCGATGGATCGAGAAAATTATGAGGACATCCTCTATCTCGATCCGTCTAGGCAAAATCACCACAAAGTACGCCTAATGTGTGATTTTTGCACCAAACATACTCTCAAAGAAGTTCCAGATCCCTACTATGGAGGTGCAGAGGGATTTGAGCGAGTGATCGATTTACTCGTTGATGCTTGTGAAGGTCTGCTCGAATATGTCATTAGTCTGGAAACTGTATCGTGATGCTCGACAATTAATGAAGCTTAATTGGTAAATTTTTACCAACTCTTGTAAGTATTAGGTGATTTAACTCCATCAAAAAAACTGACCACTCGGTTAAGAGTGGTCAAAACAGAAATTATCTTGTAGCTCTAATCCTGTTTAAATAATCCAAACAACGGAGAGAGTATAATTCCAAACACAAAGCCACCGATATGGGCCCAGTAAGCGACTCCCCCTGTCTCCATAGTCATATTGGCAGCTGTTTGCAGAGCGGCAAAACCAGCGATGACATTCTGGATAAAAAATAACCCTATCAGTAAAATTGCAGGAACTCTGATAGTGGTGACGAAAAAACCTAAGAAAACTAAGCTGAGAATTTGAGATTGGGGAAAGCGAATTAAGTATGCACCTAAAACCCCAGAAATAGCTCCGCTTGCGCCTAAGGAAGGGATAGCAGAGTTCGTATTAATAAACCACTGGCATAAAGCAGCTAAGGCACCACAACTCAGGTAAAAAATGAGATATTTGATGTGACCTAAACGATCTTCAATATTGTTACCAAAGACCCACAAAAATACCATATTCGAGATCAGGTGCCACCAACCTCCATGTAAAAATTGTGACGTAAATAATGTTGGCCACTCTCCAGCAAAATTAGCAGTTAATTGCTGCGGAATAACTGCATACTGTTGTAAAAACTGTTCTAACCCTGGCCTTGATAAACTAAGTTGGTGAAAAAAAACTAAAACATTCATCCCAATCAACCCATAGGTTAAATACGGGGTGATTCGTGTCGGATTGTTGTCATGAAGGGGAAACACGGATACTCTTCCTAATTGATTGGTTAACTGCAATATAGCCTGTAGAGCTTGGAAACGAACAAAGGATAATCAACTATATTTGTGTTCTAAAACTCCTTGATTGGCAATTGTTAGTTTGCTTGTAAACTTGGGAACACTATCAATGAGAATTGAAAAAGTCGATTGTTTCATGTTATTATTATTAAATTTGTTTAAACATCGATTGAATTAACCTTCAAGCTCTCAGTAAATGCTCAAACATTGGTTGAACGAGCTGTCAGATGAATACAAATACTAATTCAAACATAGCCGACGGCATTGAGAAAAACTTTACCGTTGCAGAACAAATAACAGATCGGGCTTTAGATCAGCCAAAGCCAGAACATCAAGAATTAAGCTTGTTAGATCCAAAGTTCAACCAATTTTGGCTCGGACTCACATCAGGTTTTGAAAATTTACTTCTGGAACTGAGAAAAAAACGCCACGATGTAGATACCGATTTGAAAAAGCAAATAGAAGCAGCTATTCAAAAGTGTCGAAATGATACAGGAGTTCCTGCAATTGAAGAAATTCAAAAGCGTTATGAAATAGAGCAGAGTTACGAAATTCTTTACGAGAAGTATCTGAATGAAATACGCGCTCACATCACACGATATTTGTCATCACTAGATGAAGTTTTGAAGCGATCGCCACAGCGAGTCAAATCACAAGTAGTAGAGGTATTGATTGCTCAGGGCAATTTAGGAAAACTGACAGAAGCTAGAGGTTCTGAGTTTATTCAAGCAATAGCCGCACAAATACCCAATCAACTAGTGCAAGGTAAACCCAGTCAACTGAAGTCTGCATTCCACATGCTAGGGGAGTTTGAGCTTTCTTACCCTGAATTTTTACACTATCGCATTCGTCCCCATTTGGATGGACTCACCCCAAATGAACCGAAAACGCTTCAGCTAACGTCGCCCTCTAAAGAACAGGTGTTCCTCAATCTCAAAATTGCTCAAATTGAAAGTGTCCGTAAGTGTGAAAAAAGTTTGAAAGAATTACTTAGCGAACCCAATCAGCTTATTTTTGTAATTGTCGAAGACTTTGTAGATCGTGCTATTCGTGCTGCGGATATTAAGAGTGAATGGCAGCTATTTTTAAAACAAGTGCGCACACCAGTGAGTTAATAGTAACCGCTTGTCTCAATGTGGGCGATCGCTCTTCACCACAGTATATAAACTTAAATATATGAGCGATAATCCTTAGCCTATAGCCAATAACCCCACTTAGGAGGTTTTGTAGCGTATGGTACAGCAACTTCCATCAGAAACCGCAGCAGAAATCATCTACCCGGAAAGTGACGGGCAGCCAATGGCAGATAACACTAAACAATTTCGCTGGATTGTCACTCTTGAAGAAAATTTAGAAATCTTGTTTGCATCACAAAATAATGTATTTGTCGCAGGAGATTTGCTTTGGTACCCAGTTGAGGGAAATATAAAAATTCGCCAAGCCCCCGATGCGATGGTGGTTGTTGGTAGACACAAGGGTGATAGAGGTTCTTATTTACAGTGGAAAGAAGAGAACATATCACCACAGGTAGTATTTGAAATCTTATCTCCTGGCAACACAACTAAAGAGATGGCAAACAAGCTTCTGTTCTACCAACGTTATGGCGTTGAAGAATATTACATATATAATCCAGACACACTGGAATTGACTGGTTTGCTACGTTCTGGGGATAACTTAGAAGTAATTGAAGAAATAAATAATTGGGTTAGTCCTCGCTTGGGAGTGCGGTTTGAGCTTACACCAGACACTCTGGAAATTTATCGTACTGATGGACAGCGTTTTCTAACATCAGTAGAACTTGATCAACTCCGAGAACAAGAGCGTCAACAGAAGGAAGCAGCACTACAGCAACTAGAGGAAGAGCGGCAGCGCTACCAAGACTTGTTAGCACGACTGCGAGAAAGGGGTATTAACCCAGAACAACTTTAAGTCAGAGATATTAACGCTATAAAAAGTATTAAAAAATACTTATATTCAAAGAAAAACTTAAGTATTACAAAGCTTTATTTCCGTTTTTGTCCGGATCTCTACTCAGTGTAAATTTGGTTTAAATAGAGACAGAAAAGTCAGAAATTGGTTTACTCTATTCATTTCCGAGTTTGACAGTTCATGCTGCTTGATAGACACCCAAATACGGACGATTTTGTGCAACCAATTTCAGATTTGAAGCATATCTAATCCTTAGATCTAGTAGAAGCCCTCAAATCCACATTGGAATGCAGGATTGACCATGAGCCAAAGATTACCATCTGAAAATTCTCAGGCGAATGAGCGACAGGAAATCGCAAGCGAAATGCTACGAGCAAACTCTCAGAACACCCCAAAGCACAACGAAGCACAATTCAATGATGTGATTTGTGAATGGGTTGGAACAAACACTGATGTAACTCAACACAACCAAGCACAAATTGCTATGCATAATAGCAGAGCATACTTGGAGCAGGCCATTGAATATGCTCCTGTAGCGATGGTTATGTTTGATCGGGAAATGCGTTATCTGGCTGTGAGTCGTAAATGGCTCCAAGAACATAACCTAACAGATGACATTATCGGACGTTCTCACTATGAGGTCTTTCCTGACGTTCCACCAGAGTGGCAGCAGATTCACCAACGGTGTTTAGCAGGAGCGAGCGAACAACGTGAAGAAGATCCTTATCAACGGGCAGACGGATCTATTGAATGGGTACGCCGATCGCTCCGCCCTTGGCACACAGCCAGCGGTGAAATCGGCGGCATTATGATGTTTAGCGAAAACATCACTCAGTGTAAACAAGCTGAAGCAGCCCTGCACGAAAGCAAAATACTATTGCGCTCGATTTTAGAAAGTACACCAGATCTGATTGTCGTCAAAGACCGTAAGGGGGATTATGTCGCCCTCAACTCTAATGCATCCAATTTTGTTGGCAAGTCAGTTGAAGAGTTCATAGGGAAAGACGATTTTGAGTTGTTTCCGCCTGATGTTGCACAAAAATTGATAGCAAAAGACCAACAGATTCTCGCTACAGGTACCATTGAGACTTATGAGGAAATTCTCTCTAATGGTGACACCAGTGAAATCTTTTTCACCACTAAGGCTCCTTGGCGGGATGTTGATGGCAGTATTCTTGGTGTCATTGCCATAACACGAAATATTACTGATCGCAAACGAGCGGAGATAGCGCTTCAACATAGCGAAGAAAGATTCCGCACACTAACAGAAGCAACTAGTCAACTGAGTTGGACTACAAATGTAGAGGGTGAATTTACTTCTGGGCAAACCCAATGGAACGCTTTTACTGGACAGTCATTTGAGGAATTGAAAGGATTAGGATGGCTGAGTGCCGTTCATCCCGATGATCAATCTCAAGCTTACAATTCATGGTCAGTGGCTGTTACCAACAAAACAACTTGTGAGGTAGAGTATCGTCTTCGTCATCATGATGGTGAGTATCGCCACATGAGTATTCGAGCGGTTCCATTATTAGATGGAGATGGCAACATTCGAGAGTGGTTCGGTGTACATACTGACATTACTGAACGCAAGCAAGCCGAGCAAGAACTCCGTCAAACACTAGAAATTCTAGACTCAGCCAGCGACGCTATTATCATTCGGGACATGGACGACCGAATTGCATACTGGAATCGAGGGGCAGAACTCCTCTACGGTTGGAAGAAGGAAGAAGTCGTTGGGCAGTACATTCACACATTCCTGCAAACTGTCTTTCCTAAACCATTAGAAACCGTCTTAACCGAGTTTTTGGAGCAAGGACACTGGCAGGGAGAACTACACCATACCACCCGTAACGGGCGGCATATTATTGTAGCGAGTCGCTGGACACTACAGCGCGATGGAACTGGGCAGCCTTGCAAGCAACTCGAAATTAACAACGATATTACCGAACGCAAACAATTTGAAATAGCGCTTGCCAAAGCCAAAGAAGCAGCAGAAGCAGCAAGTTTTGCCAAAAGTGAATTTCTTGCCAACATGAGCCACGAACTGCGCACTCCGTTGAACGGTATTCTAGGCTATGCTCAAATTCTTCAGCGTTCCAAACATCTCAAAGAAGAAGAGCGATCGCGGATTGATGTAATTTACCAATGCGGCTCACATTTACTAACTTTGATCAATGACATCCTAGATTTGTCAAAAATTGAAGCGCAGAAAGTGGAACTAATGCCCACCGATTTCCACTTCCCGGCATTTCTGCAAGGCGTAGCAGAAATGTGCCGTATCCGAGCCGAACTGAAGAACATTCAGTTTCACTCTCAGTTAGCCCCAGAATTACCCATTGGTATTCATGGCGATGAAAAACGCCTGCGGCAAGTGTTGATTAACCTTCTGAGTAATGCTATCAAATTTACAGATGCAGGCAGCGTCACTTTCACGATCGCCTATGCCTCTGAAGGAAAAATTCGCTTTGAAGTACGTGATACAGGTGTCGGCATCGCTCAAGAAAAACTCCAAGCCATTTTTCAACCTTTTGAGCAAGTAGGAGATAGTCGCCGACAAACCGAAGGCACTGGCTTAGGATTAGCAATTAGCCAAAGAATTGTGGAATTGATGGGTAGTAGCATTCAGGTTCAGAGTCAGATGGGCGTCGGCAGTATTTTCTGGTTTGATGTTAACCTGCCCGAAGCTGATGAATGGGTGAAAACTTCTCAAGCCGACGACAAAGGACAAATTATTGGCATCAAAGATTGTCGTCCTAAGATTCTGGTGGTTGATGACAAATGGGCAAACCGCTCTGTAATTGCCAATTTGCTTAGTCCAATCGGCTTTGAAGTCTCTGAAGCCGAAAATGGACAAGAGGGTTGGGAGAAAGTTGTAGAATTTCAGCCAGATCTTGTCCTCACCGACTTATTGATGCCAAGTCAGGATGGATTTGCACTCATCAAACGTATTCGTAATTGCGAAGCATTCAAAGACATTGCCATCCTTGTTTCATCAGCAAGTGTATTTGAAAGCGATCGGCATCGCAGCTTGGAAGTAGGAGGAAATGATTTTCTCCCCAAACCAGTACAGGCAATGGAACTTTTCCAGAAATTACGAAAACTTCTCCACCTAGAGTGGATTTATGAAGAACAGAAAAGTGTGAGTCAACCAGAGGGAAATAACACTGAGATGGTTGCTCCACCCACTACAGAACTGGAAAGCCTGTACGAATTAGCAATGAAAGGCAACTTTAAGGGAATTATTAAACAAGTAGCATTGCTTGAACAGATGGATGAAAAATACATCCCCTTTGCGAAAAAGATGTACCAATTAGCTAAAGGTTTTCAAGACCAGGAAATTATAGCACTCATTCAATCTTACAAATAAACGTTATGAATCTTGTTACTAACCAAGCTGCAACAGTTCTGATTGTTGATGACAATCCTGCTAATTTAGGTGTCTTATCTGACACGCTCGATCAGGCTGGCTTAGAAGTATGGGTAGCGAAATCTGGCAAAATTGCTTTGGAGCGGGTTAAATATGCTCTACCCAATTTAATCTTATTGGATGTCATGATGCCAGAGATTGACGGCTTTGAAACCTGTCGTCAATTAAAGGCAGTTTTAGAAACAAAAGATATTCCTGTCATATTTATGACAGCACTCTCCGATACAGCTAACAAAGTTGAAGGTTTTCAAGCGGGTGCTGTTGATTATATTACTAAACCTTTCCAACATGAGGAAGTGCTATCACGGGTAAAATTGCATCTAAAATTGCATGATTTAGCTGAAAATCTCGAACAGAAAAATACTCAGTTAGAGCAAAAAATTGCAGAAGTAAGCACTGCCTATGACAAGTTGCAACAAATGCAAATCCAGCTAATTCAAAGTGAGAAAATGTCCAGTTTAGGACAAATGGTTGCTGGAATTGCTCATGAGATTAACAACCCTGTAAATTTTATTTACGGCAATATCATCCATGCCAATGAATATGCTCAAGAAGTGCTGAATCTGTTACACCTTTATCAACAAGAATATCCAAATCCCACACCTCACATTCAAGCCGAACTGGAAGCTATTGATCTGAATTTTCTTCAAGATGATTTATTAAAGCTGCTCAATTCTATGAATTTTGGCGCACGACGTGTCCGCGAAATAGTAAAGTCGATGCGAAATTTTTCTCGTGTAGACGATACTGGTATCACAGAGGTTGATATCCACGAATGTATTGATAGTACGCTTACCATTTTAAATTATCGCTTGAAGGCAAAACCAGAACATCCCGGCATTGAAGTGATTAAAGAGTACTCAATGTTGCCACCAGTAGGATGCTATGCTGGGCCGCTCAATCAAGTTTTTATGAATATCATTTCTAATGCGATCGATGCACTTGATGAATACAATCAACTGCGTTCGTTTGAGGTGATGAGACAGCAACCAAGTCAAATCCAGATTCGCACAAAAATGATTGGAGATGATTGGGTTGCCATTCATATTATTGATAACGGCCCAGGAATTTGTGAAGATGTAAAAGCAAATTTGTTCAAGCCTTTCTTTACAACAAAACCTATTGGCAAAGGAACTGGATTGGGCTTATCTATCAGCTACCAAATTATTGTGGAAAAGCACGGTGGTAGTCTCCACTGCCAGTCCAAACCTGAAAAAGGGACAGAATTCGTGATTCAAATTCCTACTCAACAGCGACAGCAAATTTCGCGAGTTGCTTAGAGAAAGATGGAGCGAGATATTTTATCTAGCCTACTTTGAAAAAAGGCAGAGGAAGCAAGAATTTTTATAGGTGGTGCTGAACTTCATAATTCATTAACCACTGAACTAAATTGTGTTTATTGTATTGCTCAAATCCTTGGTAGCCAATGATTACACCAAGGATTTGCTTTTGAAAATCTATTTCCCCGCTAATTTTTGTTGACGGTAATTGCAAATTTAGCCTACCTTCCCACCAATTTATCTCGCAGATGCTTAATGCGATCGCGTAATTTCGCCGCCTCCTCAAATTCTAATTTCTTCGCTGCTTCTTTCATCTGTGCTTCTAGTTGAGTAATCAATTCTGGAATGTTTTCTAACGGCAATTCATCTATATGTTGCTCGACTGTTTCTAATTCTTGAGCGTTCAATCTTCGTGATACTTCCAAAAAAGACAAAATCGCGTTACTCGATTTTTTAACTATCGGTTGCGGTGTAATGCCATGCATCTTGTTATATGCCATTTGAATACCACGACGACGTTCGGTTTCATTAATAGCTTTAATCATGCTATCTGTGAGGTTATCGGCATACATAATTGCTTGTCCCCGGATGTGACGCGCTGCTCTCCCGATAGTTTGAATTAAGGAACGCTCTGCACGCAAAAACCCCTCTTTATCTGCATCTAAAATTGCGACGAGAGAAACTTCCGGTAAGTCTAAGCCTTCTCGCAATAAGTTCACACCAACCAAGACATCAAACTTGGCGTCACGTAAATCTTGAATAATTTCAATACGCTCAATGGAATTAATTTCAGAATGCAAATATCTCACCCGAATACTATTTTCTTGCAGGTACTCGGTTAAATCTTCCGCCATACGTTTGGTTAAGGTTGTCACCAGCACCCGCTCGTGGAGATCTACCCTATCTTTGATTTCACCTAATAAATCATCAATTTGCCCTTCTGTCGGACGAACAATAATTTCTGGATCTATTACACCCGTTGGTCGAATAATTTGTTCTATCACATTATCTTGAGAAACTTCTATTTCCCAATTTCCTGGAGTGGCAGAAACAAAAACACATTGATTTACTTTTGCCCAAAATTCTTCTGCTTTTAAAGGACGGTTATCGGCAGCACTGGGTAGGCGAAAACCATGCTCAATTAATACTTTTTTCCTAGCTTGATCGCCGTTATACATACCACGAATTTGCGGTATAGTTACGTGAGATTCATCTATTACCAACAGCCAATCTTTAGGAAAATAATCAACTAAACACTCTGGCGGTTCTCCTGCTAGTCTTCCTGCTAGGTGACGAGAATAGTTTTCGACACCGTTGCAGTAACCAACTTCTCGCAGCATTTCTAAGTCATAGCGCGTCCGCTGATCTATACGTTGCGCTTCTAGTAATTTTCCTGCCGCCTCTAATTCGGCTTTGCGCTCTTTTAATTCTTTGGCGATCGCATCACAAGCTTCTTCTAGCCGTTCTTCTGGGGTGACAAAGTGACGTGCGGGGTACAGATTCACTGCTTGCAAACTCTGAAGAATTTCACCCGTTACCGGATCGACGTAACGAATAGCGTCAATTTCATCACCAAAGAACTCAATCCGAATAATACGATCTTCATACGCTGGGCCTATTTCTAACACATCACCTCGAACGCGAAATCGTCCCCTGCCAATTTCCAAATCGTTACGGCTGTATTGTACCGATGCTAAATCTCGTAAAATCTCCCGTTGATTAACTTCCATTCCCACTTGGAAGGGAATCGCAGCTTTGAGGTATTCGGCGGGAATTCCCAAGCCGTAGATACAGCTAATCGAAGCAACTACAATCACATCACGACGCTCAAACAGCGATCGCGTTGCTGAGTGCCGTAACATATCAATTTCATCGTTAATGGAAGCAGTTTTTTCGATATACGTATCAGTTACAGGAATATAGGCTTCTGGTTGATAGTAATCGTAATAACTCACGAAATACTCAACAGCATTCTTAGGAAAAAACTCCCGTAACTCATTACAAAGCTGTGCAGCCAGAGTTTTGTTATGTGCCAGAACCAGAGTCGGTTTGCCAACTTTCTCAATTACTGATGCGATTGTAAATGTCTTCCCGGTTCCCGTAGCTCCTAGTAATGTTTGATAATGATGACCTGCTTGGATACTTGCTGCAAGTTGAGCGATCGCTTGGGGTTGATCGCCTGTTGGACTAAAGGGAGCTTGAAGACAAAATTCTGTCATACAGTTTTGCTATAAATACCCAATATTAATGGTAGCGAATACATACTTTGACAAAATCACAATGCACATTTTTGTAAAAATTAAAAATTATTTTAATATCTCTTAATTTATTGCAAAAAACTTTATTATTAATAAGACTTATGTATAGCTTTTAAATAAAGTTATACATATAAAATGTTCTTTAAAGTTAAACTCTAAATATATTAGGAAAATTTTGACTTCTCAAAAATATTCTAAAAATTCCTTAATAATTTAGAGGTGTGTGATTTATGACTATGAGCAGCACTGGCAAAGGAGTCAGTCCTCGGCAAAAACGTGCAAAGTTAAAGGGGGATACTGTGGAACTTGAAAATAACCAGGGTCAAAACTCAAATACCGAGCAACCAGTGCAGCTAGAATCGCCAGGTCAACTCGAAGTCCGTGATAATCTCGCTGTTTCTGGTCTACGTCCGATTGGTGCTAGTGACTTAGAAGTTGCAGAAACCGTCTCAATCTCTGGTATACGTCCGATTTCTGCTAGTCACTTGCAAGTTGTAGAGACAATGAACATCATGGGTATACGTCCCATTGCTGCAAACAATATCCAAGTAGTTGACAGCATGAACTTATCGGGAATTCGTCCGATCGCCTCCAGTTCGTTAGTAATTTCTGAAACCTACTCTGTAATGGGCAATCGTCCAGTAGCATCCAATGAGATTGATGATTCTGAAAATTTGATGGGTTTTCTAGATTAGATAGATAAAAAATAATACCCATAACTTTCTGATCCCGGTACTTAAAAAACCGGGTTTTTTATTGATTAAATGGTAGTTAATAGTTGTTATTTTTCGATATTTAGCAATAATTACTAAATTGATCCCCGTCTGTGATTTCTATCTCTTTTAGCATAGAGCGATAATACGTCCTATGGCGGAAGGCTAGAAGAAAAGTAATTAGTTAACTTGTAAATGTAGTCACAAAACCAAAGTTGAATTAACAACTTTGAAGATAAATTATATAAGTATAAGGAGAAAGCAATGAGTTTAGAAGATAGAGCAAAAGCAACAGCTAAAAACGTAGAAGGTAAAGCTCAAGAAGCATGGGGAGACGTAACTGGCGATCCACAAGACAAAGCAGAAGGTAAAGCCAAACAAGCAGAAAGTGAAGTACGTCATGCAACTGAAGATGTAAAAGATAACATCAAAAAAGCAGTTGACTAGAACTACTTTTGTTTCAAGATTCGACGAGATAAAGCAGGGTGCACTTTACTTACAAAATTACCCGAACTACCAGAACTACTAACTAAACGCGCTTAATAGATAGATGCGCAGTTTATTAAAAGTCCGCACGGGCGGGCTTTTTACTTCATCTCAAAATTATTTCTTGAGTATGAGGGTTAATTTTAAAGAAAGTGTTCCCATATTAATTATTGATGGTCTAGACCTCATATAAAGACAAGAATTATCAATTCAAATCTTTGAGAAGAACAATAAATAAGGTCTAGTGTGGCAATAGTTTTTTAAAGGAGGTAATCAAAATGAATCTGCTACAGCAGAGTCGCAAAATTTTAACGGCTTTCGTCTTAATTTTAGTTTTGACAATTACTACTGCTTGTGGTGGTAATGTAGCCCAAGTTGACCGTACCACAACTCCGCCTGGAGTTAACCGAGATGTAGCCGCACAATTACAGCGAGGAAATACTCCTGCGGGGCAAAGTTTTGGTGATTGGGTTGTGCAAACATCTAGAGGTTTAGTTAAAGATGTTTATGTGCGTGACAACAACAAGCTAGGTGTTGTGATTTCTCCCCAAGTGCGCCCCAATGAAGTGCGTCCATTAGCAAGATCCTTAGTTGAAGGCTTCCGGAAGAACTTTCCTAATCAAGACTTGACAGTTTTGATCTATGCACCCGACAAGCAGCTGATTTTGACAGCTCGCTATGATGTTCAATCCAATCAAGTCCAGTACACGTAAGGCTAGTAGCGAAAAATTCACCGCAATTAACAGTTAGCAATTAGTGATTAACAATCAGCAAAAAGGAGATTAGTAAAGTGACTAGCAGTGATGAGTATAAACGCCAAATAATGAGAGATTTGGCTCAAGGAAATACTGAATCCCTCGACGATGTATCAACCGAGGAGTATCAAAACTTTGATGATTTTGCTCAACGTACCACGTTGGATCAACGTCGCCAAATGTTTGAGCGCTCCTTGCATCCAGAGCGTATTCCTCCCAGCCAAATGGAGCCAGAATTACAAAAGGCGATCGCTAACATTAAACCAAATGAAAGAGATGATGTAGCACGTTCCTTCTTCAAGCACTTCAAGCAAAGAGGGTTAGATGATCGCCATCTAGAGCAACAATTAGGGCTTTCTACCCACAACCCCAATCGCATGAATGCTGATGATGTAAGCAAACTTGCCTCGTTTGCATATCACAACCATCCCGACGTTTTCCGGGAAGTGCTAGCAGAGCAACCTGCGATCATGAAGTTTCTCAGCAATCCTATTGTTGGAGCGATTTTGGGATTAGCAGCAGCAAAATGGTTGGGTGGTCGTAAATAAGTTAAGTAAGTGTGGATAATTAAGCAAAGGTGGGTAATGCCACCTTTTTTTGCCTTTAAAATACTGCGTTATCGAATATCTTTGTGAATTTTGTGAATTTATTGTTACTTACACTATCTGTAAGCAATACCACTTCACTACCATATATATGTAGTATTAAATACATTTCAATAAACTAATAAATATTAACTTGATAGAATAATTATAATACGATAGTACTATTTGTTCATATGTAAATCTCAAATTATTTGAATTCTCGTGATTTATTGATTTATTAAATAAAATTAAAGATTTTACAAAGTCTAGTCAAAATCAATGATAAAGTTTTGACAAAGTTAAAATTATCACTAGCAATATATTACTGTAGAATAATTACTGAGGTTAAAACTTCCATCTAAAGTAAAAAGTACAACAAAAGATTTAAGTACTATAATTGGTGCTGCTAAATATACCCAGTGAAGCTACACCTACACTTGCTCAGAGTGGAGGTGAACATAGCCGTGTGAGTACTTTACTATTCGACTTGATTATGTAACAGCAGTTAGTTCAATGACATCTAAATGTAAAGCGATTCCATTTACCAAAGTTAAATCACCAAAAAATACTCAGTTATGGCTATTGGGAATAGGAGCTGGTTTAATTGCAATTAACCTAACCCTAACTTGGAAATCTGGAGATGTTGCTCAAGTAGGGATGAGTGTACTTTTTTTGTTAGCTGTAGCTTCTCTACTTGAAGACAAACGACATAATCTAAATTTTGAAAGTGGAATTTTTCCCAGTGTTTTAGGTGGATTATTAATTGGTATTGTACTTTGGCAAAGTGCGACTTTTGATCATGGTGATTTACTGGAAATTTTTCTTCGCGTGTCACCATTAATTTCTGGTTTAGCTGTTGGTTTATTAGCTTCTGGTTTCAAGGGATTAAAGCAATATTGGCAGGAACTAACCATATTATTTTTTCTCGGCATCCCAAAATTATTGCTATCTTCTCTGTTCGACATTTCTCCCTTGACAGCTAAATTTTCAGCTTTCCTACTTTGGTACTCCGGTTTTGAAGTATCTCTACAAGGAGTTTTCATAAATTTACCAACAGGAAGTGTCAAGGTTTATTCTGCTTGCTCAGGCATAGAATCTATCTGTTATCTTTTGGGCATTGCTGTGATTTGTTTACTAGTATTTCCCATTCAACCTCAACGGAGAATTCTAGTGCTGATTATGGCGATCGCCTTCGGATTTATTATCAATGGGATACGGGTTGCTATGCTAGCTGTAATATCTGCGCAAAAGAACTTACAAGCATTTAATTACTGGCATGAGGGTGATGGTTCTCTCATCTTTGGCATAATTCAAGTAATGGTATTTACTTTGTTCTATATTTTCTTGCTTCGACAGCAGGAAAAAAATAATCGAGATTCTGCGGAGTTGAAAAAGTAATGATTCAATGGCAACAATTACGAATTCCGTTTTTAGCTTTCATCCTAAGTAGTATCATATTCATTTTAATCAAGGTATTTTTATCAATGAATATAGACAAGCCAAAAACAGAGCAATCAAGTAGCAATAACTCTGTCTATACAGTTTTATTTAAAATGTGAACTTTTGTATGATGAACTCTTAGCTACTAAAGACTTTAATTCCTAATGATTTCGGAATTTTTAAGTTTTCGTGCATCTAAATTTTACTTATACATTGTGTGAAGAATAATGACTAAATCCATTAGTGATAAATTCATTCCTGTGCTAAATGAACTACAAGACTTTGCCTATAAACAGGCAGACTCCATGAATATTTTTCGAGTACTTGGTTATGGTTTATTACTATTAGCTTTGTTCGACATCATAGAGATGTTTGTACCACCAAGCTTTATGAATCCTGCTTGGGAATTTCAAACTTTTGGAACACTTGTTGAAAGAGTACCCGTACCTTTGATTGGATTAGTGTTGGTATTTTTTGGAGAAACCTATTCACGAAATAAATGGGAATTCCGAGTTTTAAAATTCTTATCTTGGTTAACTTTATTATTTGCAGTCTGTTTTTTCCTAATGATTCCTTTAGGAGTCATTAATACTGTCCGGCTCAATAACGCAGGTACTACTCAAATAAATGCTGTTTCGCAACAACAAATTGCTCAAGCCGAACAAGTAGAAAAGCAACTAACTCAAGCCTCACCAGAACAGATCAATAATTTTTTAAAAAGCCAAGGTCGCTCATTAAAAAGTCAAAATCCTGAAGAAGTAAAAAGTAAAATTTTATCAGAACTTTCTAAAGCTAAAGAACAAGTCCAGATTCAAGCACAAGCTAATCTAGCTTCTCAGAGAATGAAGTTGATCAAGAGTTCTGTGAAATGGAATTTGGGAGCCTTAATTTCTGCTGCTTTGTTTATTAGTCTTTGGAAAGCAACCCATTGGGCAAGAGTTTACAAGTAAAAGGCTATTTGCATGATTTGAAAAAAGGGCGATCTGTTAAGGCGATCGCCCTTTGTCTTTCTATTTAGACTGATAATTCTTGAAGTGCTTGATTTACACCTTTGCTAATTCTGGTGTTGGACGCTTGCTATTGCGAATGGCTGTAATCGCCTCAGCATAATCCTTAGCATTAAATACCGCAGAACCAGCTACGATCGCATTTGCCCCAGCTTCTAAGACTTGCCAAGTATTATTAGCTTTCAGCCCACCATCTACTTCAATCCAGGGATCTAAACCGCGTTCATCACACATTTGACGTAGCTTGCGGATTTTTGGAACCACTCCTGGAATAAAGCTTTGTCCACCAAAACCAGGGTTTACACTCATAATCAATATCAAATCGCAAAGCTCTAGCACATACTCAATTAAATCTAAAGGTGTAGATGGGTTGAGAACGACACCGGCTTGCTTACCAAGTTCTTTGATTTGACCGAGAGTGCGGTGTAGGTGTGGTGAAGCATTATGCTCGCAATGTACGGAGATAATATCTGCACCAGCTTTTGCAAAGTCCGCAACATACTTTTCTGGCTCCACAATCATTAAGTGGACATCCAGTGGCTTTTTCGTAACCGCACGAACCGCCTCCACTACCAGAGGACCTATCGTAATATTAGGTACGAAACGACCGTCCATTACATCAACATGAATCCAATCGGCTCCGGCTTCATCTACAGCGCGTACTTCGTCTCCGAGACGACTAAAATCCGCTGATAGGATAGATGGAGCAATCACAATATGCTTTTTAGATAGCGTTTCGGTCATGGCTAGTGGGTATTTAAGCGTCCTTTTCTGTAAGTATTGTAACAAAAGTTTAGCTAACTCTTACATCTCTAGATGCTGCTCTTCGGAAGAAGAGGACATGGGGAGATGGGGATAAGGAGACAAGGGGAGTAATAGACAACCAACTACTAACTACTGTACGGGTGGGTTTAGAAGATAAATGATCAGTTTGAAGGCAAGATTATCAACAAAACCCGCACGGCAGTCGCACTCAACGCGCTTAACCCGCAAGGGCGCGCTGCCTCCCCTACTAACTACTAACTACTAACTCTTGACTATGGTGAAAAAATTAACTTGGATTTTTTGGGGATTGAGTGCTTGCTGCTTAAGTGCGCCAGTAGTTGCTCTCACTCTGGAAACTTCCCTTGGTACTAACGGCATTGATGCTTTGAGGCTAAGTAAACCTCCCTATAATTTGACTGGTCGCAAGATTGCCATTGGTCAAGTCGAGATAGGGCGTCCGGGAATGTTTGGGGTAGATAAAGCCGTTTCCAAAAATCGCTCTGTAAACATAGCGGGTGTTTTTTTACGCAATAGTCCTGCCAAATCGAATAACAGTGTTGATCCCCATGCCTATAATGTTGCTGGCGTTATGGTCAGTACAGATAAAGCATTTCCAGGGGTTGCTCCGAGAGCACGATTGTACTCATCTGCTGTAGGTTCTACTAAGATGGGTCAGCCAGAGGAGTGCTTATCTGCACAGCATATTGCCCTACAAAATAGTGGCGATATTCGTGCCATTAACTTCAGCTTTGGCGAACCATTAAATCGTGACCCGCGTCCAGAGGCAGTTTTGGATGGCAACGCTTTACTAACCCAATGTGTTGACTGGTCTACTCGTGTTCATAATGTTTTGTACATGATCGCAGGCAACCAAGGAAAGGGAGGAATTCCCATCCCTACTGATAATTTTAATGGAGTTAACGTGGCTTTTTCCTCTCGTCGGGGAGGAATTTTTAATAAGGTAGACGTTTCTAACTTAGTCGCGACAAGCGAGGCAATGAAAGAGCGGCTAGCTGGCAAAGAAATTAATTTAGGCCCACGTCGCACCATTGCTTTAGTTGCTCCTGGCAATAACATACCTATGCTGAATCCAGATGGCAAAGTGAATAAAGTCACAGGTACAAGTTTTGCCGCACCTCATGTTACAGGTACAATTGCCTTACTACAAGAATTTGGCGATCGCCAACTACGGACAAAACAACAAAATTGGAGTACCTCTTCTCGCCAACACGAAGTGATGAAAGCTGTGTTGATGAACTCAACAGATAAAATTCTTGATAGCGGTGATGGCTTGCGTTTGGGAATGACTCGAACACTAGTTGATAAACAAAATAAAGACTGGCTAGCTTCTGATAGTTATAAAGACCCAAAAATACCTTTAGATTCCCAAATGGGAACAGGACATTTAAATGCCTTTCGTGCTTACCAGCAATTTAGTGCCGGTCAGTGGAACCCATCTCAAGCTGTGCCAGCTATTGGTTGGGACTACAACACTGTAAATACTGGGGCATTTGTGGAATATAAATTAGCAAAGCCTTTACCAAAAAACAGTTTTGTTGCTATCACCTTGGCTTGGGATAGATTGGTAGAACTAAACGATAAAAATAAAAATGGTTTATATGATGCAGGTGAAGATTTTCGCGATCGCGGCTTGAACAATCTTGACATTCATCTAGTCAAAGCTGATGCTAAAGATTTAGACACTGGTACAGTTTGTTCTTCTATCAGCGAAGTCGATAGCGTCGAGCATATATTCTGTCCTGTGCCTGCTCAAGGCAACTATCGAATCCGTATTCAATTCCGCACACAAGTAAATACGGCTACTCAATCTTATGCCTTAGCATGGTGGACTGTACCGAAGAAATAGGGATTGGGGATTGGGAAGAGGACACGGAGACACGGTGACACAAAGACAAGGAGAAAGATTTTTCCTTTGTCCCCCCATCTCCCCCTCCTCTTCCTAGCCCCTAGTCCCTAAGAATATTGTTGCCAAAACTGTAACCACTAAATGACTATGCCTTCTTAAATGCCATAGTCAACTAAAGGTTGAAGTATGCGAGTAGCCCTACGAATATTTTTCATCCTTTTTTAGTCAAAAGCGTAGATTTTGGCATCAGGTGCGGTAATCATGAAGCAAAAATTGAGTAGTGACTGGGAAAAATTCCTGCAAAGACGTTACGCTGTACGTTTGGGGAGACGCTACGTAATGGCTGCTGCTAGCGTGATGCTGATGAGCGTAATCGGATGTTCTCAAGTCAGTGATAGTACTAGTGTTTTTGCTCAATCTCGCCCTCCTCACTCAGAATCTCCCATGCCCGCAAAATCTGTCTTACCTAATACTAAACTCACTACTGCTAATACTAAGTTTGGATTTAAACTTTTTTCAAGAATTTTAGAACAAGAGGGTGACAAGAACGTTTTTGTTTCGCCTGCTAGCATAGCGATCGCTTTAGATATGACATATAACGGTGCTAGTGGCAGCACGCAACAAGCAATGGCCAAAGCACTTGAGTTAGAAGGATTAACATTGTCAGAAATTAATTCTTCTAACGCAGCCTTAAAGGCGCTTCTAGAAAATTCCGATCCTCAAGTTCAACTCAATATTGCTAACTCACTTTGGGCAAATCAAGATGCTAACTTTAAACCTGAGTTTCTCCAAAGAACTCAAGAATTCTATCAAGCTAAGGTAACTAATTTAAATTTTCAAGATGCAGGCACACCTGGCATTATTAATAACTGGGTTAATGAAAATACTCGCGGTAAAATTAACAAAATAGTTGAAAGATTAGAACCAGATCAGGTACTTTTTTTAATCAATGCTATATATTTTAAGGGTAAATGGACTAATGAATTCGACAAAAATCAAACGGCACAATACCCTTTTTATTTAACATCCGGTAAGCAGAAACAACACCCGATGATGTCACAAAAGGGTAAATATAAGTATTATGAAAATGAACAATTGCAGGCAGTTAGCTTGCCCTATGGACAAAATAGTAACATTAGCTTATATGTTTTCCTGCCAAAACAAAATTATACCCTTAAATCTTTATATCAAAACTTGAATGCTGAAAACTGGGAAAAATGGATGTCTTTGTTTGCCAAGCGGGAAGGTTCGATTCGTTTGCCCCGCTTCAAAACAGATTATGAAGTCACACTCAATAATGCCCTTAAAGCCTTAGGTATGGGCGAGGCTTTTAGTAATCAAGCAGATTTTTCTAATATGGGGAAAAATTTCGCTATCAGTGAAGTTAAACATAAAACCTTTGTGGAAGTCAATGAAGAAGGTACAGAAGCTGCTGCCACTACTTCTGTAGGAATAGTAGCAACCTCCATGCCTTTAGATGAACCATTCCGGATGATTGTTGACCGTCCTTTCTTGTGTGCAATTCGCGACAATCAAACAGGGAGTATTTTGTTTATCGGTTCAATAGTAGATCCGCAGCTAGCTAATAGCTAATAGCTATAAACTAAGCAGTTGGAGGAGACGCTTCTGGTGTAGCTGGTGTACTTACCTCAAGAGAACGAACACCGGCCGCGTCAGTCACCTGTTTGCGGTAAGATTCCTCAGCATATTCAGAAACATTGCTCGTGACTTGTTCCGAAGCAATATTTTCTTCTACTTCGTTTTGAGTAGAAACTATAGAAGGACGCCGTAAGGCGCTTAAAGCCGTCTTAATCACAACCGCAGTGGGTACCGCCACAATTACACCCAACAGTCCACCAATTCTCGCTCCAGTCAAAACTGAGATTAGCACCCAAACAGGGTTTAAACCAATAAAGCTACCTAAAATTCGCGGCCCAATCAAGTTTTCTAATATTTGCTGCACTATCACTGCTGCGATTAAAACTCTGACTCCCATCCAAAAATCTTGCAAAGCCACTAAGGTTGTAGTTAAGGCAATACCCACGGAACCGCCAAAGGGTACTAATGCCATAATGCCAATACTTAGACCGAATAACAAACCAAATGGCACCTTAAGCCACAAAAAAGTGGGAATTAAGGCTGATGCCATACAAGTGGCTAAAATTAATTGCGTAATAAAGAAATTTTGAAAGCTCAGGCGTACTGTTTGTGAAAATGCCTCGCGGAATTTAGCAGGAAGCCAATCTATTAAACTTTGCCAAAGTTCATCGCCGTGCTGCAACAAATAGAAAGTCAAAACCATTGTTAAGAGAAAATCTAACAAGCTGGTGAAAGTGACTACTGCCAAATTCAAGACTTGTCCGGCGATCGCCTGTAATTGTCCCTTGACGCGATCATTAATCTGGGCGGCTAAAGCATCAAGGTTAATCGGTAAACCAAGATTTTCTGCTTTTTCATTCAACATCATCAACTGATAGCGTCCAGAATCTATCAACTCTGGCAACCGAGCCACCAGTTGTTGAGCCTGCGTCAGAGCTAGGGGAAAAAGTGTAAGACCTAGTGCTAATAAAACTGATACAGCCAGTAAGAATACTAAAATGGCAACTTGCTCTCGTCTCGCTCCTTGACGCTCCATCCAACTAACGGGATAGTTGAGCAGAAACGCTAACACGGATGCCCCGACTAAAATGACAATTAGCGAGTGAAAGTAATGAAAAATTACTGAAATCGCCCAGCCATTGAGTACTAGCAGTGGAGCGAACAGGGCGATCGCGCCTATTCTTGCTATTGGTGTAAGTGTTTGCCACCAGTCAAAAAATTTGCGTGTCTGCATCTGCCGATTGCGGGATACAACAGAATAATATCTTTACTATCAAGCCTATTATCTCTAACTATTCCACTCTCATTCATCCCTCTAATTTAGGATTAAACTCAACTGTTATGAATAATTTTGAACGAATTAATGACTATGAAGGACAGGAGGATGCAGAGAATGAAGAGGACACGGGAACACGGGAAAGGGGGGACGCGGGGAGTATTTTTGGTAAATTTCCCCCCTCTCCCACTCACCCCCTCTCCCACTCCTCTTCGCCTATAGAGTTAATTTTGTATTTGATTCCCATTATCGGTTTTTTCCCCTCCCTATGGACTCTTTATCACCGCCAAGCCAATCAGGAACAACTAGCCATTAGTCGTCTGTCAATTACTCTAGCTATATCTTGGGTGTTAGGCTACCTATTTTTAGCAACTGGGGCAGCAAGTTTAGATTTTGTTGCAGTGCGTCTTTTGATCCTCAATAGCTTCTTAACCTCTGGCTACTTTTTAGTAAGTCTTTGGTTAATAATTCTCACAGTTAGACGCAAATCTAGACGATTGCCGGGATTGAACCATTTTGCTGAGAAAGTAGTTGGTAAGTACTTATCCTGATTTTGCTTTTGAGGAGATAGCTATATATTTATTTGCTTTAGGCTTATTTTTCTCAAGATTTTCCAATGATCTAGTCAAATCCTGTTGATTGTTGCCATACTTCATATAAATCATCTCCAAATTCACCAAAAAGAAGGAGAAACACAAATATCAGTGTTTTGGATCACACGTAAGTGCAAAGCTAGGCACAAATAATTATAGAGTTAGCTGTTATAGATTTAGGATCTACTTTCCAGAAGTATTCAGTAAGTGTGAGGAAGCCAGTGACCATTCACAGAAGATCGGCGCAAGGAAACCCCTCTGCCAGACCCTCTAAGCCAAATAGCCGAAGCATTAGAAATCCCAAATCTGGGCGTTGGGTGTGGTTTTGGGTGGGTATGAGTGGTATTGCAATGGTGTCAGCAACCGCAGGGGCGCTGTTGGCAGTTTCTTTAACTAGTACACCTTTAATGCAAGCTAATCTCAGTGCTGATGAGGCAGCGGTTTTTGATAGCGATCGCATTTCTGGAGGTGGACTGCGATTCTCAGAGTTAACTCGTCCTGTCAATATTTTAGTGATGGGGATGAGTGTCCTCCCTTCAGATGTGCAAAATGCTCCAGAAGAAACTAAAAATCTTAGATACCTGCCCCAGGTAAACTCCTTTGACGGGCTTGCTGATGTAATGCTTTTGATTCGGTTTGACCCTGAGAAGAAAAAATTAGTCATGCTTTCTATCCCTAGAGACACACGTGTAGAAATAGAGGGGCAGGGCATGAAAAAAATTAATTCCACCAATATTCAGGGCGGCCCTGCTTTAACTGCTAAAACAGTCAGCAACCTCTTAGACGGCGTAGGAATAGACCGTTATATCCGAATTAATGTTTTAGGCGTTGCCAAGCTAATTGATGCTTTGGGAGGTGTGACAGTTTACGTTCCCAGAGATATGAAATACCAAGATGATTCTCAGCACCTATACATAAATTTAAAGAAAGGCGAGCAACATTTGAACGGCGAGCAAGCACTGCAACTTTTACGTTTTCGTCATGATGAAAATGGTGATATTGGGCGGATTCAACGGCAACAAATGGTAATTCGAGCCTTAATCGATCAGTCTCTCAACCCCACGACTTTAACTCAATTGCCTAAAGTGCTCAACGTAGTTAAAGAACACATAGATACTAACTTGACTGTTGAAGAATTATTAGCGCTAGTGGGATTTGGAGCTAGAACAAATCGCTCCAATATGCAGATGTTAATGTTACCCGGTAGATTTAGCGGCAAGGATGAATTTGAAGCCAGCTACTGGATACCATATAGAAGACGCATCCATGCAATGATGGCTCAACATTTTGATCTTGAGACAGAAACAGATTCTCTTGCTCAAGTTGTTGATCCAGCCTCATTGCGAGTAGCAATTCAAGACAGCACTGGTAGTGATGAGGCCAACCTCCGACCTTTAGTCAGATCTCTGATCAAAGCAGGTTATCGTAACGTTTATATAGCTAAAAGTTCGGGTGTGCCTTTAAATGTAACTCACATTGTTGCCCAACAAGGAGATGGCAACAGTGCTGACATTATTCGCAACACTCTAGGATTTGGAGAAGTACGAGTAGAAAGCACTGGCAATCTTGGCTCTGATATTAGTATTCAAGTTGGAAAGGATTGGTTGGAACAAAGAGGATTACTAGAGGAGCAAACTCAACCTTGAGTCGTTAGTAGTTGGGAGTTAGTAGTTAGTAGTTGGTTATTTACCACTATCTACTATCAACTATCCACTATCCACATTTGGTAATTTCCCAAATCCAGTCCTGTAAGATTAAATTAACTAATTCAGGAGCTTCATCTTGAGGACAATGTCCTACACCTTCCAAAGGTATGAACTTTTGCACTTGGGGGAAATTGGCTAACTCTCTGCCTAACTTTATTGGCTCCCAGGGATCGGCTGTTCCCCACAAGATAATAGCCGGGCAGGACAGTTGAGGCAAAAGGTCTTCTGGTAAGGGGCCTTGAGAATAGGAGGTAAAGGCGAGAAATACAGCGGCTGCTCCTGGATCGCTAGCTGGTGCTGTCAAGATATCTACTAACTCTTCTGTCACAGATGTTGAGTTTGCATAGGCTTTGAGGAGAATCTTTCGTACAGTTTTCGGTTTGGCAACTTGATAAAAGAAAAACTCACCTATAGGTTTAAAAGATAAAATACTTTGCAGCAAGGGTGCTCCCAAGCGACGATGCCAAGGTAATGTGTGGCGTTTGCGATCGTGCAATAAGCGTAGAGAACAGTTGAGCAACGCCACCCCCAAAGCAATCTCAGGATTACTCACAGCTGCCTGCATAGCAACAATACAACCAATAGAGTTAGCAACTAAAAAAGCTGGTTCACCAACCACTTCACGGCAAAAATCTGCTACCTGTTGTCCCCAAGTTTCAATTGTATAGGCAATATTTTCGCCAGGCTTTGGTTTAACCGAAGCACCAAAGCCAATCAAATCAATCGCATAAACGCGGAAATTTTCTGCCAGCACCGGAATATTTTTACGCCAATGCCACCATGAAGCTCCAAAGCCATGCACTAAAACAATAGCTGGGCCAGTGCTTCCTTGGGATTGATAACAGATAGAGAAACCTCGCCAATTCCAGGTTTTTGTTGAGGTTAGCGCTGTGGTAGGAATGGAAGTAGTCATGGGTGTTTATATCCAGACAGTTTTTAGATGTGGAGCAAAGGCATAAAGTCATTACAGAAATAAAGTCATTACAGAAATAGTGTACAAGTTGGTTAGCAGTGTTTAGTTTGTAAGTGCTTTGAATGTGTTGAAGTTATATAAGCATACTTTGTTAAGCTTTTAATAACAAAGAAGTCAAGCACTAGGTGCTACAAACTAGAATAGTTCTGTGAAAAGACTTTTGATCTCTCAAGTTTTATTGAAATCCTCTTTGATAAATCTTAGTGATTTGAGAGTCCCCGATGACAAAGAATTTAGCTTTATCTTCATAAAGATTGCTGATTTGTTTTTTAATCAAGTCTCCGTATAATTACAATGCTGTTTATGATAATTTAATTACGTGGTGGAACTGGCATAAGTTTGATATTCAGTAGTTTCACAATTTACAGTAGTGATATTGATTTCTAAAATTGTTGGATATCAAGCATCCACAAAAGGGGTGGTTTGAAATGGGGAAATGACGCTAGCAAATTTGGGCGTATGTTTTCTTGTTCATACATAGTTCCTGGGAGTTAGAACAATGAATGTACTAGAAACAATAGATACTCCGGTGGGAAGTTACGCACCAGATTTTGAATTACCTGGAATTGACAAACAAGTACATCATCTTCGTCGCTATTTAGAATCGTTCCGGGCAGTCGGCGTCATTTTGATGTCTAATCATTGTCCATATGTAAAGTTATATGTAGAAAGGCTGAAAAGTATTCAAACTGAGTTTTACAAACAAGGTTTTACGCTGATAGGTGTAAATGGCAATGATGTCAGTCAGTTACCCGTAGAAAGCTTTGAAAATATGCAAGCTTTTGCAGCAGATCGCAAATTAAACTTCCCCTACCTTTGGGATTCAACTCAAGATGTAACTCGCAGCTTTGGAGCCAGCAAAACACCAATGGCTTTCTTGATCGATAAAGAGGGTATTTTACGCTACAAAGGACTAATTGACGATTATCCCCAAGATCCGTTAGCTGTGAAAAAACATTTTCTCAAAGCAGCGATCGCTTCTCTTGTCCAAGGTAAAGAAATTTTTCCAAAAGAAACTGAACCCGTAGGTAGTGCATTAGTGTGGCGTGACTAGAGACAGATAGTCACTGTGCTGTTATCTTAAATTGGAGGTAATTGCATATTTTTTGATAAAGCGTAACTTCATGGGAACACATTACCGACGGGTTTTACTTAAACTAAGTGGTGAAGCCTTGATGGGCAACATGGGCTATGGAATTGATCCAGAAGTGGTTAAGGAAATAGCACAAGAAATAGCAGAAGTGGTAGCTACTGGTGTTCAGATGGCCATCGTCGTTGGCGGGGGTAATATATTTCGTGGCGTCAAAGCCGCGTCGGCGGGGATGGATAGGGCAACCGCTGACTACATTGGAATGATTGCCACGGTAATGAATGCCATGACGCTGCAAGACTCGCTGGAACGAATCGGAGTACAAACACGAGTCCAAACTGCGATCGCCATGCAGGAATTAGCTGAACCCTATATTCGCCGTCGTGCCATCCGTCATCTAGAAAAAGGACGGGTGGTTATTTTTGGTGCGGGTTCTGGCAATCCTTTTTTCACTACTGATACAACTGCTGCTTTAAGAGCGGCAGAAATTGAAGCTGATGTGATTTTCAAAGCCACAAAAGTAGACGGAATCTACGACGCCGATCCACATATTTACCCTCAGGCCAAGCGCTACAATACTCTGACATATGGCCATGTTTTGGCTAAAGATTTGCGGGTAATGGACAGTACCGCGATAGCCTTATGTAAGGAGAATAATATTCCTATTCTCGTTTTTGACTTAACTGTGCGGGGTAATATCCACCGAGCAGTCATGGGAGAATCGATCGGCACCCTTGTGGGAGGTTCTTGTGAAATTAGCTGAAGCTGAGAGTACGATGCAAAAGACTGTTGAGGCAACTCAACGAGCTTTTAATACAATTCGCACTGGTCGCGCTAACGCGAGTTTATTAGATAAGGTGACAGTAGAATACTACGGTACACCTACATCCCTAAAGTCTCTGGCAAACATTAGCACGCCGGATGCTACAACAATCATGATTCAGCCCTACGATCGCAGTACCTTGAATATGATTGAAAAGGCGATTTCGATGTCGGATGTGGGGTTAACGCCCAATAATGATGGTTCTGCAATCCGGCTAAATATTCCGCCCCTGACGAGCGATCGCCGGAAAGAATTGGTCAAAATTGCTGCGAAGTATGCTGAAGAAGGGCGTGTCGCACTTCGTAACATCCGCCGTGATGCTCTAGACACTATCCGCAAAATGGAAAAAAACTCGGAAATAACAGAAGATGAAGCACGCGATCAACAAGATAAATTACAAAAACTGACGGATAAATACACTGGCAAAATCAACGAACTGCTAGCAGAAAAAGAAAAAGACATCACAACTGTCTAAAAATTGAGGACTAGAGGAGACAGTGCTGTTGTGAATTCAGACTTTTGGTAAGTTAGCCATAGTGCGATCACACTGTGACAACTTGTATATACCTGTAGCGCAGAGCAGCTTCCCAGTTGTGAAAAGTAAAAATCCGCTGGTACAAGTATGAATAGTTGAGAGTTTAACTGGTTACTCTCAACTACTCATGACTTAATAAATTATTTTTCTATAGCGTTTTTTAACGCAATTAGAAGCATGAATGCTGTCCGAAGTGGAGTTTATAACTACGGTAGAAACTTATAGCAAACACAGAGGGGTGCAGATTAAAATTTACATACCTGAAGGTAAAGTGTGCTTTTTCTTAATCTAAACTACCAAAAATGTTGCGAAAATATTTACTAAAACTTTATGAATTATCTGAAATGCTTGGCAGAAAATTTGTAATGATTACAACTAATGAATTGTAACTTAGTAGAGTTAATGCCAGAGAAGCGGCTGATTTTATATGTACTCAAAATAATACATATAAACTACGAAAAAATATGAAAAAACTAAGAATAAATTTAAAGAACAATAAAAAAACAAAGAAATAAGCCATTAAAAATTGAGTTTTGAATGCCAAGATTTACCTAATGAGCATTCTTGGTTATAAATAAATACTTAAGACTAGTCCAACACAAAGCTGTGAAATTTTGCACAGTAGACACCAAAATCACGTTAAAGTTGGTGAGACTGTCTAGCCGTAGAGTATAAAAATTCAACAATCATCAGGAGCGAAATTCAGCCATATGTACGACTGCATCATCGTCGGCGCGGGGCCAGCTGGTGGAACAGCTGCATATCACTTAGCCAAGCGAGGGCGCTCTGTATTAATTTTGGAAAAAGAATCTCTACCCAGATATAAACCTTGTGGTGGTGGAGTTTCGCCGAGCGTGGCTGAGTGGTTTGACTTTGACTTTAGCCCGGCAATCTCTATCAAAGCAAACACAATTCGCTGCACTTGGAAAATGGGCGATCCGGTAGAAGCTGAACTCAAAACCCCTGAACCAGTGTGGATGGTACGACGGGATGTTTTCGATCACTTCTTAATTCAGCAAGCCCAGAAACAAGGTGCGGAACTAAAAGACAACACAGAAGTCACGGGCATTGAATTTCAAAGCGATCGCTGGCAAGTAAATACTGCTAACGGTTCATTTACAGGTCGATATTTAATTGCTGCTGATGGCGCAAAAGGCCCTATGGCAAAATGGCTGGGCTTTAAAGAACGCAAACGCCGTTTAGCAGGAGCTTTAGAAGCCGAAGCACCAGCCCAAGTAGAAAATGGCCACATTGCCCACTTTGAATTTGGCATGGTGAAAAACGGCTATTTGTGGAACTTTCCAAAAGCAGATGGATATTCCATTGGTGTTGGTACTTTTATCGGTGGAGAACCACAAGATTTTAAGAAAATTTTGGATGAATATGGCAACTCGTTTGGATTGGATGTAAAAACCTGCAAACAGTACGGACACGCCCTTTGTCTGTGGAATGGCGAGCAAAAGTTGCACACTGACAATGCGATTTTGGCAGGAGAAGCAGCTTGTGTTGTTGATCCGTTTACGGCAGAAGGTATTCGCCCTTCAATTTTTACTGGCTTAAAAGCAGCAGAAGCGATTGACAAAGCTGTTGGTGGCGATATCAACGCCCTAGAAAAATACTCTGATGTCATCAATGAGGAGTGGGGTACTGATATGGCTTGGGCGCAAAAATTAGCCGGGCTATTTTATCGTTTTCCTGGAGTTGGCTACAAAGTTGGTGTCAAGCGCCCCTCTGCACCCCAAATGATGGGTAAAATCCTATGTGGGCAGTTGCGCTACGGGGATGTTGCCGGTCGTGCGATCAAGCGTTTAACTCCTTTTGGTGGTTAGTTATTATCAATGGTCATTGGTCATTTGCCGCCGACACCCTAGAAGGGTGCGGCTACACGTACTAAGTCCGCACAGGCGGACTAGGTTACTTAGTACTGATGTCCTAAAAAGTAGGCATACTTTGTACGTATAGCTACGGTAGAAAATGTGAATATTAACTAATGACCATTGACTATTAATTAATGACTAAAATTCATGTTGTAGGAATTGGCTTAGATGGGGTGGCTGGGTTAACGGAAAAAGTTAGGCAATTAGTTGAAAAAGCTACATTGCTTGTAGGCAGCGATCGCCACTTGAGTTATTTTCCCAACCACCCAGTTCAACGTTTAGTCCTCAAAGATTTTACTGAAGCAATTGAGGAAATCCGCTGCCATTTGGCAATAGGCACTGAGGGAATTGTCATTCTAGTTTCTGGAGATCCGTTGTTTTTTGGGTTAGGACGGTTGCTGTCGGCGGAACTTCCACCAGAAGCACTGACATTTCATCCTCATCTGAGTTCAGTACAGCTAGCTTTTAATCGTATTCAAGTTCCTTGGCAAGACGCCCGTGTGATTAGCGCTCACGGGCGTTCTGTTGATGAATTAGTGCAAGCGTTGCAGCAAGGAGTGGAAAAAATTGCCGTACTCACAGATGGTAAGAATACTCCCGGTGCGATCGCTCGTTTGGTAGAGTCTTTAAATTTGCCCAGTCAATATCGATTTTGGGTTTGTGAAAATTTAGGTGGAAATGACGAGCGCATTATAGAGGCAGATAATTTTGCATCTGTACAAAATCAGGATTTTGCCTCCTTAAATGTAGTCATATTACTACGTCAAGAGTATTTTCAAAAGTTAGATTTGGAAAAATTACCTCACTTTGGCATACCAGATGATTACTTTCTCAGTTTTAGCGATCGTCCTGGTTTAATGACAAAGCGAGAAGTCCGGACTTTAGTTTTAGCAGAACTAACGCTACGTCCCGGACAAGTTATTTGGGATATTGGTGCGGGAACTGGTTCTGTCTCGATTGAAATTGCCCGTTTATTCCCCACTTCTAAAGTCTATGCCATTGAAAAAACTACTGCGGGCAGTTCATTAATAGCACGTAATTGCGAACGTTTCCAAGTTCAAAACGTTATATCGATTCACGGCAGCGCACCAGAAGTATTAGAGAGCTTGGAAGGTAAGTGCGATCGCATCTTTATTGGTGGTAGCGGTGGAAATTTAACTGCAATTCTTGATACTTGTGTTAGTAGGTTAAATCCCAAAGGTGTGATAGTTCTGGCTTTGGCGACATTAGAACATCTCAACACTGCCTTATTATGGTTCAAAGCTCACTCTTGGGAGTATCAGTTATTGCAAGTACAGCTATCTCGCTCTGTACCCATAGGACAGCTAACACGTTTTGCACCACTAAATCCAGTAACAATTGTTAATACAAAGTATCCAAGTTAGTTGGCTATATTTAGCATATTGAGTATTTTGTAAGATAGTGCTGTCTTGGAAATAGAGACTAGGGACTAGAGGAGCCAGCGCGCCCTTGGAGGCTCCCCAGAGGCGGAGCGTCTCTGGCTCCGCTCCGTAGTACCGACTGGCGTGCTAGGGAAGAAGTTTTCATCTATTTGTTGTTGTGCAATAAAATTACATGAAATGCTGTCTTTAAATCAGGCAGATAAATTTTCATGAAAAAAGACATCATAGTTAATAGATGTTAAAAGAAGTAAAATTTTTATTACTTGTTGTGAATTTTTTTGTTTTTAATTTGAAAATATATAAATTTGATAAGTTTAAGAATTACGGAGAAATTATTGATCCCTGTGTTTTTTGCCTGCTTATTGTCTAGAAATTGATATAGCAAGAAGATAAAATAGGTATAAATTCTATATTTATTTTGATAGAAATCTACCAATTACTTGTGAAGAATTAAGACAGCTCTAGATATCAAATATTACTCTTGTAATAGTATGTTCAAAACTACACTCTAAACAAGTTATTGTCTCTCTTTGCTTGGGGAATTTCAGCTTAATTAGAGAGGAGACAGATTATGAAAGTTGGTATCCCAAAGGAAGTTTACCCTGGTGAATGTCGCGTGGCAGCCACACCAGAGACAGCCAAGCATCTGATGAAGCTTGGCTTTGATGTGCTGATCGAGAAAAGTGCGGGCGAAAGCGCAAACTTTACAAACGAGGCTTATACACAGGCTAATTGCAAAATTGTTTCGGATGCTCCTACCCTATGGGCAGAGGCAGATATTGTACTTAAGGTTCGTCCGCCGCAGTTACACCCAGAGTTAGGAAAGGATGAAACTGAACTGCTCAGGGAGGGAGGAACGCTGATTGGCTTTATGTGGCCAGCTCAAAACCCCGATTTACTTGAAAAATTGGCAGCACGTAAGGCTACAGTTTTATCAATGGATGCAGTGCCACGCATCACTAGGGCGCAAAAAATGGATGCCCTAAGTTCAATGGCAAATCTAGCTGGCTATCGGGCTGTAATAGAGGCAGCTAACCACTTTGGACGCTTCTTTAACGGACAAATTACAGCAGCCGGAAAGGTGCCACCTGCCAAGGTGCTGATCATTGGTGCTGGTGTAGCTGGATTGGCAGCGATCGGAACTGCAAGAAGTTTAGGTGCAATTGTTCGTGCTTTTGATACACGTCTTGTAGTTAAGGAGCAGGTAGAGAGTTTAGGTGCAGAGTTTTTGGAACTTAACTTTGCAGAAGACGGTTCGGGTGAGGGCGGCTACGCCAAGGTAATGAGTGACGAATTCATTAAAGCCGAAATGGAGTTGTTTGCCACTCAAGCTAAAGAAGTTGACATTATTATCACGACGGCTCTTATCCCTGGAAAAAAAGCACCTGTATTGGTGACGCAGGAAATGGTTGAGAGTATGAAGGAGGGATCGGTAATTGTCGATCTTGCCGCAGAGCAAGGTGGTAATTGTGCTTGTACACACCCTGATGAAGTTTATCGTTACAAGGGAGTAACAATTGTAGGCATTACCGATTTGCCCAGTCGTATGGCTCAACAGTCGAGCCAGCTTTATGGGACTAATCTTTGCCATTTCCTCGAAGAAATGGGTGGAGCTAACAACTACAGAGTAGATCTTGAAAATGAGGTGATTCGGGGTGCATTGGTAGCCCATGCTGGGGAAATTACTTGGCCGCCACCCAAGCCTGTGCTGAAAGATACGGAGAAAATCCCTACGCCTCCGCGTCCACCTGTCCCTGCGTCCCCGCGTCCCCCCGTCTTTGCGTCCTCTGCTGTCCCCACTCCTGCAACTTCCTCGAAAAGTAGCAGTGACTTGTGGCTGCTTCTAGTTGGCTTGGCTCTCCTTGGTATTGGTATCAGCGCGCCTTCTTCGTTTCTGTCTCACTTCACTGTGTTTGTTCTTGCCTGCTTTGTTGGCTGGCAAGTGATCTGGAACGTTAAGCCTGCTCTGCACACGCCGCTCATGAGTGTCACCAATGCTATTAGCGGCATCATCATTATTGGTGGGATGCTCCAAATCTCTGGTGCTTCAAGTTCATCGACTACCATCCTTGGTGCGATCGCTATCCTGGTTGGGACAATCAACATTTCCGGTGGTTTTTTAGTCACCCAACGCATGCTCAAGATGTTCCAAAAGTAAAAGAAAATTATGTTAAATAACCTACTGACGGTTGCATATATTGGGGCTAGTGCCTTATTCATTCTCAGTCTAGGTGGATTGTCCGATCAGGAAACGGCTCGCAAAGGTAATGTTTACGGTATCATTGGTATGCTGATCGCCTTCGTGGCAACTGCGCTCTCGCTCAAGGCGAATGCATATGGTACCTTAGCCGCAGTTGTGATCCCAGGAGCCATTATTGGTACTATCATCGCTTCGCGTGTAGCGATGACTTCAATGCCGGAACTGGTAGCTATTTTACACAGCTTTGTTGGTGCTGCCGCTGTTTTGGTGGGTATTGCCAATTATCTACAGGAATCACAATCACTCACTGGAGTTGAGTCTACAATCCACCAAATTGAAATTTTTGTGGGTGTGTTTATTGGTTCTGTGACTTTCACAGGCTCGATAGTTGCCTTTGGGAAACTGCGCGGGATCATCAGCAGCAAACCTCTACTTCTGCCAGCACGCCATTTGCTCAACTTGGGTATGCTTGGAGCTTCACTGTGGCTTGGTTTTCTGTTCTTGGGAGATGGAAATTTCAGCGGGCTGGAACCCTTGTTGTTGATGTGCGCGATCGCCTCAGTTTTGGGGGTTCACTTGGTGATGGCGATTGGCGGTGCTGATATGCCAGTTGTGATTTCAATGCTCAACAGCTACTCTGGATGGGCAGCTGCCGCCGCTGGCTTTATGTTATCGAACGATTTGTTAATCATTACAGGTGCTTTGGTGGGTAGCAGTGGTGCGATCCTCAGCTACATCATGTGTAAAGCGATGAACCGTTCGTTTATCAGCGTGATTCTCGGAGGCTTTGGGGCAGAGGCAAGTACACCAACCTTGGAGAGCGATCGCCCTGTAGGTGAAATTGCCAAAACCACGACAGAGGAAACCATTGAACTGTTACGTGGTGCTAAGAGTGTAATCGTCGTTCCTGGCTACGGTATGGCAGTAGCTCAAGCCCAGCACGCTGTATCGGAACTTACGAAGCAGCTGCGCGATCGCGGTGTCCAAGTTCGCTTTGGTATCCATCCGGTAGCCGGACGTATGCCGGGACACATGAACGTGCTTCTGGCTGAAGCTAAGGTGCCTTACGACATCGTATTAGAGATGGATGAGATTAACGAGGACTTCCCAAAAACTGATGTTGTATTGGTAATTGGTGCTAACGATACTGTCAACCCCAGTGCTTTAGAAAATCCGAATAGCCCCATTGCTGGGATGCCTGTGCTGGAAGTTTGGAAGGCTGGTACTGTTGTGGTGATGAAGCGCAGTATGGCTAGTGGTTACGCAGGAGTTGAAAATCCTTTGTTTTATAAAGAAAATACTCGGATGTTGTTTGGTGATGCGAGGAAAAATTTGGATGCGATCATGGGGAAATTTGCACAGAGTGAGGAGGGTGTAGAGGTGGCTCAACCAGGAAAGGTGGTATGGTCAACTTGATTAGTTGCAACAAATAAGCAAATTAGCGTTTTTAAACGCAGAGGTACGCAGAGTCAGCGCGGAGTTACGCAGAGTTTTCGCAATATTAATTCGTTAGGAATTAATGAAACACTGTACTAAGTTTATTCCTGCATATGATGAGTACCAATCAGGATAAACCCGCGCTTATCTGTCTGATGAAATTAAGAATATCTTGGCTTTTAGTTAAGCCTCGATCAGAACATTTAAACTTTGCTTAGTGATTCAATCTTAATTCTGCACCATTTCAAGTTCTTGACGCTTTTGGTAAATCCACGCTTTGTCAGCTTCAAGGTTTTCGTTTTTGTTTCCCCATTCATCTACTTCTCCATGCGATTGCTCTCTCCTTCAGAACTTAAACTTTTCTAGGACTTACGCACGAGTTATGGAATAATGAACCGTGGTTTATTATTCTATAGTGTAAATCCTGACTATTTCTCGACTGGAGTATCAGATAGATTCCCCCACTCATTCCAAGAACCATCATAATTGCGTACATTCTCGTAGCCTAGTAGATACTTTAAAACAAACCAAGTATTTGCAGAACGCGCCCCAACTGCACAGTATGTTATCACTGTCTTATCAGCGGTGATTCCTTTGCTACTATACAAGGCATACAGTTCTTCAACTGATTTAAAGGTATTATCTTCGTTCAAAACTAATTCATAAAAAATATGGACTGCACCCGGAATATGTCCTGCTCGCTGAGTTCCTTGTGGTGGCTGCATGGTAAATACTTCACCAGAGTACTCTTGAGGTGTACGCACATCTACTAAAACGCAGTCTGACTTACCGATCGCTGCTTGTACTTCATCTCGCAGGACACGTATACTCGAATTGAAATTTTGAATTGTATATTTAGTTGCTGCGATCGCAGGGATGTCAGTTGTCAGAGATCCTCCTTGGGCAATCCATGTGTTGCGATCGCCATTCATGATCCGTACATCTTCATGTCCAAGTACTTTTAGAAACCAAAATGCCCAAGGAGCACCAGCATTATGGTTGCTATAAACAATCACAGTTGTGTCATTAGCTATACCTGATCGCGTGAACAGTTCTTCTAACGCTCCTTTGTCAAAATTGACATGGTAATCAGGTTGCAAAATCGTGTTCAAACCGTTCCAGAACACAGCGCCGGGAATATGCCCCAATTCATAAGCTTTAGCATCAATATCTACTTCTAGAAGACGCACTTTAGGATCGTGCAAATGTTCGCCAATCCACTGCATATCTGCGAGAACTTCTGGATGGGCATAACTTGTCAATGACATGAGAACTTACTCCTTGCTCTGTAACAGTGATGAGGCTAGAGTAAAATTGATCCCCTAAGTACGCCTAGTCCTCGAACGAGTACACTTTGCAGTAGCAATGATGGCAAACACATTACAGTCTTTATTTCAAGAAATCGCTCACGCTCCTGATGAGCAAGAATTACGACTACATGTCATGGCTAAAGTTGGTGAGTATTTTGCTGCTCAACGTTGGGGGCTTTTCTTTTTCAATCAACTCTCATCTCCCAAATATATGCGGGGCGTTGGGAAATTTGCTGCATCAGTAGAACATAATCCTGTCTTGCGCTACTTAGTTGAGCACCATGCCCCAGTTCACGAAGAATTGTTGTTATCTGCCCCTATATGGAAAATTATATGCCCACGCTCTGACCACGGTCATGTGATGGCCGGGCCAATTGTTAGCACCGGGCAACTTATCGGTGGAGTTGGCTTTACCCGTATTCGGGGTAATCCTGCTTTTAATGCCAAGGATCTAGCTGATTTGAGTGCTTTTTGCTTGCATCTATCAACTTGGTTAACAGCAAAACGGTTGCAATCTAAAGAATGGAATTGTTTGGATATGAATCGGTTAACACCGCGTGAAATTCAAATTGCCGAACTGGTGGCACAGGGGCTTACAAATGCTGAAATTGGCGCATCTGTTTGGATTACAGAAAATTCTGTTAAGCAAGCTCTAAAACGGATGTTTCGCAAGCTTGGAGTTTCGTCTCGTGCCGAACTTGTAGGACGACTTTTCTCACACACATTCTAACTACCTAGTCACGCTGGTGAGAATTTCCTGCGCCCGTTCAATCTTATTCCGTACAGACTGTGCCGAAAGATGAAGGGCAGCTGTTTCTTCATCGGTGAGATTCAATTCCAACACGTCTGCAATTCCGCCACATCCCAAACGACAGGGAACACCAATAAAAACATCATTCAAACCGTACTCTCCTTGGAGATAGGCTGCTACAGGTAACAAACGCGACTGATTTAGCAGGATCGATTCTACCATCACACAGGTAGCTGAGGCTGGGGCAAAAAATGCGCCACCTGTTTGCATTAGTTCCACAATTTCTGCGCCACCATTGCGGGTACGTTCTACCAAACGTTCGATTGTGTCTGCATCCAATAATTCTGTGACTGGAATGCCGTTGACGGTAGCAAAACGCGGTATGGGAACCATTAAATCACCGTGACTGCCCATTACCATTGCTTTGACATCACTAGGCAAAACTCCCAATTCCATCGCAATGAATGTTTCAAAGCGTGCTGAGTCTAATACGCCTGCCATACCCATAACGCGATCGCGTGGTAATCCCATTGCTTGCCAAGCTAAATAAGTCATCACATCCAAAGGATTGGTGACGATAATAAATATGGCATCGGGAGAATGAGCGATCGCATTCTTAGCTGCTTCTACGACTATCTTGGCATTTGTCCGCAATAAATCATCTCGACTCATACCTGGTTTACGGGGAAAGCCTGCCGTAATCACCACAATATCCGAACCAGTTGTATCGGCATAGTTGTTGGTACCAATAATCTTACGGTTATGTGATTCAATTCCCCTTGCCTCCATCAAATCTAGGGCTAATCCTTGGGGCATTCCTTGAACAATATCCAGCAAAACCACATCTGCTAGGTTTTTTTCAGCAATGCGTTGGGCAAGGGTACTGCCAACTCTGCCAGCACCAATCACGGTAACGCGGGGTGAATGACACAGAAATGGGGAGGAAGGGGAGGAAAACATAAGTATTTTTCTTAAACTCTACTTAAACTCTTCTAATTGATCTAAACGCAACCATATATTAGGCGTTGGTACTAGCCCGAATTTTACAAAGGCATAGTCACCTTTGATATCTACAACTTCGCCTTTACTATCAAACAGATAGGAAGGAAAGCGAGTATCGCTGGCTTTTGCTTCTATACTGTTTTCTAGCTTTTCGCGGTTAACACGAACTGTATCTCCTCTTTTAATAGGCATGAATTCCCCTCTTGAATTTATTAATTTGCTTTTATACAGGATTCTAGCTTGTATCCGGTCTTTGTTGAGCTAGGAATTACTTTTGTTTTACTTGGGGAATATTTGTATTAACAAGAGGACAGATAGTAAAAGACTGTTTACATTTGCTGTCTAAAAATGAAAATTTTACATTTAATTATGCTTATCTACTTAATAATTTTGCTTTACTTAGAAGCTAATTTCATCATCTATTTGATAGATTTTAAATTCATTGAATGCTCAAATTGCAAGCATGAATAAACTCAAACCTATAAGCAAATCACACAAAATAGAGAGATTAGAATCTATAATCTCCTCAAAAGTAAATATAAAAGAGTTTTTAAGCTAGTTGTTAGTAACTATTAACTACTGACAATCAAACTCTAACTACTTTTAGTGTATTAAATAGTTGTACTCAATTGCCACTAATTGCTGCCAACAGTTTCAATTTTTAACTTTTAATTTGGAATCCTTATTTTTGGCACTGGTTGCAAAAATGACTAGAACGTCCAGCTAGTCTAATCCTTTGAATAGGTGTACTACAAACACGACAGGGTTCTCCAGCACGATTATAAACCCATGCCACGCCGCCATAATTACCGTTTACGCCCTTAACGTTTAAAAAATTGCTAAAAGTTGTTCCACCAACTTCAATACTAGTAGCTAAAACTTTGATGATCGCCGATTGCAATCGCTCAATTTGCTCTCGCTGCAAATCTGTACACAAAGTTTCTGGTAATATGCCACTGAGAAATAAGGCTTCGTCAGCATAAATGTTACCTAATCCTGCCACGACAGACTGATCTAGCAGTGCGGTTTTAATGGGACGATGACTTTTTTGTAGTTTATTTGCTAGATAATCAACTGTAAAATCAGGTGAGAAGGGATCTGCTGCTAGTTTTGCTAAACCAGTCATCACACTTTCTAGTTTTTTCTCAGGTGGAACCCACCACATTTGACCAAAAGTACGTTGATCAACAAAGCGCAATTCCCACCCATTCTCAAAGAATAACCTGACCCGTGTGTGCTTGTGTAGAGCTTCATCGCGATGTAGCCATAGCAATTGACCGGTCATTCGCAGGTGAACGCCGAGGAAGCCAATGGAAGAGGACAAGGGGAGGGAGGGACGCGGGGACGCGGGGACATTTTCTGTCTTTGCGTTTTCTAAAGAGAGTTCGGCGAGCAGATATTTGCCACGACGATGCCAGGTGGCGATCACGCTTCCCTGAATGCCAGTGACAAAATCATCCACTGAATGCGGGTAAGCGATCGTGCGATGCAGCAGTACATCTGCGCCTGCAATTTTTTGGTTGAGGGTTAATTGATTTAGCCCCCGTCGGACTGTTTCTACTTCAGGCAATTCAGGCATTTCAGTTGATTTTGGTAGATAACTAGATCGGGAGTAGTGAGTAGTGGATAGAAGCCTGAACTCCTTATCTGCTACTCCTTACTCCCGAAATTGACTTTACCAGGTGGTTATTGACTTTGCTAGCCGCCAAAGCGTGTTTTCAAACTTAATTCATTGCAGTTCAAAGTCTGAAGCTACACACACAAAGCCTGCCTTTACAGACTCAAAGTACTATTCTATATAGAGTTTGCCCAGGTACACTCAGTTAGTGTAGCCTCCCTCTTGAGAAGGTTGGACGTTTGAAAACAGCCCTACTAATTTATTTTTTCGGTTTTGCTTTTGGTGCTTCAACCTCTACTAACTCATCTTGGGCAAAGTTATTGGTGTTGACGCCAGCATAATTTACCTTATCAAATCTGACAATTACGGGATATCTGCTAGTACCACCTTGCTCGATAGATGCCACTGTTCCTACATCCTGAAACCAGTAGGACTCCGGGCGGAGAATACGTACTTTAGATCCACGTTGAACCATAAGTTTTTCCCTTTTTGTTATCAATTGCCAATGTGTAAAGGCTAATTGATTTCACTGTACAGCTAGAAGGTCGTTTACAGCCCATTTGTTAAGTTATTTGACTGAATTAAGAAGGCAGAAGATAGAAGTTAGAGGGCAGAAGGAATCCCTACGCATAAACACGAAAAGTTGATAAATGTACTACATATTGTAGTCCTTATTCAAAGCAGAGTCTTCGGAAAGTATGGCCAGAACCGAAAATTGAATACAAGTATCTAAACATACTTCATTCCTTCTGCCTCTTTGAAGTTCTGATCGCCGTCGTACGGCGCTCAGACTTCTCTCGTGCCTCCTGCCCTCTGCCTTTCTTTAGTAATGTTTTTCAGCCTTCATCCTTTATCCTTCTTAAACAATCCCTCAATTTTTCACCCAGAGACTGTACGTTGGCTCTGACTATGTTATTGTGATCGCCTGGAATCGCATGAACTTCCACTTCTGCAAATTCCCTCCAACCTAATTCGCGATCGCCTTCGAGCCACCAAATCTGCTCATGGCTGCGGAAAAGGGTGACTTTACCGGAATATACTTGTGGGTGATAATCCCTAACAGCTTGTTGTTGAATTGCAAATAGAGTATTCTCTAGTGGGCTTGAATCGTATCCTAAAGATACATTGACATCTGATGATTCTTCGGCAACGTTGTCCAAACCAAATTTTTTGTTAGTTTTCTGAAGGCGTTGCTGTATCGCCATAAATAAGTAGTTCAGCTTCTGTTTTAGTTCGTTGAGTTGCCAAAAGTTATGCCAATGACGAGAAATCCATTGACGGAATGATAATTCGTGGTAGTAAACCGAACTACAAGTATCAAACAACGCTACCAGATCAACTTTTTCCCCTTGGGCAACCAATTGCCGTGCCATCTCGAAGGCGATTGTACCACCAGCAGAGTAGCCCGCCAGTAAATAAGGCCCTTCTGATTGAATAGTACGGATCTCTGTTATGTAATCAGATGCCATATCCTCTATTTTGGTATGGAAAGGTTTTTTTCCATCCAAGCCGAAGGGTTGTAAGGCATAAACTGGCTGATCTGCATCTAAATAAACAGCTAAGTTGTGGAAGACGATAATGTTACCATCAGCACCATGTATGCAGAATAGTGGTGGTTTCTCGCCATTGGATTTAATCGCAACTAAAGGTTGCCAGAGTGCTGGTGATTCTTTCTGTTGGAGAATATCAGCCAGTTTTTCTACTGTCGGTGCTTGCAAGAATGTCGATAAGGGAAGGCTTGTACCAAATTTCTGCTCGATTTGCGCTAACAAACGCAAAGCAACCAGTGAATGTCCACCTAAATCGAAGAAATTGTCTGTAACTCCTATGGGCTGAATGCCTAAACTCTCTTCCCAAATCTGTGTTAACTGGAGTTCTAAGTGATTTCGTGGTGCCACAAATTCTGTTCCTAATTCGGGACGATTTTGTTCGGGTGCTGGTAGGGCGCGGCGATCTACCTTGCCGTTGGCTGTTAGGGGTAGAGAATTTAGGATCACAAACGCTGATGGCACCATGTAGTCTGGCAGCGTCTGTTTTAGAAAGTCACGAAGTTCACTTATTGTAGGTTTCTGCTCTCCATTGGGGACAATATAGCCGACTAAGCATTTATCACCCGACATATACTCGCGGGCAATAACTACACTTGTCTGCACATTCGGGTGTTGTAATAGCTTCGCCTCAATTTCTTCTAACTCTATGCGGAAGCCACGAATTTTTACTTGATGATCAATGCGACCAACGTATTCGATATTACCGTCACTTAAGTAACGTGCCAAGTCCCCAGTTTTGTACAGGCGTTCTGATAAATTAAAAGGGTTAGGAATGAATTTTTGTGCTGTTAATTCTGGACGATTGAGATAACCTCGCGCTAAACCAATACCACCAATGTAAACTTCACCAACTTTTCCAACAGGCACAGGTTGTAAATCAGAATCCAGGATGTAAATATTGGTGTTGGTAATAGGACGACCAATGGGAGCAGTAATATAGTTGGTATGGCGTTGACACGTCCAGAAGGTAGCATCGATAGAAGCTTCTGTAGGGCCGTAGCAATTATGCAAAACATTATTTAGGTTCAAACGAGCGAAGAAGCTTTCTACAAGTTCAATGGGTAAAACTTCGCCACCACAGGTAATGTGTTTTAAGTTTTGACAATTTTCAATATCCTTCTCCTCTAGTAATACGCGGAGCATAGAGGGAACCATTGCCAAGACAGTAATTTGCTGTTCGATTATTGTCTTAATTAAGTAGACACTATCGTGATGTCCGCCAGGACGAGGCAATACTAACTGCGCCCCGAAGCATAACGGCCAAAATATTTGCCAAACGGAGGGATCAAAGCTAAAAGATATAGTTTGTAGGACTTTATCTGTGTCGGTTAATTCAAAGGTTGTTTGTCGCCAATGTAGTTGATTGCTGATACCACGATGGGAAATCATCACACCCTTTGGTTGTCCTGTGGAACCAGAAGTATAGATGATGTAGATAAGGTTATCTAGATTTGTCCAATTTACAGGATTATCTTGACTGTTGTGAGCAATGAGTTCCCAATCTGAGTCTAGACAAACTACTTGCGCTCCATCAGCTGTTAAGTTTCCTCGTAATTTCTCCTGGGTGATGATTAATGGTGTTTTGGAGTCTTCCAAAATAAAGGCTAACCGTTCCGGAGGATATGCTGGATCTAAAGGCACGTAAGCACCACCAGCCTTAAGAACTCCTAGAATTGCTACTATCATTTCTACAGAACGATCAATGCAAATGCCAACCAATACCTCAGGAGCAACTCCCAAAGTACGTAAGTAGTGTGCTAGCTGGTTTGCCTTTTGATTCAATTGCCTGTAGGTAATTTGTTCACATACGCACGAAGCTGGAATATAAGTATCTAAAAACACTGCGATCGCATCAGGAGATTTTTCTACCTGTGCCTCAAACATTTGATGAATACATACATTTTTGATGTCATCAATTTGACTGTGATTAGTCTTGTGCGCCACCAAGGTATTTGTATCTTTGTTAGATTTTTGGTATAGATTTTTATTTATAAACTGCATCGGTAAAAATGATAAAATTACTTTTGTTTGACTAAGCCCTGACAGCAGTTTTCTGTAGGGTGGGTATTAATCACCAGAACTCAAATACTTATCACTTGGGCTTTGACGACTAATAACCACTCTACACTTTGTGGATTCATTCTTTTAAAATAACTGTAATTTCATATTAGGTTCAGTGTTAAGTTTAATAATTACTTAATGTATGTGTGAATAATCAAACATTTATTAGTGTTGGTGTAGAAATGGGCAGGAAAAATTCATCTTTACTTGCTTCTCAGATATTAAATTGGTAGAATTTAATATTGTCATTTTTTCTCTAGCTACAGCTAATGCTTGATAAGCAGTATTTAATCGGATTTTATCTTTCATATTTTTCTCAAAACGCTGTAAATAAGCTTCTAAATATTTAACACGTAAATCTAGATTATTTGCATTCATCAGAAAAGGTAAATCAGCTTCAACCATAAAACGTATAGCTATTAGGGGAATAGGACTACGCAGTGGATAGAAATCTTGATTGTGTAGTCCTCTTGTTTCTGTACGCTTGTGAAATTCTCCGATCATGAGTCCTTCTTCAACAAAAAAAGGTTTGAGTTTTTGTTGAATGCTATCAATAAGCGTGGCAGCATCATCTAAATCGAGATCCGGAAAAATGAGTAAAAAAGCTTTATTGATACCATCTTCTCTATCTTGCGGTTCTATTTCCAGAAAAGTATCTCGATAGTTTTTTACAATATCTTCAACTTGTTGTGGCTGTAGATTTTTAGCACGAATAACTGCTAGACGAATACTATTTGATTTAAGTGAGTGAGGAACAAAAGGACACACTGCACCACTTCTACCTAAATCAGGGTGGGGTCTTGCCAAAAACGTTTTAACCCACTCCATTACTTCAAGTAAATAAGGAATATCTTGCTGAATATTGTCAATTTCGAGCGGTGTATAAAGCTGCATAACATAGTTAAAAACTGCGTATGCTAATTAATATTAAGGATTTTTACGTAATTTTTTATAAAGTTATAATTACCCTAGTAAATATAACTATGAAGTTTTTGTAAAAAAGATACACATTAAAATTGTTATAAATCTAGTAATTACAACCATGAAGTTTTTGTAAAATTTATACTATATTGGGAACTAAAACAAAGTTTACTTGTGTTGCTGAGACTATAGGAATCCGGTTTGATTACTGAAAAAATTAAGTATTTATAGGGGAGGCCGTTTGCGGTGTAGATTTTCTTCTCGCAAAACTGCCGTTGTGTTATAACTTTAGTCTCACGCACCCAACCCTTGCTGTGTCGCGCCACTACGTGTTTTTCAAAAATCAAATATGAGTCCTATATTTAGAAAATTGTCATCTATTTATATAGAGAAATGAGCGGAAAAAATACTCAAAAGAAAGTCTTGTGATGTAATAGTTGAGGTAAATTGCAAGGGCATCAATGCAGAAATCTTAAAACGCCTGCATCCTGCCCTTTTATCTTGGTACCATCCCCATCTCTAAAAAGTGGTAAAACCCTCCTTGACAAAATCTTTATTTATGAAATACGCTCGATTCGCTAACATTTATGTTTAAAGTCACACTCCTCATGCTTTTGCTAAAACAAACACACTTCCCTCGTTGCCCCTGCCAATCCGCAAATCCTGATCTAGATAGGTGATATCTAACCATCCCTGTTGTTCGTTACTGTTAAGAGGAAAATCAACAGCAGTAAACTTTTGCCCAGTTTCAATTTGTTGGATAAATTTTTCTGAAGACTTGTAGCTAATTAAGCGCTGTAAACCAATAATTGAACGCTCAAATTTTACTTGCACACGCCTTTGTGAAACTGGCTCAAATTTCGCAGCAACGCTGACTAAACCTTCGAGTAAAGGCAACCCATAAATCTCGGCTATGTTGTAAACGCTATTAGTTTGGACACGGATACACTGGTAAATTTCTCCAAGCTTGCATAAAGGAAAGCGGTCGAGGTTCAATAGAGCTTTGCTAGTAGTGTAAAGTAGTCGCCAATTGCCATCGAGCAAATCGCTAGCTTCAAGTGGACGTGGTGTTGGGTTAAGATCTTCCAAATTGGCGATCGCGATTAAGATAGCTTGTTTATCCTGCTCAGTTGCTAAAAGTCCACGGTTTTTGCCAGCAATTGCTTCTAAAAGAGCTGCTTTTGCAATCATCACCTGTTACCTCAAACAGTATTATTTTCATTAAACAATCAGGGAGATGTTGCTAGCTCATGTATGGTGCCATACCGATATAAGTAAATGACTTAAGCTTTTGGTGTGGTAATAAGAAAATCACAAAAATTTCAGTCGGATTTAGAAACAAATTAGTTGAATGATTAACTGCTATCTTGCGTATCCAGTGATAGACTCTTAATGTCTATATACAATCCCCTTATTATCTTCGTCAAATATGCTGAATTCTCCATTACGTGAACAACCTCGCAACCAGCGCGCTGCCGTTATACCATTAAAGCAAGAGTCCTCACTTTTGGATTGGTTACAGGCTAGCGGTCGTCTCATCGCCCGTGAGAATCATGAACAGGATTTTTCTGAAGAAAATGAAGAAGAAATTTCTGAATTTCTGGGTGGCGAGGATGGAATTGGCGATTACGACTTTGATGACGATGACGACATCGTTCCAGACGAAGAATAACCAGTGCAAACTGGGGGGCTGCTATCTTAACTAAATCCCAAGTGTCTAACTGTATAAGTGTGGAGTGAGGGGAAACATATCCGTGGACGCTAAATTGTCTTCCGATCAGGGGCTAAATATTTCTGGTATAAGCCTAGTCTCTTTACTAGGTGTAGGGCTAACTACTGCTGCACTATTTTTAGATGGAATGGCGAATCGGTTGCCTTGGCAAAACAATTCGCTTACCCTGCCTTTGTTATCCTGTGCTGCAATCTCAGCAGCGGCAGGTTTTTTTGTAGTGCCAATGCTACAAGCACTCAAAACAGGACAAATTATCCGTGAAGATGGGCCTCAAGCTCATCTGAAAAAAGCGGGTACACCAACAATGGGGGGTATATTTTTTATCCCGGTAGCAGTAATCGCTGCTTGTATATTGTCTAATTTTAATACACAGGTATTAGCTGTTTGTGCATTAACACTGAGTTATGGTTTTATTGGTTGGCTCGACGACTGGCAGATTTTACGTCGCAAGTCCAATAAAGGTATTTCTCCAAGGACAAAACTATTTCTCCAAATTAGTTTTGCGGCTCTATTCTGTCTATGGTTAATGTTTAATCAGCCTTCTAATATTACAAATATTGCTTTACCTTTTGGTTTCTCTATTCCTTTAGGCTTTTTATTTTGGCCTTTCGCTGGTTTTGTATTGGTAGCAGAAAGTAATGCTACTAATTTAACAGATGGCATTGATGGTTTAGCAGGAGGAACGGTAGCGATCGCATTGCTAGCATTAGGTGTGCTTGTTGCTCCGACTTCGCTGGGAATGATGATTTTCTGTGCGGCTTTGAGCGGCAGTTGCTTAGGATTTTTGGCACATAATCGCAATCCCGCCCGTGTTTTTATGGGGGATACTGGTTCTTTGGCACTGGGAGGTGCTTTGGCAGCAGTGGGATTGCTGACTAACAGTTTGGTAGCACTATTTGTTCTCAGCGGTATTTTCTTTGTAGAAACTCTTTCTGTAATGGCACAGGTTAGCTACTATAAAGCAACAAAAGGCCCTGATGGTAAAGGAAAGCGTCTATTTAAAATGGCTCCTTTACATCACCATCTGGAACTTTCTGGTTGGTCAGAATTGCAAGTTGTTACTGCTTTCTACCTAATCAATGCTATTTTAGCTGCGATATGTTTGGCAATTGCTTAATTTAGATGTTTTGATCAGTAGAAGGCAGATGGTAGATGGCAGAAGGCTGTTTCCATCTGCTTTTTAGAAGTTGCTATTTTACATTTAATCATGTCCACCTCCTCGAATCGGGGAGGTTATTTTTTTAAGATGCGATCGCAAATATTATTTCTTATTTCCCCCATTTTCTAGTGCTTTTTCAGTGCGTTTGTAAGGATTAGTTTTTAGAGTCCACTTAGGAAACCATCCAATTACAGTATTATTAATTGCTGTACGGGTTTGCAAGCTAAAAGTACTCAATGGTTTTGGCAAGAAGCTATCGCCAAAACCTACAAATATTAAGAATACTATAAACAACAACCCCATATTTCCTTTGTTAAACATAGTTGTAATCAGCAGTAAAATGTGCAATGCTTATTGTGTAATTTATAACATCATGGATGTGAAATTGTAGAAAATTATTTGCACCCTTTATATTTATCTCTTCCTTTGCGTTCTAAGACCATCTCTCAAAAAAGGGTAAATTTTCCTTTCTAATATAGCTTCATAATTTGGCATTTTAAGTTTAATGATGTTCACCTACTGACCAAGTTACTATGTTGTTAAGAATAGGAATATTTATTTTGTTACTAGCTTTTCCAATTTTGTTGACTAATTCAGTCGAAGCGCAACAGCAAGATAATAAGTTTTTGCCTTTTTTTGATAACGAAGATAACCCAGTTCCTCTGAGGTTTCCTTCCAAGCAGCAGTTAGATATTTCACCTCCACCACCAAAACTAAATGCTTTTGATCAAGCTGTTCTTAATATCTGTGGTTCTGTTGGTACGAGAGTTAAATCTAGTCAATTTCAACAGCTTTTAACCTATTATCCAGATGTGTTAGAAAAACTTCAAAAAGTTAGTGGCGGTGAATTGCGTTCGGGGCGGAGAGAAAAATTAGAATTTTTACAAGATTTAACTAATATTTGGTTTAAAAGAAGAGGCTTTGAACATATTTTTTGTGGCGAGATATATAACGAAAATGATATAGGTGGCTTACATTTTTACGGCAGATATTTACAGTTACAAAATCAGGGAATTGGTGGACGTCTTCCAAATAATCAAGCACGAGGGGAAGTAGTTCCTGGTGTAATTTACACGATGGGAGTCATAATTAAACAGGGCGATCGCATAGTTAAAGATGAGATTAAAGGCTATGCCTACCTTAGCAACGCCCAAGAAATTCTCTTAGATGCAACTAAAATTTTTAAACTCCAAGGAAATAGATCAGGAGCTTGTATTTTTAATGTGCAGGATTGGGAAACAGGTAAAACGTTTCCCACCGTTTTTGTCAAGAAAGAACAGGCGATTATTACGTTTTATCCTGATGCGACTCCTGAGGGAGAAGCTTGTAAAAGGTGATTGGGGACTAGTGACTGGGGATTGAGAAAAAGACAGTATTCACGATTAAAAGCGGAAAGTTGTGCGAAGTGTGCCGACATAGATTGTGCTGTTTTCGCGATCGTGCTCTGGGCTAGTAATTACCAATAGCCCTGGAGTGATAGCGATATTGTCGTTAAGTTGGAAGCGGTAGAAGGCTTCTAAATGAAGAGCTGTGTCTTTATCTTCGTATGATTGAGTTGTAACCTCAAACTCATTGCCAGTTACTTTGGGTGGTTGCCCGATCGCTATACCGGCAACGTTGTTTTCTCTGCCTAGATCGACAAAAGCCACAGTCAACGCCCAGTTAAAAATATCTGCTACTGGATTGGTGGGGAGATCTGTGGCTGTGGCACGGGTAAAGCCAACCCAACCAGAAACGGTTAAGCTCTGACTCACCGCAGTCGTCAATTCCAACCCGAATGAGTCTGCAACAATAGCATCACTGTTGTCATCAAAAGGATCGTTGGCACGGCGGCTACCAGTTCCCGTGTCGAGGCTGTTGTAGGAGTGTATGTAAGTAAAGCCAACTTTGAACTCGTCAATTGGTTCGAGAGTTAGTTGAGCGATCGCCCCATATTCTCCTCCACCAAACCCCACTTCTGGATCGTTAACATCGTCAGCCAAATACCCTAAACTCAAGCTGATTGCTTCACTTAAATCGTAAATCAGTCCTATCCCAGCACCTCCTCCCTGGCGATAAATTGGGTTGCGCTGGGCAAAACGGGAAATCGAACCACGACTGCTACCACTGAAAAAGGGATTAAGCGTATCAGTAAAAAAATCATCTAGATCGCCGCCTTCGGCTTCTAGATAAACCATAGCTTGTTCCCCAATTGGGAAGCGATATTCTAAAGTGCTCAGTTCAAATTGGTTATCGCTGTCACTTTGAAAGGCAAGACGAGCCATATCAGTTCCCGTTGCATCATCTATTCCAGGGAGATTACTGGCTTGTAGGCGAACTCGCAAGCGATCCTTACCAGTAAAACTCGTATCGAAAGTCAGGCGTGTACGACTGCTCAAGGTAAGATTGCTGTCGATGCGATCGTCGCCATCATCGATTTTTTCACCACTGCCAACTCCAGAGACGGCAAAAAGAACTTCTCCCTCAAATTTAGTGGTTGTAGAAAACTGTTGCTGTTGGATTTTCTCGACACGATTTTCCAAATTGTCTAATCGCCCTTGAAGAACCTCTAGTTCTGTTGCAAAATCTGCTTGCAACCGCTTAAGAGTTTCCAAGTCTTTCTGGTAAGTTAGATTAGTGGTTTTTACACTTGTCAGTTTACTAATACGGTTTATTGTTGTGGCAAGAATGGCAGCAAATTCATAGCGAGTCATAATTTGATTGCCACCAAACGTGCCATTAGAGTCACCTGCAACTCCACCATAACCTTCCACCAAGGATTTCAGAGATTGAAAAGCCCAGTCAGTAGGTTTAATTTCTGCTAGCTCAGAAACATTATTGATTTCCGTTGAAGGATCGGTATTATCAATGTTATGGTCGAAAAATAGAGCAGGTGGAACTTCGTTACCAAAAGCCCTACCTGCAACTGCAAGGATAATTGTAAAAGTAAAGCCAAAACACCAGACATTCCAGACATTTTTCGACCGAGATTGCTTATTCATCCGCCTCGGAATATTTTTTTAATAACCGTAATAGTCTCGATACCATTGCACGAAGCGTTCTATGCCCTGCTCAATTGGAGTTGCGGGTTTAAAGCCTACATCTTGCATTAAGTCATCAACGTCAGCATAGGTAGAGTAAACATCACCTGGCTGCATGGGTAGTAAGTTTTTTTTGGCTTGCTTACCCAGCGCTTTTTCAATTACTTCAATAAACCTCATTAACTCTACAGGGCTGTTGTTACCAATGTTGTAGAGCTTGTAGGGCGCTTTACTAATGGAAGTATCTTGATGATCAGCTAAAGGTAGTTTATGCATGACTCGAACTAGCCCTTCAGTTACATCATCAATATAAGTAAAGTCCCTTTGCATATTGCCATAGTTGTAAACATCAATCGGCTGGTTGTTAACAACTGCCCGCACAAATTTAAAGTATGCCATGTCGGGGCGTCCCCAGGGGCCGTACACCGTAAAAAAGCGTAATCCTGTTGTTGGCAAGTTATACAGATGGCTGTAGGCATGAGCCATCAACTCGTTCGCCTTTTTTGTAGCAGCGTAGAGTGAAATAGGATGATCAACGTTGTCACTGGTAGCAAAAGGAACTTTGGCATTGGCACCGTAGACAGAACTGGAGGAGGCAAAAACTAGATGATTAATTTGGTGATGGCGACAACCTTCTAGTATATTTAAAAACCCTGAGAGGTTACTATCTGCGTAGGCAAAGGGGTTTTGTAAAGAATAGCGAACTCCAGCTTGGGCTGCTAGGTGTACCACACAGTCAAAGGTTTGGTTTTGGAATAGTGCAGCAGTGCTAGGGCGATCGCTTAAATCTAGAAATTCAAAAGTGAATTTGGCTTGAGGTTCAAGTTGAGCCAAGCGAGCTTTTTTCAAATTGGCATCGTAATAATCATTCAAATTGTCAATGCCATAAACCTCCATTCCTTCTGCTAAAAGACGCTGTGCCAGATGAAAACCAATAAAGCCAGCAACACCAGTGACTAATACTTTCATAAGTTAGTAATGAAGAAGAATAATAACTAACTACTATCTACTATCTGAGTTGAAAATAGGGAACAGGTAACAAGGAACGGCAAAGAGAAGTCTGTAGGCGCGATAGCGACTTCCCGTAAGGGTGCGGTGAGCAGCGCCTTGGGCGGGTTCCCCGACTTGTGGCGACTGCGAACCCGGAGGGAGGCTACTTTCGCTTATCCACTACCAACGGATACGCCGTACCTACGGAAGCTGCTCCGCGTCTACCGACGTTAGCGTGAAGCCCTACGGGCATGGCTGCGCGGTAACCGCAGCCGTCGCAAGGCGACTCAGCTCCTCCACCAGGAGGCTCAGAACTTCGGAGGGAGCAAAGGAGATGGGGAGAACTACTAACCATTGTACGGGCTGGTTTAGAAGATAAATTATCAGTTTGAACGGCAAGATGATCAACAAAACCCGCCCCTACTAACCAATGACTAATCAGCAATATTCATCGCTTGCAGCACAGGGGTACGCATTTTTAGAGGGTAATAAATAACGCTGAGGGTGTTGGGAAGTAGTTTTAAGCACTGGAGTGAAGTACCTAATACTTGAGCCAACATATTCTGGATAATGGAGAAAGAAGCCACTACTAGCGCAGTAATAGGACGGGTAGAGTATGTGTCGTTTGCTGACATTGCGGTACGCTCAGATAAGAGCGTTTGCTGCCAAAGCTGGAGAAAATCTTGGCGTAAAACTTGAAGTTGTACTGCTTTTGGATGATATTTAAGCAGTTGCTTGGCGGTTTGTTGAGAATTATCCAAATCGCTGCTGAGGCTGAAGTCAATCGGCACTGTCTGAAGGTGTTCGGCTAACTTCTGAATTGAATGTGGGGTTTTTTCAGTTGCTGGTACTAGAAGTAAACGTAAACCTTGTTTGCCGTCTTTTAGCTTAGGCAGAACTTCACCCAGATGGGTAGTGAGATTCATTGCTTCAAGTTGCCCTTGCTGATCATTTAACGTGGTAAAATTCAGGATGCTGATGCCGCAGTTTGATTGTTGGAGGACGTGGTATTGCTCGCATCCCATCGCGATCGCAGTACCAATCAGCGCTCGAATCGTGCCACTGTGACTGACAATCAGGATAGTCTTGCCGATATGTAATGGTAGAATTTCTCGCCAGAATTTACGAGCGCGATCGTACAACTCCAGCACAGGGAAGTACTGCTTGGCAACTGCTACTCCTCCTTTTTGTAATTGCTTTTCCGATTGCGGTTGTGCCATTTGAAACTCATGTGGCCGTTCCTTCCAGCAGCGATAGTCTTCTGCAAAGTGTTCTTGTACGTATTTGTACGTAAGTCCATGCCAGGCAGACATATCAATTTCTTTGAGTAGAGGAGATGAATCAATCGGAGGCAAAAGAATTCTTTTGTATCTTTCTTGGAGCCCGTCTAAAATCTCAAGTGTAGTTTCTAGAGTACGCAATAAGGGGCTTGTATAAATTACATCCATTATATTACCCCTAAGAGCAATACCAGTTTGGTAAGCATCACTGCGCCCTTTCTCAGTCAACACTGAGTCATTACAACTTCCCTGGTAACGCTTTTGGGCATTGTAGGTACTTTGAGCGTGACGTACCAAAATCACGCGGGTTGAGACAATTGTAGAAGAACTCCTAAATTCCTTGTGATTATGCTCCGAGTGCATATACATCATCCTCGTGGGAATTTTCAGCGATCGCAGATTTTAAGGCATACATCGCGGCGTATCTGCCACCCAAACGCAGCAGTTGTGCATGCGTACCTTGCTCTAAAATTTGTCCACCTTCGATATAAAGAATTGAATCGGCTTTTTCAACGGCTTTGAGGTTGTGAGAAATTAAAAAAGTGGTGCATCCCTCAGTCAAGCGTTCCAACGCTTCGTTAACAGCGTGTTCGTTTTCGTTGTCTAAGCCAGTGGTAGGCTCATCCAAAATCACGATCGGAGCTTGACGAATGGCAGCACGGGCAATAGAAATACGTTGCCGTTGCCCTCCAGAAAGAGTTGCCCCTCTCTCGCCCAGAACTGTGTCGTAGCCTTGGGGTAATGCCATGATGAAATTGTGAGCATTTGCCAAGCGTGCAGCTTGTTCAATTGCTTGCTCAGAAGCCCCCAAACAACCGTAGGCAATGTTGTCTTTTACACTAGCTGCAAAGAGAAGAGTATCTTGTAACACCACGCTAATTTGCTGCCGAACCGATTGCAGCTTGTACTCGCGTAGATCGTGTCCATCGACTAAAATTCTTCCTTCGAGGGGATCGTAAAGACGCAATAGCAAACTTACGAGCGTTGATTTACCACCACCAGATGGCCCTACTAAGGCAATATGCTGCCCTGGCTCTACCTCAAAGCTGACGTTATGCAAAATTCCTTTTGCTGGTTCGTAGGCAAAGGTAACATTTTCAAACCGCACGGCTCCTTGTAGAGGAGGTGCATCTATTGCCCCACGGGAATCACGGATATCGGGTGCAGTATCTAGAACATCTAATATCCGCTCGCCGGAAGCGGTAGCTTTGGCAATTTGCCCAGTGTATTTGGCAAGCTGCCGCATCGGCTTAAAGGCTATCCTGAGATAGTTGACAAATACAAGCAAATCTCCTGGTGTGATCGCTTTTCCTAACACTAGCTGTACACCGCGCCACAATACTAAAGCAGTGACAAGCCCCACCAAAAGTTCCACCATCCGCTCTAACCCTGCTGCCAGTTTTTGTGCTTTCGCACTTTCTTTGAGGCTTTGGCGATTATGACTGGAAAAGGTACGCTCCAGCATATCTTGTAGGGAAAGCGCTTGTACAATTTTGATTGCCCCGATAGACTCTGCTGCTGTTGCAGCCATTGCACCTTCGCGCTGACGCTGCGATCGCACTACCTGCCGGATGCGTTTGGTGAGGCGCATGGTGAAAAAAATAAATAGGGGAAATACGGCGGCGGCAATCAGTGCTAGTTCCCAATGCAGCCAAAACATGACGCCAATCATGCCAACAAGGGTAAGGGAGTGGGCAAGTAGGGGTAATACTGCCATCACCGTTACTTCCCGCAATCGCTCAATATCTGAGGTAACGCGGGTAATTAAATCACCACTTTTGGCTTTGTGGTGAAATGACAACGAGAGGTTTTGCAGATGGCTGTAGAGTTCGGCGCGAATTTCAGTTAGTATATTGCTGGCTGCTAGCGCCATCCCCACTACACTGAAGTAAGCAGCAGTAGCACGAAGTAAAGCGATCGCTACTAAAGCTAGTGTTAAGCCTGTCAGGAGAGCAAAGGGGCTGAGTTGTGCAAGTAAAGGAATCCCAAAAGACTGAGATCGAAAATCAGGTACAAGGATATAGTCAAAAATAAACTTTAAAGGCCAAGGTTCGAGCAAATGCAAGACAATCTCAGCCATGAGTGCCACAAAAGACATAATCAGCAATGCCTTTTGTTTGCCAAGGTGGGGCGAAAACCGCTGCAAAATCCGCCCTATCCCTGGTAAAGCTGCCCTCAGACTTTTGGGATCTCGACGCGCCATATATTACTTATCTCCCTCCAGCGAATGAACCAAAGATACTAACTCGCGGATAGGTTTGTTTTCATGAGTCTGAGGTTGATTTGCAAAATTAGCTTGGCTTTGAGTATGGCGATCGCTAATGTAGTGGTTTAATTTCTTTTCTAGAGAAATTGCCATTTTCTCTAACCACAGGGGATTATTTCCAAAGGTGAGACTTTTTAACAATGGCTTCAAAAATGCCTGATGACGACGATGCCCCATCCGCTTATAACGCTTTTTGAAGTATTTGTCTTTCACTGTTAGATCCCACTTTTGGGCAAAGTGTTCTAAACTAGCAATTTCCCAAGCATCGCTCCAGCGTAACATGAAGAATTCTAGTTCTGACAATTCAAATTTCAATCCTGGTACATAAGTAACTACCGAAGCTGGCTCACAATAAAAAGTACCTCCCGCCTCAGCTACCGTGAGACAAAAGTCGATGTGTTCTCGCGTACTTAGTAATCCTTCATCTAACAGCCCAATTTTTTGGAAAATCTCAGTCCGCACTAGCATACAGTGAAACTCAGCAAACTCGCATTGTTGACGATGCAGTTGCTCTTTCACATCAGCAACTTTGCGGTTTACAAAGTAGTGTTTTTCGTGTACTCGTCGCTTGACTCCAAAATCATCTGGCTCTACGAAGATATGAGCTTCGCCACCCGCTAAGTGAATTGTTTGCTCTAAAGGCTGCCCAATGCAAGTTAGCGGACAAACTACAGTCGCTTTTGTTTCTTCAGCACATTCAAGTAATAAATTTAGCCAACCCGGACTTACAATTACATCATTGTCAATAAAAACTAAGTATTTGCTATCGACTTGTTGTAAACCCAAGTTACGAGCTTGATTGGGTGAAAGGTATTGTTCTGTGCGGATGAGTTGAAATCCTTTCTCTTGTGCTTGTTGCTCAAGGTAGCGCTGAATATGACGGGGAGAACCACCGTCTACATAAATTAAAGAGAAGGGTGTGTGAGTGTGTTCATAAATACTTTCAAGCGATTCGCGAGTATAACTGAAGCGCTCTCGCTGCGAAACAACAATGGTGACTTGTGGTTTATTCATAGTTCAATTTTTTTACAGAGACTACACGAGGGAGAGCTTGCCAAACAAAACTGATGCAGATGTACCTAAGGCTTTTTGGTAAACATCAATCCAGTTTTGATGTTCTACTGATGGAGCAAGTTGCTGAAGTACCTTGGTTTTGGCTGCTACACCTAGCTTTTGCCGTAGTTCTGGTTTATTTGCTAAGTATCGGAGTGAGGCAATTAGTTCCTCCGTACTGCCGGGATTGATGAGCAAACCGTCTACGCCGTCTTCTAAAATTTCGCCGATCGCATCAACACGAGTGCCAATAATTGCTCGGCTCGCTAGCATGGCTTCTAGGAGTGTGTTAGGGCAGCCGTCGTGTAGTGAAGGAATTACGAAAATATCTAAGTGTGGCAGATAAGCCAAGGCTTCTTGACGACTGGTTATGCCTGTGATTTGGAGGCGATCGCCAATTCCACTTTGCTGTATTTGTTGTTGCCAATATTCTTTTTCTCGCTCAATAAAATCACCGACGAGCAAAAGTGTTAAGTCTAGCTCATTGTTTAATTTGGCGCAGGCATCGAGAAGAAATTCGATCCCCTTCTTGTCTCGGAATCTACCCGACGAACCGATAATAATTCCTGGCAATTCGCGAACTAGAGCTGGGGTGGGGAGTTGCTCAAAGTTAATTGGTGCGATCGAGTTCCAGAAAGCTGATGATTTTAGCTTTACACTGGGAGCAATGACAGTGGCTCTTTTTTGCAAGTCTCGACTGACAAATGTTACCCAAGCAGAATTTTCTAAAATCCATGCAATTTGAGCATGGTTTTTAGGATTAAAAATATGTTTGTGCAAGTCGCTACCGCGAACGCTGTTAATTACCGGAATATCATTCTCTGTTGCTAAAAGTGTTGTGACATAGCCTGTTTCATTCAGAAAAAAGGCATGAAACAAGTCATATCTATACTTTTGATGCAAACATTTTAGTTGGAAGTAAACATCGCTAAAAAAGTCTTGGATTTCTGTCAAGTTATCGCGTACGGCTGATTTAATTCGATGCACAAATACACCATCTTGAAGTGTTGTGCTGCAACTTGTTCGTCTGCGACTTCCATCAGTAACTAGGCGTTGTTTAGAACGAAAAACTGCAACATGAACTTCATAGCCACTGTCAATTAACATTTTGGCGATTCGATGTACTGATTCGCCAACTCCACCTACATCAGGTGGATATTCTAGTGTGGTAATACAGATTTTTGTTTGATCCATAATTTTCTAAGAAATTTATTTGTAGTTTTTTAAACGCAGAGGAACGCTAAGTTAAGCACACAGAGAAGTCTGTAGGCGCGATAGCGACTTCCCGTAAGGGTGCGGTGAGCAGCGCCTTGGGCGGGTTCCCCGACTTGTGGCGACTGCGAACCCGGAGGGAGGCTTCCTCCGTTAGCGTCAAGCCCTGCGGGCATGACTGCGCGGTAACCGCAGCGTGTCGCCTTACGACTTAGCTCTTCCACCAGGAGGCTCATAAATTCGGTGGAGGCGCAAAGTTTTTTACTAGGCAGCTTTTTGTTTAATTGCTAGTTGTCTTAAAATTTTTGCAGTTTTCTCAACTCCAGCAAAATCAAAGCTAATTTGCTTGGGTTGTTCTTGAAGATAATCGATTATTTGTTGGGCAAACAAATCAGGTTGTAAATCGCTGGGATTAAGAAGTTTTACTATTCCTAAGTTGCTCAATTTCTCTGCTCTCATACTTTGTTCTCTATCCTGATTACCTGTGAAGGGAAGAAGCATTGCCCGTACACCTGTTGTTAAAATATTCATAGTGGTGTTATAGCCAGACATATTAATAGAGAGTTCTGCTTTCTTCATGTAATTCAGAAAGTAGGTTGTGTAACGCTCTATGCGAATATTTTTGGTATTTACAGCCATTGCTTGAAGTTCGTTAAATTTCTCTTCTGGCATAAATGGCCCAGTGAAAACTTGGATATGATGAGGTATTTTTTTCTCCAATAGAGGAGCAGTTTTGACTACACAATCAAGTAGTTCATAACCAAATCTACCTCCTCCAACACTCGCTAGAATCATGGGTTTACCTGAGTAAATAATTTCTCTATCTTCATTGGTAAGGATAGGATTTACTGAAGGATTTTGAACTACATATCCGGTGTAGTATATCTTGCAGTTAAGATTGCTGACTCTAGAAAATGTTTCTTCGAGAGGTACAAATCTAGGATCACCATGAACCAGTAATACATCAAAATATTGGTTAATTAAATGGCAAACTTTTTCTTCGTGTTTTACTTGCTTGTGTTGTTTTGTAACTACAATATCTCGTAAGCTTGAGACAACTTTTGTTGAGCTTTTGGTTGACTTTACCCGTTCTAATAAAGGAATTAGTTCAAAAGAGAAACGTCTCCTACCGAAGGGGAATAATTCAATTATTAAAATATCGGGTTGTAACTGATCGAATATTTCCAAAAGACGATTTTTTCTGATTTCTTTAACTTCATCAAGACTAAAAGTATTATCTACGACTTGTAGTTCCTGAAATTCTGAGTCGGTTTTAATTGCGGGCAAGTTGATGACTTCCACACCAGCAGGAATATCAAATCCTTTTACTATTTCACCGCCATTAATAAAATAAATTTGGAAGTCTTCGGTGAGAGCACGTACAATTTCCATGCTGCGAACTAGATGCCCCATGCCCAAAATATGTTGGCAGTAGAACATAAGACGTTGCATAACACGCTTTGCCTCTATAATCTATAAACTTGCATTGAGTTAAACAATTTTGGCGATCGCCAAATCTTGTAATTGTTCTGGTGGTTGGCAGGTTCTGCAAAATGGAACCACTCTCTTGTTTTTTGTCAGTAAGGTGCAGATGTATTGGCTAATTTTGGGTAAGGCATTTAGATCGATAATCGGAGTGGAAATATTCTTGTTTGGGGGAGTATTTAGTTGTTGCAGCACCGATCGCAACAATAGATCAGGAGTCAGATGATCGGGATGAATTGCTGTGACAACACCTAGTTTGGCGAGATGTTCTGCCCGAATCCACTGTTCTTGAGATGGTTTAATTCTGGGTACTACTACTGCTGGCTTCTCTACAGACAGAATCTCACAAATTGTGTTGTAGCCACCCATTGCTACCACGGCATCTGCGGCACTAATATAGCTCATTAAATCGTCCGTAAACTCGCAGATTTGCACTCGTGGATAGGAAAATGCTTTCCATTCCAGTGCTGCTTGATCGCGAGAAGGCATTTCGGGGCCAAAAATTATCATACTCCGGAGTTTGCGCGAGGCAGGTAGCAATGCCAAACTCGATAAATAAGTATCAACTAAGTTGTAGCCATCCTCGCCTCCTCCTGGTGTCACCAAAACGAGTTGTTCATCTAAGCTGAGATGTAACTCGTTACGAACAAAATTTGGCCCTTTGCGCCCTAGCTCTTTGCGAATATACCCACAAAACTGTACTTTTTGGGCAACCTCTGACGGTAGCTGATATTCCTTACGGATATCAAAAATTTCTGGAGTACCAACAACCAGCACTCGATCATAAAATTTGGCGATCGCTTCGTAATAACCGTGCTTTTGCCATTCTGGAATCGTCACCTCTGGATGATCCAAGATGTCACGCAACAGCAGAATTAAGGAAGTTTCTGGCAATTCGGTTTTCAGATATTCGATAGTTGCCTGCAATTCGTTACGAATGCCGTAGGGTTTTTTGTCTACCAGGAACACATCTGGTTTGAAATTGGCGATCGCAGACAAAATTAATTGTGATCGTAGTTTTACCGTTTCATCGGTGGCTGTTCCTAGATACTTGGCACTAAACTCACCTGATATTCCCCGATTCAGGCAGGGTAGTTTAATGTAATCCAGTCTTTTCGGCAGACGAAAGCTATGCAGCATCGGCGAGCCAGAGACGACGAGGATAGAAAGTTCTGGAATCGAATCTAGTAAGTGTGTGCAGATTGCCAACATTCTGCGAATATTACCGAGACCGAAGCCATCGTGGGAGTATACCATTAGTCTCATGGCTCAATTTCCCTCAATTCCTGATTCGGTGAATGCATGAAATTCCAAAGCCGCTGTCAACCCGGTTTTGTATTTCATTAGCTGTACTACTTAACTAGGTTGTCAATTGTGCATGAATCTTTTATGAAACTTCGATGAGAAAATTTTCATGTCAATAACACGCTCCGATCTTGAATCTGGACGTTTGCAGCAGATAATTTTGGACTCTGGGCGAAAGGTAAATGTCCTTAATGAATCTCAGTTGCAAGAGTCTATTAACGAAACTCTGCGGCAACAAAATCCTGCTTCTGATGTTTGGATTTTTGCCTATGGCTCGCTGATTTGGAACCCCATCTTCAAGTTTGTAGAACAGCGTGTTGGCAAAATTTATGGATGGCACCGTCGCTTTTGTCTGTGGATTCCCTTAGGGCGTGGTACTCCAGATAACCCAGGATTAGCGCTTGGCTTGGATCGCGGTGGTAGTTGTCGTGGTATTGCTTACCAGATAGCTGCAAATGATGTAGCCTCAGAATTGCTCCTGCTGTGGCGACGAGAAATGATAGTTGCTTCTTACATTCCCCGTTGGGTGAGCGTATTTGATGGTACACAAAAATTCCAAGCGATCGCTTTTGTTGTCAATCACCAGCATCGAGCTTATGTTGGCGATATTTCGTTTGAAACTACAGTCAATAGCCTTACTACAGCTTCTGGAGAAATTGGTTCTTGTGCTGACTACCTTATACAAACTGTTGATGGCTTGCTAGCAGCTGGGATTCGGGATAAACATTTACTTCAGTTGCGCGATCAGGTTTTGATCCGACAGAGTTAGTTAAGCTTTAAAAACTTTTTCACAGGAGAGAATTCACCGTTCTTCTGTGAAGCTAAAAAACATATGATAAATAGTTGAGCAAAATTAAATTCATTCGTGGAAACAGGGAACAGAAGAGGACATGGGGAAATCTGAATGACGTTCTTGCTCCTTGTCTCCTTGTCTCCCCCAGCCCCAACTCCAGAGGGGAACCCCTTGCTCCCTTGTTCTAATTTCCTTCTGCCTCTTTGAAGTTCTGATCACCGTCGTACGGCGCTCAGACTTCATCTCTGCCTCCTGCCCCCTGCCTTATATAAAGTTACAATCGGGATGCGAGAAGAGATAGAGAAAGTTCTGCATCCTGGAGTCATCAGCAATGAAATTCATCTCCGAACCGTCAATACCTACAAAAATTCAAAAGATGAAAGAACGGGTGCGCTGGTTGCATCCAAGTATTGTCTCACGGAGAATTGACCAAACTAGCATGGTGATCGATGATGGCAACTCGGATAATCCAGAATTTTCTTTTATGGTTATTGGTGACAGTGGTTCTAAGGCACGACACAATCCCCAGCGCCGAGTTGCCGAACTGATGCTTCCACATCAACAAGAGTGTAGCTTTGTCTTGCATACGGGGGATGTTATTTATATCGTCGGTTCACGTGAGTATTACCCACAAAACTTTATCGAACCCTATCGTGAGTTTATTGTCGGAGGCGAAAATCCCAAACGCATTCCCTACGATCGCATGATATTCAAAACTCCGATTTTACCAGTTCTCGGCAATCATGATTACTATGATGTTCCACTCATGTATCGTTTGCTGGCAGGAAGTACGCTACCACTGCGCCGCTTCTTCAGCTACAAGAATATTGAAATTGGTTGGCATGGTTCAAATCAAGGAGATGCCTACGCACGAGCATTTATTGATTACCTAAAGTCATTCAACTCTAAAGATGAGTTAGAATTTCACCTTGACGAACATTACACAGCCAAAACTGATACAGGCAACTGTTTGCGCTACGAACCTGGACGTTTTACCCGCGTACCCAACCGTTATTATACCTTTCGTTATGGTGGTATAGATTTTTTTGCACTCGACTCAAATACTTTTAACGAACCATCCCCGCTACCTGAAACTCAAGAAGGGGAAAGTAGCCGCCGCAAATTAGAAAAGCGCCGCGACGAAATCGAACAAGAAGAAATGCGGATTTTAGAGGCGTGCGATCGCCTTGATTCAAATAACCCTGAAGAAGCAGAACAACTCGATGCTCTCAAAGCGAAGTTGTACCAAATTGATGAAGTCAAAATCGACATCGAGAAACAATTAGCATCCCACGACGAACCAGTGATCGACTTTGAACAATTAGAATGGCTCAAGCAAAGGCTTATAAATTCTTGGCATACCCAGGAAGTACGGGGACGTGTTGTTTATTTTCATCATCCTCCATTTGTGACTGAGGCGAGTAAGTGGGAACAGGCACAAACTTTAGCAGTGCGTCACCGCTTGCGTTGGGTATTTGATGAAGTGGCAAAAACTCTTGGTTCTTTGACTCAAGGACGTCCCATTGTCGATTTAATTCTAAACGGTCACGCTCACTGTCTGGAATATCTCCGCACTACTAACACCGGGCATGGTGACTCTAACCTGAATTGTATCGTCTGTGGTGGCAGCGGTCGTCGTCCCCGACGGCAACGCGAGGAAAAATCGGAATTAATGGAAACTTTTGGAGATACAGCAGATAGTCATAACCGTAAAGTTGCTGATTCACTGCTATTTGTTGGTCGTAATGGTTACGATAAACAAAAGCGGCTTCCTTACTCCTTTGTACGGATTGATGTTAAAGATGGCTATCCACCCAAGTTTATCGTCAGGCCATTTGTTGCCGAACGCTATCAGAGTGAGTGGTATAATAACGAACTGGAAGCATTTGAGCTTTAATTTTTCTTGTTGTAAGACTACTGGCTATGTGATTAATTTTGATGAGTTGTGAAAATTTGTAGCCATATTGAAACTGAGCCATAAATGGCTCACTACGAACCCACTACTTTGGTTTACAACATATCCTCCAGTGATATGAAAACTTTCATTGTGGAGAACGAAGTCATATTAGGCGATCGCCTAATTTTGACAGTAGATAAAACTGAGGTCATTGGTAAAGTCAAGGCAATTGTAGAAAGACTTAAACAACCGTATTTATAACACCAAAAATTGATGAGAAAACAATTAAAATACAATTTTTTATGTTTAACTCTGGTTTCCCTACTTATACTCTGGGGCTACTTGCTTTTTCCTATAAAAACAGCAATTGCAGCTACTACAACTTCTATAATCTACGAGCAAAAACTTGTCCATAACCCTGATGGTATAGGGAAAGCCTACATGGGTAGAGAAATTGCCAAATACATGAGCCACACTGGTGCAGCTTGGTTAGAACGCCCCAGCCGTGAAGCAGAAGAACAGCCAAGTAAAATAGTCACAGCCCTTAATCTTAAACCCACTGATATAGTCGCTGATATTGGTGCTGGTACAGGCTACTTAAGTTTTCGCATTGCTTCTCAACTCACACAGGGAAAGGTTTTAGCTGTAGATATTCAGCCAGAAATGCTGGATATTATTGATTTTTTGAAAAAAGAAAACAACATTACTAATGTTGAGCCTATTTTGGCAACAGCTACCAACCCCAACCTAGCACCTGCAAGTATTGATTTAGCTTTAATGGTAGATGCTTATCACGAGTTTGAATATCCACAAGAGATCATGCAAGCAATTAGCAAAGCACTGAAACCAGGCGGTAGAGTTGTTTTAGTTGAATATCGGGGAGAAAATCCTTTTATTCTCATTAAAGCCTTACACAAAATGACTCAAAGACAAGTGAAAAAAGAAATGCAAGCAGTTGGTTTAGTTTGGCGTGAAACCAAAAATTTTTTACCACAGCAGCATTTCATGATTTTTGAGAAGTAATCTTTAAGCTTGAGGAGGAATCAGACTAGCAGTTTTTGTAGTACTATCCCAAACTATCCAACCAAATTGATTATCTAAATTATCGCTAGTATTTGATACTTTAAAATAGATTTTTTCACCACCTCTAGTTTCAATTGCAAAGTCAGAATTTTGAGCATATACTACTTTAAAACCTCTATCTCGTAGACAATACATAGCCCATGCTTTCAATGATTGCTTGGCTGGATCGTGAGGAACTGGAGGTTTTTTAATGACTTCTTCGATAACTTGATATATTTGCATTTTAGTCATTTTTCATTTGTCATTGGTCATTGGTTAGTAGGGGAGGCAGCGCGTTGCGGAGCCAGTGCGGTGGTGAGCCAGCGCTCTTGGTAGGGTTTCCCGCGTTGTAGCACCTGGCGTCACCTGGCGTCGGGTTCCCCCGGTTGTAGCGACTGCCGTGCGGGTTTTATGGATGATCTTTCGCGGAAATCGACAATTTATCTTTTAAACCCACCCGTACAGTGGTTAGTAGTTCTCCCTATCTCCTCTGCTCTCTCCGAAGTTCTGTGCCTTCTGGTGGAGGAGCTGAGTCGCAAGGCGACACACTGCGCTCACCGCGCAGCCATGCCCGCAGGGCTTGACGCTAACGGAGGAAGCCTCCCTCCGGGTTCGCAGTCGCCACAAGTCGGGGAACCCGCCCAAGGCGCTGCTCACCGCACCCTTACGGGAAGTCGCTACGCGCCTACAGACTTCTCTGTGCCGTTCCCTGTTCCCCTTTCCCGTGTCCCCGCGTCTTTGTGTTCCCTTGTCTCTCACTCTCTCAATCTTCCCCTACTCTGGATCGCAACGAATTTCGACCATAAAACCATCGGGATCATAAAAATATACACCACGTCCGGTGGGACGAGTAACTGGCCCGTGGGCAATTTCTATGTGGTTTTGTTTGATTACTTCGACAGCAGCATCAAATAATTGCGGATTTATATCAAAAGCTAAATGATAAGCTCTGGTAAAAGTGCGTTCTGGATCTGGATCGGGAGGTAACAATTCTGGTTGCCAAAATAAATCAAGGATAGTGCCATCCGGGGTGACAAAGTTAGCAACTTTACCCTGTGCTACTAATTCTTTCAAGGTAGCAGGAACCTGTTCACCTGTTAATTCATGCAAACCAAGAATAGCACCGTAAAAATGTCGAGAAGCTTGCATATCTTTTACATTTAAGGCAATGTGATGCACTCGACGCAAATCGCCTGGAGTAAGAACTTTACTAAGTGATGGAAAGCTAGATTGCATAGCAGAAATTAATTTACTTTCTTAAGATAGAAGACAAAAATTTTTATAGTTTATATATTCATACTTATGATTGTATTAACAATCTAAATTTAATATTTTTTATTTTTTAAACTACATCGATTGTTGGTGTAGTTATTCTAATCGAAGCCAGAGAAGCTCCGCCTCTCCGCCTCTATTTCTGTATTCTATAATTCTCAATTCTTTTTGAGTATGACATTTAACTATTCTTTGGATTTTCAGAATATCGATTTTCGTAATCATCCCGAACTATATCGTGTTGGCAAAGGCGAGCAAGGCGTACTTTTAGTAGAACCGTATAAATCAGAAATTCTGCCTTACTGGCGCTTCAAAACTCCAGATATTGCCAGAGAGTCTAGCCAAAAAATCTATGAAATATTTCTTGTCTATCTTGAGCAAGATGATTTTATCGGGGCAGATATGGCACGAAAATTTTTACAGATGGGTTATACGCGATCGCGTCGTTATGCCAATCATAAAAGTGGCAGAAAATATAAGAATAATCCACAAAGAGCAAGTTCTAAAGAAGAACAAATGCAAGCCCGTAAAGATATTTTACCTTATGAAGTAGATCCGCTAAAAGCCGAATCAGCAGCAATTTTTAAACAGAAGTGGATACAAGCCAAGACAAATGACAAATATCTCCAGCTTTTAGCAAAACATAAGCAGATGTACGAGCAAGAATAATGCTCTGATGCAAAGAAGACAAAACCAGCCTATAGTTTAACTTCCAGACTACTGGATTTTTGCTATCTGGTGAATTTTTAAGGGTAGACCGCGATATTTACCAACTATCTCTCGCTCAGAAAATTGCAGCTTGACATCATTAATTTGATAATTTCCACCGCGATATTTGTGGGTAATCTCATTTACCCTAGTCGAACTTTGAGAACTAACAGCTTCGTTGCTATCGCCATCATTGATTTGCTGTTGATTATTTCCGTCTAGCCTCAGTTTGTACTCATTTTGTTGTAAAAGTTTGCTAGTACTAACTAAGACAACAATTAGCATCAAAACCTGTATCTGCCAAGGTGCTAAAACCAAACTCAAAATCAAGCTAATAGCTGCAACAACACCTGTTAGTTGCCCGATCTCATCAGTACTTGTTTTGAAGATATAACCAGTTACTAAACCAGTCAAAAGCGGAATTAAAAACAACAAAGGCATTTCTCTTCACCTCTGAATCTAAACCAGAAGCGCCTAATAAACTGAATATTAAGGCTATTGCTAAGTAATCGTGTATTTAATTTTACAATTGTTTCTGTTAAATTTACAACACGTTATCATTAACAACAGTGTAAATCATAAAGATTTCAAAACGTTCTGATATATTAGCTTAACATTCTGTATTCATGCAATCAATCTTGCATATTACCAGTTTTTCCTACTGACGCCCGATGCTGAACATTCCTCAACTCTTAGCAACTGAACTCAACCTCAAGCCCTATCAGGTGCAAAATGCGCTAGAGCTTCTAGTGGAGGGTGCAACAGTTCCCTTTATTGCACGATACCGTAAAGAGCGTACAGGGGAAATGAATGAAGTTCAATTGCGCGATTTGGCAGATAGGTATTCTTACTTAACAGAATTAGAAGAACGTAAATCGGTAATTTTGAATGCGATCACGGAACAAGGTAAACTCACCGAGGAACTAAAAGCCAAAATAGAAGCTTGTTTACAAAAGACGGAACTAGAGGATTTATATTTACCCTACCGTCCCAAACGCCGCACTCGTGCTACCATCGCTAGAGAAAAAGGACTAGAACCACTAGCAGAATTCATCAAGTCGCTAAATACTAAAAACGCTGCCGCAGTATCTTTAGAACCAGAAGCAGCAAAATACATATCGCAAGAAAAACAAGTCAAAACAGCACAGGAAGCACTCAAGGGTGCTGCTGACATTCTTGCCGAAGAAGTAGCAGAAAAAGCAGAGTTACGTGCATATCTCAGAGAATATCTCCTAGAAGAAGGAATATTTGTCTCTCGCATCAAAGATGAGCACCCTGACGGTACAACCAAGTTCGAGATGTACCGTAACTATCAGGCAAAGGTGAGCAATATTGCACCTCACAATCTGTTGGCACTGTGTCGCGGTGAAAATGAGGGAATTTTGAGTTTTGATATTTCCTTTGATGAGGATGTAATACTCTCCTATTTAGAGTCCAAGGAAATTCACTCTAAACACCGCCCTCTTCGTAGCTTTTATCAAGAAATGCTCAAAGATGCATTTAACCGCTTGATGAAATCTTCTCTAATTGGCGAAGTAATTTCTGAGAAGAAACTGTACGCAGATGTTGAGTCTATCAAAACATTTGAGGCAAATTTGCGGGAGTTGCTACTATCTGCACCTGCGGGGATGAAACCCACAATGGCAGTAGATCCGGGATTTAGAACTGGCTGTAAAGTCTCTATTCTCGATCAGACAGGAAAATTTTTAGAATATCAAGCCATATTTCCCCACCAAGCACTAGAACAACGTGCTAAGTCTGCGCAAACTCTGAAAAATTTGATTGAAAAGTACAAGATAGAGTTAATTGCCATTGGTAATGGTACAGCATCTCGTGAGACAGATGAGTTTGTAGCTGAAGTATTGCAGACATTAGAGCGCAAACCAATTAAGGTAATAGTCAACGAGTCGGGTGCATCTATATATAGTGCTAGTAAAGTTGCAGCACAAGAATTTCCTGACTTAGATGTTACCGTGCGCGGAGCAATTAGTATCGGTCGTCGCTTACAAGATCCTTTAGCAGAACTAGTGAAAATCGATCCCAAATCTATCGGTGTGGGACAATATCAGCACGATGTCGATCAAAAATTGCTGAAAAAGAAATTAGATGAAACAGTAGAAAGCTGTGTCAACTACGTTGGTGTAGATTTGAATACCGCTTCCAAAGAACTTTTGACTTTCGTTTCTGGGATTACGCCCACCGTTGCCAACAACATCGTTACATATCGCAACCAAAACGGAGCCTTTAAAAATCGCCGGGAACTCCTGAAAGTACCAAAATTGGGGCCAAAAGCCTTTGAACAGGCAGCGGGTTTTCTGCGAATTCGTGGTGGTAATAACCCTTTAGATAATACTGCCGTACATCCAGAGAGTTACTCGGTAGTGGAAGCGATCGCCACTGACTTAAATGTACCCCTACAACAAGTCACGCAAATTGCCGAGAAACTCAAAAAAGCAAACCTGAAAAAATATGTCACCGATACCGTTGGTGAACCAACATTGCGCGACATCCTCAAAGAACTGGAAAAACCAGGCAGAGATCCCCGCGCTGAGTTTAAGTATGCCACCTTCAAAGAAGGAATCAAAGAAATTTCCGACTTGAAAGTGGGGATGGAATTAGAAGGTATAGTTACGAATGTTGCCAACTTTGGTGCATTTGTTGATATTGGCGTTCATCAAGATGGTTTAGTACATATCTCCCAACTTGCAGACAGGTTTGTAGACGATCCCAAGAAAGTCGTGAAGGTGGGACAAGTTGTGAAAGTGCGAGTCTTGGAAGTTAATGAGAAATTGAAGCGGATTGGTTTGTCGATGAAGGCTGTGAAGCAGTAGAAACTCTCTTCTTACATCATGTATAAAACTTTTTTGTAGTAAGGACTTTAGTCCTTGCTTTAAAGAGGACTTTGTTCCATCAGCTTTTTGGGGCGTTGTTCCATAAAGAAGAATATCGGTGAAAAATTCCATCTAATGTTCTAATTTGGATGTTATGCAGAAAATTTCTGTATATCAGCGATGAATATACTGAAAAGCTTGTACTTATGTACAAAATCAGGTAAATATGCCGAATAATTCCGTCCATTACCCAAAAAAGGGTGATAGTTAGAAAAGTTCTTGATATCCACCCCAAATCAGGTAGTTATCTGGAAAGTTTCTGTATAATAAGCGGATATTGATGATATCCGTAAATTTTCTTGATATTATGACTAAAATATCTGTAAAGCATTATTTGATTGGATCGGCTGGGGTGATAGACGGAAAGTTTCTGTCTAATAAATAGTTGGGCTGCTTTTAGTTATTGGTGGGTTAGCAGTCGAAATTCTCCAACAATGTTCAGAACTGAGCAGGAGTAGCTAAATGCTCAACAATAAACACAGCTTGACAAGTTTCGATTATATGCATATACATATTACATGAGCAACCAATCCCTTGAAGCTAAACTTGCTGGAGTGAGTCGAGTTCCTGCAACCTGTATGGGAATGCATGTTCGTCGAGCCTCACGAATTCTGACCCAGGTGTATGATGAGGCACTACGCCCAGTGGGTTTGATGTTAAACCAATTTACGCTACTAGTTTCCATTCATCTCGTTGAGTCTACGCCCATTACTCGCTTGGCTCAAGAGTTATTTACTGACCAAACGACCTTGACCCGAAATCTCAAGTTACTGGAGAAACGGGGGTTGGTCACGATCGAACCCGGCGAAGATCGGCGGATTAAATTGGTATCTCTAACTATTGAAGGTCAAGCGGTTCTGGCTCAGGCTCTACCTTTATGGGAGCAAGCTCAAGCCGAAGTGATGCGGCACTTTAGTCAACAAAAATGGCAAACGCTGCTATCGCTGTTGTCTGATGTAAAAACCGTGGGTTAGCCTAAAAATTTTCCCGAAATTATGTATATACATATAATTGCCGACACTGGAGGTTTCAATGGCTAAATTTGATCATCATCCTACTGTGCGGTGGTGGCGTGAGCAGTCTGCAAATAACCGATCTACAAGCGGATCTATAGGTGCAGCCCTGAATTCAGATGCACTCCGGACACTGTGTTTGGAGGCAGGTGCTGATGATGTGGGATTTGTGGAAATTCATCGATCTGCAATCTCTGACCAACAAGCAGACATCCTGACAGCATTTCCGCCGACCAAAACCTTAATTAGTTTTGTCTGCTGCATGAATCGAGAAAATGTTCGGACTCCAGCTCGGTCAATCGCAAATCTGGAATTTCATGCCAACTACGACCATGCCAATGAAGTAGCACGAAACCTGGTAAAAGTGCTAGAGCAAATGGGTGTTCGAGCGTTGAATCCATCTTCCGCGTTTCCAATGGAGATGGATCGCTTTCCGGGTAAAGTCTGGGTTGTCTCCCACAAGCCTATTGCTGTGGCGGCGGGATTGGGTCACATGGGCATTCATCGCAATGTCATCCACCCCAAGTTTGGTAACTTCATCGCACTTGGAACCGTTCTCATCGATGCAGAAGTCACGGACTATACTCATCCAATTGATTATAATCCCTGCATCGAGTGCAAATTGTGTGTAGTTGCCTGTCCGGTTGGTGCGATTGGGGCTGACGGTAATTTCAATTTTTCGGCGTGTTACACCCATAATTACCGAGAATTTATGAGCGGATTTACAGATTGGACGGAGACGATCGCACAAAGCAAAAGTGCCCATGACTATCGCAAAAAAGTCAGCGCTTCTGAATCAGCTTCAATGTGGCAAAGCTTATCTTTCAAAGCGAACTACAAAGCCGCCTATTGCATTGCAGCTTGTCCTGCTGGAGAAGATGTCATTGCACCCTTTTTGAGCGATCGTAAGGCATTCATCCAAGAAGTGGTCAAGCCCTTGCAGGATAAACTCGAAACAATTTACGTAGTGTCAGGATCAGATGCCGAGAGCTATGTTGCACGGCGCTTTCCTCATAAAACAGTGAAACGAGTAAGCAGTGGAATTCGTCCCCAATCGATTCAAGGTTTTCTCTTTGGATTGCCATTGCTCTTTCAACGGAATCAGTCCGAGGGGCTAAATGCAATTTATCACTTCACGTTCACTGGTGCTGAGTTTTGTTGTGCAACAGTGACGATTCAGAACAAAACAGTACAAGTTCAAGACGGTCACGTTGGGAAGGTTGATCTTGCTATCACGGCAGACAGCAAAACTTGGCTCGGTTTTCTTGCTAAGGAACAGAATCTGATTTGGGCGCTGTTGCAACGCAAAATTCGGATCAGTGGCTCTCCTAAGTTACTTCAAGCGTTTGGTAAATGTTTTCCTGCATGATGTGCTGTCTGATTTGTCCAATTGCTCAACAGGAACAAACTTATTAGGGAGATTTTAATGGAAAGAACACGACTGAGCTTGTTTTATCTTGTTGGATACCTGATTCCAAGCGGCATCATGCTTTTAGTTGCGCCGCATTTTGCGTTAAAACTCTTGCTTTCAAACAGTGATTACGGAAACATATTTCCTCGCACTGCTGGAATGCTGTTAATTGGGTTGGGAATAATGATTCTTCAAATGATTCGTCTCCGGCTGAGTTTGCTTTATTCTACAACTTTAATTGTGCGAAGCTTCTTTTTCGTCTGTCTACTCAGCTTTTACATGCTGAATCGCGATCCATTTTTTTTAGTCTTATTGGTTGTTCTCAGTATTGGAATTGTCTTGACTACAACTAGCTACGTTCTCGATAAACAGTATGCGTTGAAATCGAGTCAGAAGCTATAAGCAGGTTGCCGCGCAATTGGATAATTATAATTGTCCAATTTGTAAACAGTTGCGCCAGCAGCCCAACAACCGCGCTGCACCGGAACGAACTAATTTGGTCGATTGGGTTCCAAGTTTGCCTGCGTCCGGTGAGCGCGACCGTTAGCCGCCCAAAGCACATTAGAAAGAGTTTCGTATGCCGCGTTTCTCTACATTTGATCGACGCAACTACCGAACTGTAGCGGCGCGTGAAGGCTACTCTCAATGGGCTGCGACCTACGAGGACACCGTAAAGCGTGACATGGATCTGTGGTTGCTCGACCAGATCCAAAGCGTCAAGTGGAGTGCCGTCGAGCGTTGCGCGGATCTTGGCTGCGGAACGGGACGCACGGCCGATGGCTAGCGAGAAAGGGCGTACGGGAGATCGATGGTGTCGATGCCACGTCCGAGATGCTGGATCAGGATCGCAAACGGGACGTGTTCGCGTCCCTCCGCGTGGCGGATGTTTGCACGACCGGACTGCCAAAGGCTAGTTACGACTTGATCGTGACGTGCCAATCAGTTTCGCGTGGGTATGGCGGCGGTATGAGATTTGAGTCGATATTCGGTGCGGCTAACAATCGTGTTGCAGCGGAACGTGCCAGTCTTCTTCGTTAAGTTCGAGAGGTTGTCCATGTCCGGTGAGCGCGACCGTTACCGAAAGTTTACCAAAACTATTCTACAGAGGAGCGATCGCCCCAATACCTAATCGCTCACATACCAATACCAGTTTCTGCTGTAAGAGCTAGGGGAGAAAACTGTCTAGGAAGCGATCGCCCGATTGAAAACCTTTTGCTCGCTCAAAAGCTGCTGGACGGATGATCGGCTCCTGGGTTGGGTCTGTACAAAGAGGTTATCGGTCAAATGCGAATGTTAAACTTGACTCAGAAACACTAGGAGAGCGATCGCTGTGGCTTCTATCACCATTGATCTTTCAGATAGCCAATTTCAAAAGCTACAAGATTTGGCAGCAGTGTATGGTATTAGGCTTGAAGTTCTATTAAAGGTCAGCTTGGAGGATTGGCTCAATTCTCAAAAGAGCGAGTTTGTTGATGCAGCCAATTATGTGCTGACAAAAAATGCTGAATTGTATCGGCGTTTAGCATAATGCGTTTTCTGATGTTAATCGAGGTGTTAGAACTACATCGTAGAGTCATTGAGCAATCCGGTGGAGCATTCGGTATCCGAGATGTAGGGTTGTTGGAGTCAGCCATCGCTCAACCCCGAATGACGTTTGGTGGAGAAGAACTGTACCCAAGCTTGCTTGAGAAAGCAGCAGCATTAGGGTTTTCTATCATCATGAACCATCCATTTGTAGATGGAAACAAACGTACAGGTCATGCTGCGACAGAGACTTTTCTTGTTCTGAATGGAATAGAAATTAACGCCTCTGTGGATGAGCAAGAGCGTGTGGTGTTGGCGATCGCATCGGGTGAGCTGGGGCGCGAGGCATTTGTAGAATGGTTGCAGCGGAACACAACCACCAGCTAACAAGTCGTTGGGGTGGTGAACCAAACCTCTTCTGCTTCTTTTCAATGATATTGGCCGCTGCTCAACTTGGTCGTTACCGAGAGTTTACCAAAACTGTGCTACAAATGAACGATCGCAGCAGTACCTGATCGCTCAATTGAAAATCCCAAGCACTAGGAGAAGAATGCGATCGCCTCTGACTTAAATCCACCATGACAACCTTGAAACATAGCGAGTAGTTTTTGCTCGTATTGCATTAATTTCTCGTCCCAAACCGATATTTCAAACCTCTCGATCTAGAAACACGCATTGGATGAAAAATCGGGATTTGTTGAGAAGCAGATATTTTTTTCTGAACTATCACATGAGTTAAAAAAGCTTCAACCTCATCTATTTCTATCTCTTTGAGATAAAGCTTATTTTTGAAAAATATACAACGTCGTGTTCAACCAATATAAGTTTTCTCAGGATTATAGGAATAATAAAGCAGTTGCCAGGTAGATTAGGACATCAACTTATGCTCAAAGCAAGAAATCAAGGGAGTTTCAATTCTGTTCCCTGTTCCCTGCTATATTTGAAGCGAATTAAATTCTGAGCTAATTTCATCAACTTCTTCGCACATTTATGCATAAATTAAGATTTAGAAAAAGTTTGTATATTCCCTTAATACAAAATCATAGGCGGAAACTTTCTATATATTTATGTCAAATCAGGTAAATCAGTGGAAAGATTCTGTATATTTTTAATATTCCAATAATAATCTTACTAACATAACTTATCAGTTCTACATTTCGTTCACTGGAACACTTAGCAATTTTATATGTGGAAACTGTTAATACAAGAAATATCCTGATAGTAAGAGGAGAACTTTTAATAATGGTTAGTCAAAAAACGATTGAAATAGTTAAAGCAACTGCACCGATTATTAAAGAAAAAGGTGAAGAGATTACTAGGCGGATGTATCAAATTGCATTTGAAGAGCGGCCTGATTACAAACGCAGCTTTGAAACTACTTGGATGCAGCATCTAGACGGTGGTGGGCAAGCACACAAGTTAGCTGCGGCTGTTTATGCCTATGCTACTCATATTGACCGCTTAGATGAGTTAGCTCTGGCGGTAGAGACAATTGCCCATCGTCATGTAGAGACTCGCATACTTCCTGAGCAGTATCCGCTAATAGGTGAAAAGCTTTTGCAAGCTATGAAAGATGTTTTGCAAGATGCCGCAACTGATGAAGTTATCTTGGCGTGGGCTGAAGCCTATGATGCTTTAGCAAACATCTTTATTCAAAAAGAGAAGGTGATCTACAAACAAGAGGATCAAGAACTAACTGAGCAATTGGCAAGAGCTAACAACCTTGGTGCATCGGACTGACCAAAGCATACTAGCAAACTGCTTGCAATACCAATTCACTATTGGGAGCAGAAGCACAGGGTGGGGCGATGTAATATGCTTCCTACCCTGCGGCCCTGCCCTGAAGTTGATTTTATTCCTGCTTCAGCTAGCCTTTGATCAACCAGGTATTCAAACCTGCGGGTGCTTGCACTTTGGCTAAACTCTGTTGTAACTCATCGCCTTCTAGTACCTCTTTCTCTAACAGGGCTTGGGTTGTAGACTCCAGCAAGTCACGGTTGAGTTGCAGAATTTCCAAAGCCATATCGTGAGCTTTATCAATGTTCTGTTTGACTTGGCGATCAATCTCCGCTGCAACTTCCGCACTAATTGACCGTCGAGAACTGTTGCCTTGCAGGAATTGTGATGAATTCTTTTCAAAGGCAACTGGCCCAAGGGTATTGCTCATACCATATTGAGTGACGGCACGCTCGGCTAGATCCGTCGCTTTTTGAATGTCGTCGCTGGCTCCCGTAGAAACTTTACCAAAGACAATTTCCTCTGCCGCTCGTCCACCAAGCAAGGTTGCAAGTTGCCCACGCAATTCATCTTCTAGCAGCAAGAAGCGATCGCCCTCTGGCATTTGCAAGGTATAGCCCAATGCTCCCAATCCACGAGGCACAATCGAAATTTTGGAGACTTTACCACCACTAGGCATAAGTGCGCCAACAAGAGCATGCCCAACCTCGTGATACGCCACTGTCTGCCGTTCTAGGGGAGTGAGAATCCGCGATCGCTTTTCCAATCCTGCAATCACCCGTTCGATCGCCTCTTGAAAATCACTCATGAAAACCACCTGATGATTTTTGCGGGCTGCCATCAGCGCCGCTTCATTGACAAGGTTGGCTAAATCTGCACCAGCGAAACCGGGGGTTTGGGCAGCGATCACCTCTAGATCTACATCTTTACTAAGGGACACCGAGCGCGCATGTACCCGCAAGATTTCTAATCTGCCGCTTTTGTCGGGGCGATCGACTAAAACTTGGCGATCAAAGCGACCAGGGCGAAGTAGGGCAGGGTCAAGAATTTCAGGACGGTTCGTGGCTGCAATCACAATCACACCATTATTGCCATCAAAGCCATCCATTTCCGTCAGCAATTGGTTTAAGGTTTGTTCCCGCTCATCATTGCCACCAATAGGATTGTTACCACGAGTTTTGCCGATCGCATCCAGTTCATCAATAAAAATAATACAGGGAGCCTGACGCTTCGCTTGGTTAAACAAGTCACGTACCCGTGATGCACCCACACCTACAAAGACTTCAACAAATTCCGAGCCGGACATACTCAGGAAAGGAACCCCTGCTTCACCAGCAACGGCTTTCGCCAATAGAGTCTTACCTGTTCCGGGAGGCCCAACTAAGAGCACACCTTTGGGGATTTTCGCCCCAATCTTGCGGTACTTTTCGCCATTGGACAGAAAGTCAACAACCTCTTGAAGTTCTTGCTTGGCTTCATCTGCACCTGCTACATCTGCGAATGTCGTACCTGTCTTGCCCCGACTGTAAACCCGTGCATTACTTTTACCCATGCCCATGCCAACGCCTACACTACCACCTGTATTGGTAAATTTCAAAAGCCATGCAAATACACCCACCAGCATCCCGGTAGAAAGGAGTAAGCCAATGATGCCTGCGGAGTTCGCAGAGTTATCAGGGATAGTAATAAATTCTACGTTATGGCTCCGTAAAAGTCTGGAGATATCTTCAATTTGTCCAGAGAATTCGGTGTAGTAGCGCTGGCTGCCAAATTCGGGTTTGAGAGTGTATTCAATGCGATCGGGCTTTATGGTAACCCATTGTACCTGGAAAGATTTGACCTGCTCAATAAATTTGCTGTAAGTCGATTGTGAACTGGTTTCCGTCTTCATAGAACCGATTCCTAGTGCAGATAAGGGGAACATTAAGAAGTCGGAAATCTAAATTTCTTTCACATTCGGACTTCTTACTATCTTGATTTTGCTGTAACTGCTTTGGGGGCAACAGATGGGATTACTCCACTATTTTTAGGGTTTTCCGTATGCCACAAGTTAATCTAGTTTTCGCGTGTTAGCTCAAAACAGTCCTCTCCTTTCAGGGCATTCCCTACGCCACACCGCCACTTGGAAACTTGCGCTGGCGATCGCCTCAGATTTCCAATCTGATCAAGATTTGAGATGTAGTTAAAGTTGTATTATGCATGAAAGTAGTTTGTAAGTCTTTACAACAATGGAAAAAGTTCTGATTGTTACAGGTGGTAGTCGTGGTATTGGTGCTGCTACTGCCTGTCTTGCTGCCGAGCAAAGTTATGCTGTTTGCATCAATTATCTTCGTAATCAAGAGGCTGCAAATAAGATTGTCGATTCTATTAAGCACGGTGGAGGTAGGGCGATCGCAATAGCTGCTGATGTTGCTTCCGAGACGGATGTGATTGATCTATTTAATCAGGTGGATCAACAGTTAGGAAAAGTGACTGCACTTGTCAATAATGCTGGAATTCTGGAGCCGCAAACAAGAGTAGAGAATATGGATGCTGCCCGCTTGCAGCGAATTTTGACAACAAATATCATCGGAAGTTTTCTGTGTGCAAGAGAAGCCGTTAAACGGATGTCTACCAAACATGGTGGTAGAGGCGGAGCAATTGTTAATGTCTCCTCAGCAGCTTCTCGTCTCGGTTCTCCTGGTGAGTATGTAGACTATGCTGCTTCCAAAGGAGCAATTGATACAATGACGATTGGATTAGCAAAGGAAGTTGCCGATGAGGGTATTCGTGTGAATGCTGTACGTCCGGGTTTTATTTACACTGATATTCATGCAAGCGGTGGTGAACCAAATCGTGTGGAGCGAGTAAAAGAATTTGTCCCAATGAAGCGAGGTGGGCAAGCAATTGAAGTTGCAAAAGCAATTTTGTGGTTGCTTTCGGATGAAGCTTCGTACACAACAGCTTCTTTTATAGACATTAGTGGGGGTAAGTAACCGCAGCCCACAATCCCCATGCACGCGACTAGCCGCCTTCTCATCGGTATAACGAACTTACCGATGCTGCTGGGAGAAATTCAATTAATTCGCCATCTGGTTAAATATTGTTTTGAAGCCAACGCCGAGAGGTTGTCTGCATCGGCTCAACTGCACGATGTTTAATTCGCTCTATAGGCTTTTGGTGTCATGCCTGTAAATTGCCGAAACTGTTTGCTCAAATGGCTGTGACTGTTGAAACCACACTCTAAGGCAATGTCCATAATTGATAGATTAGTTTGTTTCAAAAACTGCTTTGCCCGTTCTATTCTTTGCTGGATCAGGTATTGGTAAGGAGCCGTACCGAGCGATCGCTTAAATAGATGGCTGAAATGAAATTGGCTGATGCCCAGCAATTGAGCTAAATCTGCAAGCTTGATGTCTTGATGGAGATGTTCGTTGATGTATTCCAAGACTTGCAGCAATTGGCGCTCAGATAATCCACTCTCATAAGTCTGAAAATGAGGTTTAGCAGCAGCGTATTGTCTGAGTAGATGTACTGCCAAAACATTTGCCAGTGATTCAATGTAGAGCCTCCCACCTAAATTTTCTTGTTGCAGTTCACAGAGAAACATCATAGCGATCGCCTCAATTTGAGGATCGCGAATCCGAAATTCGGGTAGTAATTCCAGCTGATCTGGATTCATCGCTAGAGCTTCTGTGGCAACGCTCTCGATGAAACTGGATACAACCCGAATCTGCAAGTAGTGATCATCTTGATCCCAACGTGCAAAAAGTGGCGTCTTTGCAGGCGTTACAGAAATATCGCCTTTCGCGTACAATCCTGCATGAGTTTTGTCTCCCTGAATTTGCAGCAAGCGAATTGGACGAGGGGCAAGAGATAGATAAATCGTATGTTCATCGCTGTAATGACACCTCGCCTCACCGGGAGGTTGTTGGAACTCCTCGACCAGAATATTTTCCCAGCCCTGAGCCTGGCTAGACAAGATGGGCAAGTAGGTTGTTTCTGTCTTCTGATTGATGGCTGGATTTGTCATGATGCAAAACCCAATTTAGCTGATTTGAGAATAGGGGCTAGAGAAAAGAGATTTTCACTGATTCGTTGTGGGATCAAATCACATGGGTGTTTGATTTGATTGTATTCGCTTCGGGAGAGATTAAGAGCTTACAGACTGAAAACTAGTAGCAAGATTTTGATAGTTGCACAGGAATTAGATAGCCAATGACAGGTAATTTATCTAAGCTGAAATAGCGATTGTTCGTGAAGAACTATGAGATATTTGTTACACATTCATTCTAGTTTGTGTGGTGAGCATCGGCGAAGTTTCTCGAAACGAAAATCGAACTCTCAAAAGACTTACAAGAGAATTTGTAGAGGCTTGGCAGCTGTCTAATATCGTCACCTATCGAGTTCGATAGATGATAACGTGGAGGAAGCGAAGAAGATGAACATACTTATTTTCGGATCAACAGGTAACATCGGTCGCCAGCTTGTTAAGCAAGCTCTTGAGCAGGAATACACTGTCACGGCATTTGCCCGCGATCCTGCAAAGCTCGACATCAAGCACCCAAACCTGAAGATTGTTCAGGGCGATGTAATGGATTTCACATCGGTGGAGAAGGCGGTGCAAGATCAAGATGCAGTGCTGTGTGCGATCGGAGCAGGTAGGAATGGAACAATCAGATCAGAAGGGACACGACATATTATCCGCGCAATGGAGAAAGCGGGCGTTCGACGTTTGATCTGCCAAACAACTCTTGGAGTCGGAGATAGTTGGGGTAATCTAAACTTCTTCTGGAAGTACATTATGTTTGGATTTTTATTGCGTCAAGCGTATGCAGATCATGTGAAGCAAGAGAGCTACATCAAGCAAAGCCACCTGGATTGGACAATCATCCGTCCGGGAGCCTTTATAGACGGGAATCGCACTAACAACTATCGGCATGGCTTTCCAGGCACCGATAAGACAACAAAGCTCAAAATCTCTCGCGCTGATGTCGTAGATTTCATGTTAAAGCAATTGACGGATGATTTATATCTTCACAAGACACCGGGTTTGTCGTATTAAAAGCTTATATGATGACTTTTTTTAGTCTGTAGATAGGTGTTTCAGCAGCCAAGTAGACTAAAGTTATCTATGAGCAGGTACAAGATGCGAGCCAACACCAATATGAGTATTCAAGCAGCATACGATCATTGGTCAGCTACATACGATATTGACGAAAACCTGACGCGCGATCTGGATCGAGTAGTCACCAGAGAAACCTTAATGGGTTTAAGGTGTAAATCAGTGATTGAAATTGGCTGTGGCACGGGTAAAAATACACTTCTGCTTTCACAAATTGCTGAAAAAGTCTATGCGATCGATTTTTCAGCACGCATGATCGAAAAGGCGAAAGAGAAAGTCACCTCAGCTAACGTAATTTTTGTTACAGGAGACATCACCAAGCCATGGACTTGTAGCAATGAGTCTGCTAATTTGATTACCTGCAATCTTGTTCTAGAACATATCGAAGACCTCTCATTTATATTTTCAGAAGTATTTCGTGTATTAGTCAAAGGGGGATATTTCTTCATCTGTGAACTCCATCCATTTAGACAATATCGAGGAACACAAGCTAATTTTCAGAGAAATCAAGAGGTGATTAAAATCCCAGCATTTGTACATCACATTTCAGATTTTTTGAACACAGCAAAAAATCATGGTTTCATGTTTGAAGACTTCAAAGAATGGTGGCACGAACAGGAGCAAAATAAACTACCCAGACTTGCATCATTCTTGTTCAGGAAGTGAAGGCGCTATCGAACAGTATGCACTTCAAAGCTAAATACTTGTTGAAACTCAGATTAGACGTTGACGCGATCGCCTCATTAATTTAGCAGTTATAATTTTTGAAGTGAAAATTCATATCGAATTAATGAGGACAGTGAATGGAAGTTTTCTTGGCTAGTATTCAACATCTTGAGAGTTTGTCGATACTGTTTGATCGATATCGTGTTTTTTATCAGCAGACATCAGATATTGAAGCTGCCAAGAAGTTTTTACAAGAGCGTTTCAATAATAATGACTCGGTTGTGTTTGCAGTTGCTAACAATGGGGAAATGGTTGGATTTACTCAGCTTTATCCTAGCTTTTCTTCTGTGTCCATGAAACGGATATGGATATTCAACGATTTGTATGTGGAAGAACCGTATCGTAGGAAAGGAATCGCAAATTTATTGATGAATGCAGCAGAAAAGTATGCAAAGGAGAGTGGTGCAGTTCGAGTCATTTTAGCTACTCAGATTGCTAACACAAACGCGCAAAAACTCTACGAATCGCGGGGATACACTAAGGATAAAGAATTTTACCATTACGCTTTACAATTGCAGTAGCAGTAATACAACCCTGTTTTTACAGCACTTTGTCGCAAATAGTTATAAAGTTTTATGGAGATTAGAAGACTCCAGGAAAATGATTACCCGCTGCTATCCTCTGCTATCCAACTTTTGATACCAGAAGAGGATCGGGATGATAGTATAGCTAGCAGTTCCCATTTGATGCGAGCTTTGGCAGATAAAAATTGCTATTTTATTGTTTGTTTGATTGACTCATCTCCAGTTGGGTATTTAAGCGCCTTTCGTTTTCCTGCTATAGAAAATGATGTATTTTACGTCTACCTTTACGACATCATTGTAGACGAAAAATTCAGGAATAAAGGGCTAGGTTCACGAATGATAGCAGAACTAAAGAAGTATTGTAAGGAAGATGGGGTTGAGCACATATGGGTTGGAACATCATTAGAGAATGAGGCTGCACGGAAAACTTTTGAGAACACAGGCGCACAGAAAGTCAGTGAAACCTACATTGAATACATCTACAGGATTAACATCGAGGTGTGATTCACACTAGTAAAAGAATATTTACAACGCTCTGCGAGATGATGGTGTTTATCTGATGCAGGATATCCAACCCACGATTTTATGAACGACAACTACATCATCAAAAAATAAAATAACATTATGTGCAAATTCTGCGCGATCGCATCACTCTCCCAAAACCGAAGCAATACCCAATCTCTCTCTCGTTGGAGAATGCCTACTCCTCAACGCGATCGCTTTGAACAGAAATTTGGATCGGATGCTCAAATGTCAACTGTCACAACTAGCAGCACTCATTCGTCTCATCTATGAAAGCCTATTTTATGAAGAGGTTGCCGAGATGCAGAGCCGAATGGAGCTTGGAAAAACGAATGCAGCCGCTTATCAAGCAATGTTGCACCTAGAACGATATGTTCAAGGCAGTAGCATCGAGCCAACACTGTTGGAACTAATTAAAATTCGAGCATCACAAATTAATGGCTGTGCATTTTGCATCGATATGCACACTAAAGATGCCAGAGTTAATGGGGAAACTGAACAACGGATTTACGCTCTCAATGCGTGGCGGGAGACTCCATTTTTTACCCCAGAGGAACGGGCAGTTCTCGCGTTGACAGAAGCCGTGACTTTGATTGCAACTGACCATGTTTCAGATGAAATCTACAATGAAGTGAGCCGTCATTTTGCGACCGATGAAATAGCAAACCTGTTGATGGCGATCGTCACGATTAACGGCTGGAATCGGATTGCAATTACTACTCGGATGCTTTCTGGCAGCTATGAGCCGCAACCATTATAGGAGAGGAAAGCGGCTGTTGAAACACTTCCTGCATAAGGAACCTGGGAGAGTGAAAGCCTTCTTCCTCATTCTCCCAAAACCGGAGTATCAGTCAATCAATACACGCTCAGGGAGTAGTAAAGATGCAACGCATTATTCGATATGCCACTATCACCGTCATCATGCATGCTATTGTCGTAGTCCTACATGGTTTAGCCCACGAGAAAATACCTGTTCCGTTGTCTACGCTGCAAAGTCTATTTGTCGTTTCTATCATTGTGTTAGCTCCGATCGCTGCCATGATTTTACTTTGGGCATCATTTCAGCAGGTTGGTAGCTGGTTGTTGTTGAGTTCAATGGTTGGAGCATTTCTATTTGGTGTTTATAATCATTTCATTGCAATCAGTCCCGATCATATCTCCCAAATTCCGTTTACTGGTTGGGGTGTCCTCTTCCATATCACTGCTATTCTTCTATTCTTAACAGAAGGGCTTGGAAGTGCAGTAGGCGCGTGGGCATTGAGTACTTTAAAGCAAACAGAGCAGGTTTTATGAGTCATCTCGAAACCTTTAAGGAGCATCGCCCTCTTTTATTTGCGATCGCCTACCGGATGTTGGGAACGGTTACTGATGCTGAAGATATGGTACAAGAAACCTTTTTGCGCTGGCAGCAAACAGCCCAAGTTACAGTAAAGTCTGCCAAAACCTATTTGTCAACAATTATCACCCGTCTGTGTATTGACTATCTGCGTTCTGCCCGTGTGCAACGAGAGCAGTATGTAGGGACGTGGCTACCCGAACCGATTGTAACTCAAAAATCCGATGATCCAGCTGCCATGTTAGAGTTGGCAGATTCCCTTTCAATCGCATTTCTCGTCGTTCTGGAACGCTTATCGCCCATCGAGCGAGCCGTATTTCTGCTGCGAGAAGTCTTTGAGTATGACTACGACGAAATTGCAAAGATGGTAGGGAAAAGTCCAGCCAACTGCCGCCAAATTCTGCGGCGATCGCGCCAGCATATCACGGCTCAACGTCCCCGCTTTCCGGTTTCCCATCAACAACAAGAGCAAGTTACAACGCAATTTCTGGAAGCTTCTACCCAGGGAAATTTGCAAGGGTTGCTGGCACTTCTAGCAAAAGATGTCACCTATTGGTCAGATGGTGGAGGAAAGGTTGCTGCTGCCTTGAAACCGCTACAGGGGTCAATGAAAGTCGCTCGGTTTTTGCTGGCGATTCGCAGCAAATGGCTTGCTGAGGCGGTTAATCACATCATCGACATTAATGAACAGCCTGGCATAATCACGTTCGTTAATAACTGCATTCACAGCGTAACGACATTTGAAATTGTGGATGGCTATATTCAATCTGTCTACACTGTCATAAATCCAGAGAAGTTGAAGCGAATTATGGCAAATCTACCTTTATGAAAATTTACTCAAAAGCTTAAATGTAGCATTAAGAAGTCTGTCCCATTAATTTTGTTGGCTAGCAGTTCCCCGACTTATTGAAAAAAGTTGGGGATATGAGCATCTTAACTCCTTAGAACTAATAAGACAAACCACTAATACTTTTGATAATTTGCTGATAATTTTCTATACGCACGCGATCGCATCGCCATGAGCGTGACGAGCAGTCCGATTAATCCAGTCACTATAAATAAAAGCGCGATCCCTCGATCTGTTCCAGTTCCGAACCAAGTACCAATGAGATCCACGCCAGCACCTGTTGTCATAAAGGGGATGAATATAAATTGTGCGATCGGGCCGATTGTAAAAGCAGTCAGAGGCGATGCCGCTTGCTCGATGCTTTGGGCAAAACCGAATACTCGACCTTGACGTTCAGGCGGTATCACTGTTTGGAGAATGGTTTGTTCTGAAGCTTCAACAACTGGAATGAGGCATAAGTAAATAAATAAGCCAATTGTCAGCAGTACGATGGACGCTTGAATCGTAAAGAAAATGGCAATTATCCACATGACAATATTTGCCAAAAAAAGCGTTCGCAGCGGGCTTTTTCCTAAGCCTTTCTTGGCGACAACTAACCCGCCAACGATAAATCCTAAACTCAAAAAACCCCACAAAATGCCCCAGACTTGTACAGAAACGAGTGACAAACCGTAGGCATCCATCAGAGACATGAAAACTCCGCCTAAGAAATTATTGAAGGTATTGAAAAAAATCAGTGCAAAAAGTCCGGGAACGAGATGTATGACTCGAATCGTGCCACGAATATCAATATGGTTCGTGTGAGCTTCAGTATGAATGATTTTCTGTTCCGAAATGGGTACTGTCCATAAATGCACGATCGCGAGAATAGTCAGTCCAATTGAGAAAACAAGCATCCAAAATACGCCAAGAAAACCGATTACTAAACCGCTAAAAGTGGAAGCAACAAGAAATCCTACGCCATTGATCGTGCCAACCAGACCATTTGCTTTATCTCGTTTTGGTTCGGGAATTACAATCGTTACGAGTGTTGAAAGTGCGATCGTCCGTAAATTGCCAGCGATCGCACCAAGAAGTGCGAGGATGATGAATACCCAAAGAATGATACTAGAAGTATCAGTAAAAACTGATGGTGGAGTAGAAACAAAAATAATATATGCAAGTAAGTATAAAACGAGAGAACAGGTACTTGAAAGCATCATAGCTGTTTTCTTTTTATACCTATCCACCACAGATCCGAGAAAAAATCCAGAAATGGCGACTGTCACGAGATATACGCCCGCCATAATTGAGGTAGCAAGCACTGACTTGGTTTGAAGATACACCCAAAACGTGACGGCAAACCACACAAATGTATTAGTCAGCGAAGCCACAAGTGAGTTGGCTAAAACGGCATAAAAAAGTTTTGTCATACGTTGTATATCTCAAATCCGACAATTTTAGCGATCGGTGCGACTAGGTGAAAATTTATGCAAAAATGCCATTAATGCCGGAACAGCAGTTGGAGTCAGGATTGTAGAGAATGCCAAGCACAATTTCTAGCTCAAAAAACTTAGAACATCGTGTTTCTCCTTTTGCCATAGCCTTCTTAGGGTAGCGACCACGATTTCTATCTGCTTCACCCAACCGACTCACCCGATCAGGTGAAGTTTTAATTAATTCACATTTCACAGCAAACTATTAAATCAAACATAACCTCACTCCTCTAAACTGCGCGATCGCATAGGTGGCATCACTGGTTTCATGCGCCCATGCTCTGAATTTGGGCTTCTAGGCCTTTTTGCCTGTACCAAGGGCAGGGCGCTCATCTGACACCAAAGCAGAACACTTGTTGCTTAATCATCGAGTTCTTTTATTATACTACGCTAAATTACATTTGTAGTCTAAAAATTCAATAATACTCGAAGAACTTAATCGACGGCTGATTTTATCAGTGTTTTCAGTAGTATCCGTACCCACGCCGCATTCAGTATGGGTAGTCTTTGCCACGCTCGGTTTAGATATTTGCAGAATTCACTCATGATATCCATATCTCGATAGACACTCTACCTTCATGAAACTTTACTCAAAAACTGAAGTCACGCGCTAAAATGAAGTCATTTCAACTACGCCTAAGTAGCTTGGCTGGATAAGGAGGCTGTGAGTTATGGTGACAAACGAGGCTCTGAGGGTTAATCTGGCTGGAGAAGACGGTCTTTCAATTTACCCAAACAAAGCACTCCTGTCTAATAATTCAACAGATTGGGGTGGACTCTACCTGCAATATCACCGCCAACCGCCCCCTGAAATGCTTGAAAATTTTTGTCCACAGCATCGCCTGATCGTTCACGATCGCACCTCGCGATCGCCCATCGTTGAAACCTTTGAAGGACTCAACCAGTTGTATCCGATGAGCCAGGGGACGGTGAGAGTGTTACCCGCGAATGCTCGAACCCAAGCGTATTGGCAGACAGAGCATCAGTTTATAGTGCTGGCATTTGAACCAGAGTTGTTGGCACAGCACATGGCCCAGACAACCGATGTCAGCGATGTAGAACTGCTTCCTATCATCAATCTTTGCGATCCGCTGATTCACAGCATGGGGTTAGCGCTGAAAGCAGAATTGGAGTCCGGTGGAATTGGCGGGCGTTTGTATGTTGATGCCATGACAACTGCATTGATGGCACATCTGTTGCGGCATTATTCTGCTCATAAATATTCGCTGTCCCCAATTGTTAGTGGTTTACCTAGACACACACTGCGGCAAGTGGTGGACTATATCCACGAACATCTGGATCAAGATTTGACATTGGCGACACTAGCGGCGATCGCTCGCATGAGTCAGAGTTATTTTTCCCGGTTGTTCAAACAATCCACAAAGTTGTCACCCCATCAGTATGTGATTCAATGTCGCGTTGATCGCGCCAAGCAGTTGTTGCGACAGGGCGAATTTAGTATTGCAGAAATTGCTTATTCTTTGGGGTTTACTCATCAAAGCCACTTGAGCCATCACTTCAAACGTCTGACTGGCAGTAGTCCTAAAGCATTTCTCAACAAATAGATAAGAATTTGCTCAAAAGTACAAGAATATGCAAGACGCTGATTCTAGAGATTTTACATACTGAACTCATCACTATTAGAAAGCAGATATTGCCTCTTACACAAAGATAGAAACCTGACACAAGGCGCAGAGGTATCAACTGATGAAAGAATTCATGCTTTCCCTGGTAGCAGGCTGGATCGTTGGTGTTCTGTTTGGGTGGCTGAAACTGCCGTTACCTGCACCTCCTCTGATGGGATTCGTAGGAGCGCTGGGGATTCTATTTGGTGCTTGGTCGATCGAACAATTAAAACACTTTTTGCTTCGCTAATTTTAGAGTTTCAAATTTACACCTATGGAGGAATCTACTATGTACTATAAGCAGTGGGTTTGCAAAGTTTGTGGCTATAACATGATTGGTGAGATGCCTGATGTCTGTCCGTTCTGCGGAGCACGCCACGATCGGTTTGTCACTTGGGATGAGGCAGAGCAGACTTATCGAGTCACACCGCATCGCGTCAATGACGATGTCACGCAGTTGTTATCTGTGCCTCGTCTTGGTTTTGAACATGCTGCTTATCGCATTGAAACAGATGAAGGTGCCGTCTGGATTGATTGTCCATCAGCATTCAATCGAGACTTGGAGCCAGTAAAAGCGATTTACTTTACTCACAAGGATTTTATGGGTGCATCCAATCAGTATCGCGATCTCTGGGGTGCAAAAGTTTATCTGCACATTTTTGATGCGGAACATCCGCTGGCTAAACCATTTCCGGTTGATCGCCCCTTCGACGGTGACTTTACTGAGCACGGCATTGAAGCATTTCATATTGGTGGGCACACACCGGGCTTTACCATGTATATCTATGGCAAGGTGTTGTTTATTTGTGACTATGCATTCCCTCCAGGATCTAGGATGCGACTCAATCCTTTTGGCCCACAAGACGAGACGCGCGATCGCGCCGCACGGATACTAGAGATTATTTCTGAGCGATCGCTCCAGACTGTATGCGGATATAACTTTATCGCAGAATTTGATAGCTGGCGTGAGGATTTCAAGCAACTTCTCGATCGAGTTAAACAAACAAGTAAGCTGCATTGAATATTCAGCGATCGCATTCTTCTCACTAGCGCTTGGGGTTTTCAATCGAGCGATCGCTTCCTAGACAGTTTTCACCTCTTGTTCTTTGAGCAAGAGGTAGTATCTATATGTGAGCAGTTCAAATAAATTCAACACGCCCACGCATTTCTTCCACATCTAACCACTCCCAAATTAAAATCAAGCTGCGTATGATCTCACCAATTGAGCGACTACCCTGACTACAGTAGACAATGCCAGCATGAGTAACACCTGCTTGATGGAAGCGGAGAAAATCTGCATCTTGAGTGAAAATTACTCTACTCTCAGCCAGTGTAAACGCTAGTTGTTGTTCATCTGAGACAGATATTAATCCTTGTTCTGGGGTGGTTGTAACATCAATACCACGACGGCGTAATCCGTCTGCAATGACGTTACTAACATTTTCATCTAAGTGAAATTTAATCTTCCCGGACATCTCGATTGCCTAGTTTTTGCAACAAAAGCGAATGAGTTTGCGCCTGCAACTGTTTAGCAAACTCTTCATCTTCTAGAATTTGTTGCCTTATTTCCTCAAGATGATCGTGATAATATGCCAACGCCGCATACACATCAGCCAAGGTGATGCTGGGATACTGCGATACTATCTCATCTGGCGAAAATCCCAGTCGTTCGTGCCAGATGACAATATCCTGCACTCGAATCCGATGTCCAGCAATACGCGGTTTACCACTACATACACCAGGCGTGATTTCGATGTGTTCAGAAATAACTGACTCCATAAATAAACCCGCCTTTTAGCCACGACGCTTTACAAATACTCCTATTATGGCTTTTTTGGGGTGTTTATAAGGGTCGTGTGATTGAAAATTACTCCATATTCTACTCACACAACCACCAGAGCGGACGGGGATAATCTTTGCAACTCAACCATACTAAAACGTTCTGGTGCAGCGCGATTGTTAGATTTCAGCATTTAGGATCTATGCCTGCTTGACAATGCTAATCGATTAATCCTTCTGTTGCATATTAATTTCTCCGATGTTCACCGCATTTGAAAGCTTTAGAATCCACTCAATTGCAGAAATGATATCTGTAAGAGGGATCGGAACTTGCTGCTCAAATCTACCTTCTTCAATATCTGCCATTACTTCTTCTGTAGCGACATTTCCAGGGTTAATAACTGTAACACCAATCTTGTAATCACGTAGAGCTATCTTTAAAGCTTGTGCTGCGCCTCGCAATCCGAATTTTGATGCTGTATTAGCTACCTCGATTGATGCAGCATTATCTAGACCAGATAATGAGCCGATAAATATAGCTCTTGGATTATTCGATCTAACAAGATTTTTGGTGAGTTGTTTAGTTAGTTCAATAGGAGCAATTGTATTTACAGCTATCACATAACGAGTTTCTCGATCAGGACTTTGCATGAAGTTGTATCGCTCCGTAAACGCACCTTCTTCCCACACTCCACCCATAAATAACAGTGCATCCAAGCGAGATTCACCAACACTATCAATAACTGATCGTATCCCTTCTGCTGTGGAAATATCTGCTTGAATCCACTCTCCTGCAACAGGCTGGCTCCTTGAAACAGAAAGCACATACTCACCTTTTTGAGCAAAATGTTGAGCAACAGCTGCACCAATGCCTCGACTGGCTCCTACAACAAGAAGTTGCTTTTTCTCTAATTCCATTTCGATATTTCGTAATGATGCTTTGATTGACATCTAACGGCATAGTTGAGCGGCAACCGACCAACGTGAAACGAAGAAGAAGGCTTTGTTCGCCGCTCTAACTTCAATGATCGGGTTTAGTATGGCTAAAATCGCTTCAGCGTCATCGAGTTGAGCGTCTCGAATTAGCAGATCCACTCAATCACCTCCTTGATTAAGAAAGCTTCCTTCGTCAGGAAATATGCTAAACCAAAAATCCTAAACTTTATAATATAACACCCCTAAAACGGAGATCTGTCTAACGACCCCAATCACCGGACACAGAAACCTTTGCAACTCACCAATCACTTGACTTTGTTCCGGTGCATTGGGATTGTTAGCCTGTTTACTGTTTACTGAGAGCTTGAAGTTTAGTCATCGACTGGCAACTCCCACCTCGGATTCAGCCGATTAAACGTTTCACGCTGCTGCTTGAGGTCAACTTGCGGTAAGCACTGCTCTACAAGCTCGAATGTTTCCTCCACGAGTTGTCGCAAATCATGAACTCCGCTTACAGCATCAGCTTGAAAAACACGCTCTAGTCGATTGAAAAAACTAGGCGGTTTGATGCTCATTTCTTCAGCCCAGTAGCGTGTCCACTTGAAGCCGGGATGATAAATGCGGTTCAGCCCGAACAGGATGTTGAGCAGCCTTCGCACAATGGCGCACTTGTTCTCGTATAGCATCGGGATCTCAAGGCGATCAGTCAAGACGTGTTGACCATCAAATGGGCGGAAATTCAGATGCTTTTGAACCATTGCAATTGCAAGTTCTTCAGGATAAGGAGAAAGCCGAGTTTGCCACTGTTTAATGATGTCTTCGCCTTGAAGAACCACTGCGCGTTGCAGATGAAATGCGATCGCTTGCTTCTCAAACACAAGCCCGTTTTGCGACACATCGTAACGCTCAACCACATCAATTACTATGTTATCGATTGTATCTCGCGCCCAATGACCCGCTTCGACTTTCATACCGTATAGATAGAACTGCTCCAACCACCCCTGTGTCGCTTCCCCACGCGGCTCAATTTCCCACCCTGTGACACCAACACTTTGGGCTTTTGCTTGTAATTCTTCAGCAGATGGCAGTTGTGACCAGATAAATGCCAATTCAAGGTCAGAATACTGGTCTGAAATCCCTAATACTGGTGAACCAAACACAAAACATGCTTCCACTTTGGGGTTGGTAGTAAAAGCAGGAGCGATTTTATGGGCTAAGGAAATTCGCCATACGCTGTGTTCATTCATGGTGAGGATTATAGTTTATCTAACGCAACAATGCAGTACGCAGCAGGCTAACGTTTCGGGTCAGCGGTTGCTGAGACCTTTGCATCCTACCCAAGCGGCTTTGGTCAATCCGCTGCACCCGAATTGTTAGGTGGCGCGTCAGTCTATCTCTACCATTGCCCAGTCAGCTCGCTTCAAAAGGGCTCCGGCAGGGACGCCCGGCTTCACCCAGACCACTTCGTGGCAACCTCCATCCGGGTCAGCAAATCCGAAACTTAGTAACGAGCCCATATCAGTCACCACACCATTGCCCGCACCCTCTGTGACGACACGCCGACGTAGTTCACGGAACGCCTCCTCGCTTGCCGCATTGAGCGCGAAATGGTCTAGTCGCCCGCGTTGAAACATCGGCTGAGGGTCTGGTGGCTCGACGCCGGTAACCTGGAATGGGTGCAAGACTGTATGGGGGCCGACCTCAATGAAGGTGTGGCGCAGACCATCTTCCTCCAAGTCAACAGTTACCCTTGCCTCAAAGACACGTTCGTAAAATGCGATCAGCCGATCCATATCAGCGGTGATAAACGTCAAGTGTTGGATATCGTTGAGCAGTTTCATGTGCACCTCCAGTTAGATGACTTGTTTCAGCTTTCTTGCTGTTCATCTTCTCCCGATTTACTGTATTAATTAACGCACAATGAGCTATCTTATAATTTTCGCCACAAAAAATCATCTAACGGCAAAATGCAGCGGTTGCAGATAACCTCGAACTTAGCACAGGCGGCGTTCGTCAATCCGCTGCACTGCCGTGTTAGCTGAATGCCGCCACCGATCGCCTCCATGTATCTTAACTATCCCTCTCAACCGATCACTCTCATTCACGCTGTCATCTCCGATCGCTCAATGGACACTGCGGTTCTGCCGATCGCTCCACCCACTGTCTCAACTGATCGCTTCTGGGACTTGGCGGTTTAGGTCGATCGCCTCATTGACGTGCCTCAGCCGATCGCTCAATGAACTTCTCGGTTCAGGTCGATCGCCTCATCTGCGAGTGCAAGAGTTGTGTGCGGAGCCAGCTAACGGTTCGCTTGAGCGGCTGCATACAACCTTCGCAATGCACCAAGCCCTTTTACTAGTCCGCTCCAAGCGGATTGTTATGCCGTCCGTTGCTAAGAATATTTTCGGGGATGCTTAGATTATGATGTGCCCTTGCATGTATGTTACTGCTTCTCCTGAAATCAAAACTCTTTCCCCCATGTTTTTGCAAAGCAGTTTCCCAACTCTTGGTGACAATTGCAAGGCGATCATAGAATCCTTGCCAAGTGTCTTACTCCAATAGGGAATCAATGAGCAATGAGCAGACCCTGTCACGGGATCTTCAAAAATACTCGCTTGGGGTGTGAAAAAGCGGGATACAAAATCGACATCTTTTCCTTTGGCTGTCACAACAACACCACCAGGATCAAGATTGATTTGGTTAAGAATACTTTGATTGGGTTTCAGATGTCGAATTACGTTTTCATCTTCAAACACAAGCACATAGTCTCTGGACTTCAAAATCTCTACAGGCTTATGCTGAAGTGCATCCAAAATAACTTGTGGAGCTTCACATGGTTCGGGCTTACGAGAAGGGAAATTTAAGGTTAGTAACTCCTCCTCAACTGCTACTGTAAGCTCCCCACTTTTCGACTGGAATTGGATGGAAGGCATTAAAAAATTGAGATGCCTTGCTATAACGTGTGCTGTTGCTAATGTTGCGTGACCACATAAATCCATTTCAATTTCTGGCGTAAACCAACGGATCTCAAAGCCCTCACCTAACTGAATGAAAAATGCTGTTTCAGCAACAGAGTTCTCTAGTGCGATTCGTTGCATTACATCGTCAGTTAGCCACTGTTCAAGAGGACAAACCGCAGCAGGATTACCACCGAACACTTTATCTGTGAAAGCATCAACTTGGAATATTGGCAATTTCATAATAAACTTGAAGCACCGATAGACACTTTTCAGGATACTGCCTCACCAATAACTGAAGGCGGCATAACTATTAATTATGCGGAAACTTTCCGTATATCACACTAAGCAACTTAGGTAGAGAAAGGATTACGAGCATATTATTAATAATATCAAGAAATTTTCTGGATATCGTCAATATCCAACTATATATACAGAATTTTTCCGTATAACCACCTTATTTAGGTTGGATATCTAGAAATTTTCACCGATATTATCTTTATCAGATCATAGATGGAAAAATTCGTATATTCACCTGATTTTGTACGTAAATACAGGTTTTTCAGGATATTACTTGCTGATATCCAGAATTTTTCTGGTATTTCATCCTAAATTCCCCCTCTCTGTTTGCAAAGAGGGGTTAAGAGATTACGCGCTAAAGTACTTCGCTACTGGGTGATAAGCAATAATCGCTGTTGTAGACTGTTCCGGATAAAGCTGCTCACTTTCATCCATATACAAGTTAATCTTGTCAGTTCCCAACAACTCCAGCTGCTTGTACTGATCCTGAATATTCGGACAAGCCGGATATCCAAAACTATACCTTGAGCCACGATATCGCTGTGCCAAAATATCCCGAATATTATCGGGTTCCTCAGCGCTAAAACCCAACTCTTGCCGAATTCTAGCGTGTGTCCACTCAGCCAACGCTTCCGCCACCTGCACGGCTAAACCGTGGAAATACAGATAATCTGTGTATCTATTATCTGCAAACAGCTTCTGCGCGTACTCCGTGGCAATATGTCCCACCGTCACAGCTTGCATCGGGAAGACATCAATAATTCCCGACTCCTTCGGTGTAAAGAAATCTGCAATACATAGTCTTCTCAAAGACTTCTGCCTGGGAAACTCAAACTTTGCTACTTCCTTCGCGTCCTTTGCGTCTACCCTTCGGGAAGCCGCTTCGCGTCTAATGTGGTTCGTTTCATAAATATACAGCGAATTCCCCTCAGCCTGACAAGGGAAATACCCGTAAATTACCTGTGGATGCAGCAACTTCTCCTCAAGAATTCGCTGCTTCCACTCCTCCAAAATTGGATAAACTTTCTCATTCAAGAAAGCCTGATACTCTTCCTTCGATTGCTCCTTCGGCTTGCGGAATTGCCACTGCCCTGCAACCAGAGCTTGCAAATCCAAATACCAAAATACTTCCTCTAAAGAAATATCACTAGGCTGTAACAGTTTTGTTCCCCAGAAAGGCGGTGTGGGACGTTCTATATCTACCGCCACTGCTTCCGAACGACGAGTATCTATTTCCTTTGTTTCGGTAGGTGCTGTTTCCTCAACAGTTTCTGCTTCTGTTACAGGCTTTGTATGTCCATTTTCCGATACTTTGCCATTTTCGGCAAATTCATCCAAAAAGCCGTTAAGATCATCCCACTTTCCAGAAGACTTCGCTGGCATTAATTTATCCATGAAGTGTAAATCTGAGAAAGCATCTTTGCCATATACTACCTTACCTTTGTAGGTATTTTGACAATCCTCGTGGACAAATTTGGGAGTCAGCGCCGCACCACCCAAAATTACGGGAACGGTGATTCCCTTTTCGTTAAACACCTCTAAATTCTCTTTCATGAAGGCAGTGGACTTCACGAGCAAGCCACTCATCGCGATACAATCAGCTTTGTGCTGATCATATGCCTTAATGATATTTTCCACTGGCTGTTTAATCCCCAGATTTATTACCTTATAGCCGTTGTTGGACAAAATAATATCTACGAGGTTTTTGCCAATGTCGTGGACATCGCCTTTAACTGTGGCAATAATTACTGTACCTTTAGCGTTATTACCAGCTTCGGATTTTTCCATGAAAGGTTCTAGGTAAGCAACCGCAGCTTTCATGGTTTCTGCTGACTGCAACACAAATGGTAGCTGCATTTGCCCTGAACCGAACAATTCACCCACTACTTTCATGCCATCTAGCAGAAAGGTGTTAATAATGTCGAGCGGTTTGTATGTTTCTAGGGCTTTTTCCAGGTGTTTTTCTAAACCAATCCGCTCGCCGTCAATAATGTGGCGCTTGAGCATTTCTTCAATGGGGAGATTTTCATCAACGCCTTTGTCGCGTTTGGTTGTCACCCCTTCAAACATTGTTGTTAGTTCCCCTAAGGGATCGTAAACGCAGACATTACCCTCAAATTTCCGTTCATCGTAAATTAGCTGGTGACAAACTTCTTGGTGTTGGGGTTCAATCTTTGACAGCGGTAAAATTTTGCTGGCACTGACAATAGCTGCATCCATTCCCACCGCGATCGCTTCATGCAAAAACATCGAGTTCAGCACGATTCGCGCTGCTGGGTTCAAGCCAAAGGAAACGTTGGAAACACCAAGAATAATATGGCATCCGGGCAATTCTTGGTGAATGCGGCGGATCGCTTCAATTGTAGCTTTGCCATTAGCGCGGTCTTCTTCAATACCCGTAGAAATAGGTAGTGCTAATGGATCGAAAAAGATTTCGCGGGCTGAAATGCCATATTCTATAGCTTGGTGATAGGCGCGTTGGGCAATTTGAAATTTCTTTTCGGCTGTTCGTGCCATTCCGTCTTCGTCAATGGTGCCAATTACTACACCTGCACCGTATTTCTTCGCTAACTCCAACACTTTGAGGAAACGTGGTTCTCCATCTTCGTAGTTGGTGGAGTTCAGAATACACTTACCTCCAGCGACTTTTAAACCCGCCTCCATCTTTTCCCATTCTGTGGAGTCGAGCATCAAAGGTAGTGTCACATTATTGACTAAGCGCGAGGTGACTTCGTGCATATCTCGCACGCCATCACGTCCCACATAATCCACGTTGACATCGAGAATATGTGCGCCTTCCTTGACTTGCGATCGCGCCATTGAAACCAGCCCATCCCAATCTTCGGCATTGAGCAATTCCCGGCATTTTTTAGAACCGCTGGCGTTTAACCGTTCACCGACAATTAAAAAGGAGTTATCTTGCTCGTAAGGTTGAATGCTGTAAATTGATGCTGCCGCTGGTTCTATTTGCGGCTGTCTGATTTTTGGCTTCAGGTCTTTAGCAATTTCTGCTAATTGTTGAATATGTTCTGGACGTGTCCCACAGCAACCCCCAATCACTTGGACACCCAAATCTTCAACAAAGTGCATCAACGCCATTCGCAATTCCATTGGTGTCAGACGGTAGTGTGCTTGTCCGCCGACGTTTTCAGGCAAACCCGCATTTGGAATACAGGAAACTACGAAGGGAGAATGTTGAGAAAGATACTTAATGTGCGGTTTCATTAAGTCTGGGCCAGTGGCACAGTTTAAACCGAGAATGTCTATTGGATAAGGCTCTAAAATTGTCAGTACGGCGCTAATCTCCGTACCAACTAACATAGTTCCCATAGTTTCCATTGTTACAGAAACCATCAAGGGACGCCGTTCACCTTTTTTAGCAAAAATTTCTTCAATGCCATTCAGCGCTGCTTTAATTTGCAGTACATCCTGGCAAGTCTCAACAATAAATAAATCAACACCACCATCCCAAAGTGCCTCTGCTTGCTCGGCAAAGGCGTCTTTCATTGTATCAAAATCGATGTGTCCCAAGGTTGGCAGTTTGGTTGTCGGCCCCATTGAACCAGCAACAAACCGAGGTTTTTCAGGGGTGGAATATTGCGCTGCAACGCGTTTTGCTAATTCTGCGGCTTTTTTACTGAGGTAGTAAGCTTGATCTGCCAAGTCATATTCTGCTAGAACTATCGACGTACCGCCAAAAGTATCGGTTTCGATGACATCAGCACCGGCAGCAAGAAAATCACTATGAACCTTTGCCACAGCTTCGGGATTAGTATGAACTAGGTACTCGTTGCAACCTTCATACTCAGCACCACCGAAATCGTCAGCAGTGAGATTTTGCCTTTGCAGGTTGGTTCCCATCGCGCCATCGAAGACAAGAACTGGGCGATCGGGACTATGCAGGCGTTCTAAAAAGGGATGAGTCATATTTTCCAAGCAGATTGGTTAGTCTTGCGAGCTTCGACTTAATTTATTATTTTCCAAAATTTCTAGACTTTCGGACGACTTTAGTGAAAACTAAACAGTAGTAAATTTTTTAGATCGTTTGATTCCTCGCTTTTAGGCAGGCTTAATGAATTTATCTCACTAAGTTAGTGTGTGACAATCTCAATACTGATCACGTTGCCTCACCCGCTCAAGCTTTTCGTGCTCATGTTGCTGATTGATTAGCTCACCGCTTAGAGATTCACTACACCCCTAGTAAAGATAGTTGGTTAGCCCGCATACCGTTGTAGTAACCGGGGTGCTTGCCTTGATTGATGTGGGTTTTTCACAAGAAACCCCCGAAACTCAGGTTTGAAGATGTAGGGGAGCTAGTGCAGTGGCTCGATAGGCACTTTGTATAAAGAACAGACATCTATTAAGCGGTTAGGCAAAATTAAAGTTATGGGTAGAGGCAAGGGAACAGGGAACTCTTAACGGGGAACAGCAAAAAAATGTGTAATGAATTTTGTTTAGATACTTATCTAAGGAGCTTCTTCGCAATTATTCGGGTTAAACGTAACACTATATTAAGTCCGGTTAATCAGTTATCATCATTATCTCCGCGTCTTTGCGTCTGGCTGTCTCACCGTGTCAGCCTCAATGATATGTTTTTAAACAGACACGATATGATTAGGTGATCGCAGTAATTGAAAGGAGTATGCACTTGTAGTCAGGATTTAAAGTACTCAAAAATTCAAGCACTAAAGTGCTCACTACAAACCCAACCCATCAAAAATTTCGCATTTATTCGCATTTAAAATTAGTCAAGCTACTAAACTACTATTTAATGTTTATACTATCAATCTTCTCTACTCTAAGAGTTAAAATATTATTTTCTCCTTATAGTATTCTTACTTTTTTGCGCTACTTTCTATTTTAATTGATGTATTTTCACAAAAATCTAACTTGTAAAATTACCATCATTAATGTTATCTGAGTTTCCCTGATATCCAAACTGCTAATTAGAGCCAAGCCACGTGTTGTAAATTTATTAAATAGCCTTAGTAAACCCATTTCAGAACTTCATCATATTAGTAACGATGAAACTTTCAAATTTCCAAGATGAGTCTCATTAAAGAGAAAGAGGAATTACGTAACTCTAGATTTAGGGGAAATTTTAAGGTTATTTTTTGACAGTTTTTACATTAGATTGAAACATTTGAAAGCAGGTTTTACAAGATGTTTCGTCAACAAATATCGCTGGCATCAGTAGCAACCGCATTAGCTTTGAGTACTGTTTCTTCTTCCTCAGCAGTCTCTTCTATTGTTCTTCCTGTACTTGCCCAATCGTCGGGTATCAGTACTTCTTTTCCTGTTCCACAATCTGTTCCTAATGGTACACAAGTGCAGATTAATGGCACACCCAGTATGGAAAAGATTAATCAGGCACTTGCACAACAGTTTAAAGCTAAGTTTCCAGGTACAGAGGTCAATATTGGTTACGATGGAACAGATGCTTCTGTACAAGCGTTAGGGGATGGAAAGATTGATGTGGCTGCGATTGGTCGTTCGCTCACCCAAGTAGAACAAGCGCGAGGAATTGCAACTGTTCCTATTAGCCGTAACAAGATTGCTGTAATTATCGGAAAGGATAATCCGTTTAATAGTAGCCTAACTTCTGAACAGTTTGCTAGAATCTTTCGGGGCGAAATTACCAATTGGTCGCAAGTTGGGGGAGCTCCCCAAGCAATTCGCTTGATTGATCGCCCAGAAAATAGTGACTTACGGCAAGCACTTCAAAATTATCCCGTTTTTCAGAAAGCTCCATTTCAAACGGGTGCAAATGCTGTCAAACTTACACAAGACACTACCGAAGCGGTAATCAAACAATTAGGAGCGGATGGCATTGGGTATGCGATCGTCGATCAGGCTATAAATAACCCCAATGTCCAAGTTGTGCCGCTACACAATGTTCCTCCCACCGATCCCCGTTATCCATTCTCCCAACCTTTGGGATATGCTTACCAAAAAGCCAATCCTAGTCCTGCCGCTGCTGCATTTTTAGGCTATGCAACTGCTCCTGAAAACCAGCAAATCATTGAACAAGCTAGGGCGGGGAATGCGATCGCTGCTCCTAAAGCAACTCCTTCACCTACAACCGAAGCAACTCCTTCACCTGCAACCACTCCCGCCACCACAGCTACAACAGAATCTCAAGGTGAGTTTCCGTGGTGGTGGTTGTTGCTAATTCCGTTACTGGGTTTGGGTGGATTGTTGTGGTGGTTAAGTCGGCGCACCACTGCTCCCACCCATACACCAGTGGCAGCACCTGTTCCTGCTGCTCCAGTCAGTCTTCCTGAGAGCCGGATAATTTTGACACCCCGAAATTGCAAAAATGCTTATGCTTACTGGGAAATTCCCAATCAGGTGAAAGCAGATTTGCAACAGCAAGGAGGACATAAATTAAAACTGCGCCTATACGATGTCACTGATATCGATATGGATCGGCAAACACCACACAGCACCAAGGAGTTTGATTGCGATCCACAAGCGCAAGATTTGCACATACCAATTACAACAGACAACCGTGATTATGTTGCTGAACTCGGTTATGTTAACCACAGTAATCGTTGGCTGAAAATTGCTCGTTCGGCTCCAGTGCGGGTTCCTGCCTGTAAACCTGTTGTTGGGATCCCGACTGTGGTAGCAGCTAATTCTTTAGTCAGCGATCGCCCGGTAACAAAAGATGAAAGTCGTTTGATCATGGTGCCTCGCAACTCCAAAGATGCTTATGTTTACTGGGAAGTTCCAGAAGCACGCAAAGCTGAACTCCGGCAACAAGGTGGACAACAACTAGCACTTCGTGTTTACGATACTACAGGCATCGATCTAGAACAACAGCCTGCTCATAGAGTTCGGGAAATAGAATGTGATGAGCAAGCATCAGATTTGCATATCCCTATTGCTGAGAGTGATCGCGACTATGTTGCAGAATTAGGCTATGTCACTGCCGATGCACGTTGGCTAAAACTTGCTCGCTCCGCTCCTGTAAAAGTTCCATATACTTTCTCACAGGACAGTACAGCTAGACTTTCCAACGATGGAGCCAACTCTGAGCGAGTTGAGAATATATCCAAGGCAACGACTAACATAGCTGGAGATATAGCAAATCAATTCGGCGGAACAATTGCAGGAGGTACTGCCGCAGTTGCAGGAATCGGTGAAGCCGCTCGATCATTTGTAGATAGAGGACAGTCTAATCGTGGTGACGATGTTTGGCAACAAGCAGCGGTTCATCTACGCACAGATGATACTCAACCAACCATGAAGGGCGACTGCCGAATTATCTTAGTACCTCGTAACTCTGGAGATGCTTACGCCTATTGGGAAATCTCCGATGAATATAAAGAAGCTGCGCGACAGCAGGGCGGACGCAGGTTGATGTTGCGAGTTCACGATGTGACAAATCTTGATATTGACAATCAGCAAGCCCACAGCACTCAAGAGTATAGATGTGATGAGCACGATCAAGACAAGCATATTTCCATTCCAGTTAGCGATCGCGACTACATTGCAGAAATAGGTTACTACACAGATGAAAATCGTTGGTTAAGGATTATTCGCTCCTTCCACGTTCATGTGCCATCAGACAAGGGCCAACAGAGCATGAGACGCGGAGACTGAGAGACGCGGAGAATCTATCAAAAACATTCCCCGTGTCTTTGCGTCCCCACCTCCCCGTGTCCTCTTCCCGATACCCAATCCCCAATTATCAATCTTTAAAGTGAGGAGATAAAATATGGGACTTTTCTTTGACGTTCTCAGTGCAATTAACAATCCCAATCAGCAGGGAAGTGTTAATCAACTAGAGTCAATCACAAACTCGATTCAGCAGTTGGCAACAAATCGAGGCATCCAGCCATCTCAAATCCAAAGTGCAATGTCAGTTTTGGGCAATATACTTCGTCCCACACTACAAAAGCAACAGTCAGCTTTAGGTGGCGCTCAGTTACAAAATCTCATTAATCAAGCTGTCACTACTAGTGCAAGTGCATCTGGGCAACAATCTCTGCTGTCGCCTCAGTTACAGCAGCAAATAGTTCAAGCAGTTTCTCAAAAAACAGGATTAAGCCCCAATATGATTCAGGCTGCTTTGCCAAGTTTAATTTCGGCGGTGTTAGGTTTCTTAAATATGGGTGCTACTATACCTGGTATTCAAGCCTCAAATCCGATTTTAAATACTTTTCTAGATAGCGATCGCGATGGTGACACAGATTTGGGCGATGTTCTGAGATTTGCCAATCGTTTTATTAATCCACCAGCTACTTCGTAATTGGAGGATATAAGCCAGAAGACATAGCAGACATAATTAAATGTAAAATGTCAATTTCTAGAGCGCAGACAAAAACAGTCTTTTACCCTCTGTCTTGAAAGTCGGGAACTCTTAACACGGTTGGGGGAACGGGGAACAGTACGAATTTCACTTTCATTCTTGGCGGGTGAAAGTTGTTTCCTACTGACTGCCTATTACTTAAGTAGAGCGAGTAAATAGGGGCTAGGGATTAGGAACTAGGGATTAGGAATAAATAAATTTCAATCCCCAAATCCTAATCCCCTTTTTAGTATGTAGTTCGGCAAGAGCTACTTAGCTGGAAATTGAGTTTTAGTGATCGCTGATCTAATCTTAATGTTGCTTGTCTCAACTTATTTAGAAGCTACAACCCTTTTTGAGCAATGCTTACAAAAATGGAAACTTGTGATTATAAAAATTTATGTAGAACACAACAGCTTGAGCAAACACTCTGTGATAAGATTTTCTGTTAAGGCTAGGCTAACGCTAATTTTTGATTTTTCCTATAATTTTAGCCATAAAAATGGTGAAAAAATAGGATTTCCTTTCACACAAATGAGATCAATGCTGAAAAATTAGCAGTGATTAAGGAAATTTAGGCACTAAGTGAATTAGTCGTCAACTCAAATTTAATAAAAAAACTATTGTCAGAATAGGCAGGGATTTATCTTACCATTTTTCAAATGGTCTATATAAATTTCATAATTTTTACAGCTGACTAACATACAATTTTTTGATTCTTTTACTCTCAAACATAGAGCTAAACTCAAAATCATCAAGGAAAACCCTATTAAACACTATCAAGCTTTAAAAATTAAAAATTCAGAGGTTGAAAAACTAAAGTGGAAATAAAAATAAAAATTGTTGGATTTACAATAAGCATGGGTTAAATTACAGCTGTTGTTTTCAATTACACTCACAATCTTCAAATATAAATTTAAAAAAGAAAAAACACGCCATTTTTTCATTTTTAATGAGATTGCGTTACAGGAAAAAGAACATAATAAATTTAGAAAAAGGATTAATTATAGAGTTAAATCATCCTCAAATAACTTAAAGATTTAGGTGAAGATAGTAGATACAAACAAGATTGCAGTTAGATCATAATTTTTGGTAACACTGAAGTAGCTTTAATTGTTTGTAGTTTACTCATATCAGTCTAACTTGCGGAGTAATTTCCTTACTAAGACTGATTCATTTTCTACAATTTTTACTATAATTAACTCTCAGCTAACTAACCTTCTCTATTGCACAATTAACCATATGCTAAAGCCATTGAGATACGGCTTTTACTAAATAGTCAGCTGAGTTTTTAGATTTTGAATTCAGTGAATAGATACAGTTAACCAAGTGGAATGGACGTCTGAATCTGTTAACTGTTAGTGTTTAGTGCAGTTATCGCAAACATAGTAATCGCAATCACAGGAGATAAGACAATGAAAAAGGTGTTATTAGTAATATCTGAATGGGGTTACTGGGGAGAAGAACTGATTGGGCCGTTGGAGGCGTGCGATGCCGCCGGATATGACATCACGTTCTTGACTCCAACTGGAAAAAAGCCAACTCCACTTTCGGTTAGTTGTGCGCCTGGCTATACCGATCCACCTTTGGGGCGATCAGTCACATCAGAACAAATGGCAGAAAAAACACGCAAAGTGGATTATTCCAATCGCCTAGATCATCCCAAGAGCCTTGCTCATTGGTTTCCGCAGCGAGCCTACCCCAGTTCTGCAACTTATCTTAGAGACATGGAAGCCTATTACAAGAAAATTGACCAGATTGTTGCTGAAGAACTAGTTGAATACGACGCTTTGGTGATTGTCGGTGGTAGTGGGGCAATGATTGATTTGGCGAATAATTATCGATTGCACGAACTCATTATCGGCTTTTATAAGCTCAACAAACCGATCGCTGCTGAGTGCTACGGTGTTGCCTGCCTGGCATTTGCACGGGACTTCAGAGAGAAAAAGAGCTTGATTTGGGGCAAGCACGTCACTGGTCATCCGATTGACTATGACTATATGGATGGGACGGGATTTGAAGGCCCCCATGCAATTGATGGTACGAACAAGGGATTTGGTGATGGGTATATCAATTTTGGCCCTCCGTTTTACCCGCTAGAGTTTATTCTCCGTGATGCAGTTGGGCCTGAAGGTGCTTACATTGGCAGAGTCGGTCATGAGACTTCTGTAATGGTTGACTATCCCTTTATTACCAGTCGTTCCACAGCTTCCTCTGTAGAGTGCGGTCGCGTTTTGGTCACAGTTCTAGAAAAAGGACTGACACGCTACGGGTGGTAAGCAATAGAGAAATACTGGAACAGCTATAAGCCCTGCATGAGGCAATCAATAATGAACAAAACTGGGCGCTTTGCAATTCTGGAGCAATTTCTTGCAGATGGCATCCGTTATATATTTGGTAATCCTGGTACAGTTGAGCAGGGTTTTCTTGATGCCCTCTGGAATTACCCAGATCTGAAGTACATTTTGACGTTACAAGAGACAGTTGCAGTCATGGCAGCCGATGGTTATGCCAGAGCAATTCGCAAGCCTGCAGTAGTGCAGATACACAGTACCCCTGGTTTAGGGAATGCGATCGGTGCTCTTTATCAGGCAAAACGGGGTCACTCGCCACTAGTCGTGATCGGTGGAGATGCTGGAATTAAGTATCAGGCGATGGATGCTCAAATGGCAGGTGATTTAGTAGCTTTTGCTGAACCTGTTACCAAATGGTCAACGATGGTAAAAGAGCCATCTTCTCTCCTGCGCGTTTTGCGACGAGCCATCAAAATTGCTGCTACTCCCCCAACAGGGCCAGTATATGTTTGCTTGCCCCAAGATATTTTAGACGCTCCTGTAACTGAGGAGGTGAGACCAACTTCTTTCCCTTCCACTAAAGTAGTACCAGACGAAGAGTTGCTCAATTGTGCAGCTGCTATGTTGGCAGCCGCTCAAAAACCTATTTTTTTTGTGGGTGATGGAGTAGCTTTTTCTGGCGCGCAGGATGAATTAGTACGCGTTGCAGAGATATTAGGCGCAGAGGTATGGGAAGCGGATGCTGGTGAATTAAATATGAGCCATGTGCATCCTTTGTACCAAGGGGCGACAGGGCATATGTTTGGCTATCAAAGCCTGCCCATAACTTCTAAAGGAGATGTCAACTTAGTTTGTGGTAGCTACCTTTTACCAGAGGTTTTCCCTGAATTAGGTAATATTTTTGCTCCAGGGGCAAAAGTTATTCACATAGATCTAAATGCCTATGAGATTGCAAAAAATCATCCAGTCGATCTGGGGATGGTTAGCGATCCCAAACTCACCCTTGGGAAGCTGGCGGCTGTCTTAGAAAGCGTCATGACACAAGAGCAGAAAGCAACTGCCCAAGCAAGAGCAGATGAAATTGCGCAAGCAAAAGCAGACAAGCATGAGAGTGAGTTAGAGCGCGATCGCATAGATTGGGATGCACTACCTCTGCATTTATCTCGCTTTATGGCAGAACTGGCGACGCAATTACCGGAGGATGCCATTATCTTCGATGAAGCTTTGACAAACTCTCCGGCAGTGACACGCTACAGACCGACAACTAAACCAGGACATTACTTTCTAACTCGTGGCGGTTCTTTGGGTGTGGGCATACCAGGAGCGATCGGTGCTAAAATTGCCAACCCCGACAAGACAGTGATTGGGTTTACAGGTGACGGCGGGGCTATGTATACCATTCAAGCTCTCTGGACAGCGGCTCGCCACAATGTAGATGCGAAGTTTGTTGTCTGCAATAACAGATCTTATCGAATATTGCAGTTGAACATCCAAGCTTACTGGAAAGAACAAGGTATTCCAGAGCATGATTTTCCCCTGAGTTTTGATTTATCCAAGCCAGCTATTCGCTTTGATGAAATCGCCCGTTCGATGGGTGTTGAGTCCATCCGGGTTGAAAAACCTGAAGAAATTGCTCCGGCAATCAAGCAGGCATTGTCACATAACGGGCCATTTTTAATTGACCTGGTTTTAGAGGGTAATGTTCACCCAGAAATGATTGGGATCAGGTGTGGGCAGTAGTAAGGGAAAACGCTATGTATCAAGGCTCTAATTACCAGGGTGGGCAACAAAAGAAAGTGACGCGGCGAAGAATGTTGCTTGGTGGAACTGGACTCTCAGCACTATTTTTGAGTGGTGTTCGCCCTGCTCAAATCTCTGCTCATACACCTAAAGCATCACATTCATCCAAGGATATGCCTATGCTTCCCTTTAGACTGTTTTACGTCAGCATATCAACTCCAGATATTGATAGAGCCGTCAAATGGTATCAGGAGAAGCTTGGATATCAGATATTTACAAGAAAAGATTTTCCGGATTTTGGAACGCGAATTGCCGTTTTAGAGTTAGATGACTTCAGACTTGAACTCATAGAGCAAAATGGCTCAGTGCCAATCTCACCACCGCGTAATGATCCCCCTGCTCACACTAACATTCAAGGTATTTCGCAATTTGCTCTTCTGGTAGATAATCTTGATGCCAAGATTGCAGAACTCAAAAGCAAAGGAATTGAAACACTCTGGGTAAAACGAGTAGATTACGATCTCCAGTTAAGCTTTCAGTTTATTAAAGACTGTGATGGCAATCTGATTCAGTTTGTCGAATTGATGCCTGAGGCTATAAAACATCTCAATGAAATCAGTCGAAGGCATTGCTAATGCTGCCAACCTGCCTATGGTGTCAAAAGTCTTTGACGTTTAAAGGTTATTAATATCATGCTCCTTTCGAGTATCACGAAAGTCTTGAAGACATCAACGACAAACAAATCCAGAAATATGCCGCTATCATTTCAGAAAATCTTGTCTATATTTGGTATTTCACAATCTTCATCAAAGAAGAACGTGATTTATCAAGACTCCGACAAACAGGGTAGGCGACAAAAGAAACTAACACGGCGAAGAATGTTACTTCTAGCTGGAGTTGGACTCTCAGTCATAGTTTTGATTAGTTTTAATCCCCTGCAAATCTCTGCCCAACAGCCTAAAAAATTACTGCCGCCTAACGATATCCTTGCAATTGGGCAGCTTAACAGCAACTATTTCTATGCCCTTGATGGACTTCTAGAGGGTTACAACGCTGCCAAATGGGCAGATACATTTACACCTGATGGCACATTCTTGCTAAAGAACGCGGATGGAACACTCATAACACAAGCCACAGGAACGCAGGAGTTGATCGATGTTTATAACACCTTTCCTGATGTGCAAACTACTCGGCACTGGAACAATAACCTCACAATTGAACCTGATTTTGGAGGTGCGAAAGGAGGATGTTATATCATCGCCATGGATATTGGGAATATTCCCGCCTCTATCATCAGAACTGGATTATACGAAGATCGGTTAGTGAAAATTGCTGACACTTGGAAATACCAAAGCCGGAGCCTCATCCTCGATCCCAACGTCCCGCCGCCAAATATGAACAATTAGTCAATAGTTTTCGAGATAAATAACGTAATTAGAACTTACCCACGAGTTACGGAAGAATCAAACCGCTCTAGGCACGGAGAAATAAGAGTTAGAGAGTTATTTTGAGTAAGTCCTAGTAAAGCTACTATATTCATGAGGTTTTTATGATCCATCAACTGATATTTGCCCACCCTAAACCTGGTATGACTGAGAAGGAATTCCAGAATTACTGGGTCAATTTTCATGCAGTTTACTATGCTAGTAAAATTCCTCAGATCAAGCGTTACTTGATTGATACTCGTATCCCATTTGGTCAGGAACCAGAAGATCCTCTTTTTAGTGGTGTAGCGGAAATATGGCTAGAGAATGAAGAAGAGCAATTAGCATCCCTTCAGACGAAGGAATTTTTAGCAGGTGCAAGACTAGATGAACCTAATTGGGCTGCTTTCTGGCGAACTGTGGTTTTGGATACAACAACTCACGTCTTGATGGAAGGTGAGCCTTTGCAAAAAGATTCGACTATGGTTAAAGTTTTTGCTCTAGTCAAGCGTAAAGCTGGGATGCCGCTAGAGGAATTTCGCAAGTACAGTTTAGAGGTTCATGCACCAAAGGATCTAAAACTTCCAGGTTTGCGACGTTATCTTCAGTGTCATGTGCGCGATAGTTTCTATGCAATTGGGGAATCTATCTTAGACTGCGTTTCCCAGCTTTGGTTTGATGATGTCCAATCACTTGAAAAAGCTCTAAATTCGCCACAAGGCAAAGAAGCTGAACAGGATTTGGCTAATTTTATCGAACCCAAATATGTCCACACTTTTGTTGCAACCGAACATTGGGTTATAGGGCCACAGCCGCGTTAAAAGCATTCATCCAGAAGGGAAACAACTATGAATGTACAAGCAATTATAATTGGTAGCGGCTTTGGTGGGGCTGTAGCCGCATTGCGTTTAGGAGAGGCTGGAATTGAAACAGTGGTGCTAGAAAGAGGGCGTCGCTGGACAATTGAAGATCCGACTCAAAATGCTACTTTTGCAACCTTTAGAAATCCAGATGGGCGAGCAGAGTGGCTAAATAAAGTCACTAAAACTCCAGGTTATGAGGGAATTGCGATCGAGAAATATACCGGAGTGCTGGAAATCCTTGAAAGAGGAAATTATAAGTTTCTCGTCGGTTGTGGTGTTGGCGGTGGCTCGCTTGCTTATGGAGGTATTCTCATTCAGCCACCACGGGAATTATTTGAGCAGGTATTTCCTAGCTCGATTAGCTATGAACAGATGGATTCTGTCTATTTTCCACGGGTTCACTCTGTAATTGGCTCTGCACCTATCCCCGATGATGTTCTAGAGAGTGAATATTATCTGGGACTAAAGGTATTAGAACAACACGCACTCAAAGCAGGATTTCCTTATGTTGAGTCAACAAACACTGGCTTAACTAACGGTATTAATCGATTTCCAATGGGGGTAGATTGGGATATTGTCCGTGAGGAAATGGCAGGAAAAAGAGTTCCTTCTGTGATTGCAGCTGAGTTTTGGTTTGGCAATAACAGTGGCGGCAAGAAAACTCTCGATCAAAACTATCTCAAGTTGGCTGAACAAACAGGTTCAGTTGAAATTCGCACTCACCATCTCGTGACCAAAGTTGCTGAAAAACCAGAAGGAGGTTATGAAGTTTCGGTAGACATAATTAACGATCGCGGCGAAGTTATTGACCAGCAAAAATTAACCTGCCAATACTTATTTATGGCTGCTGGTGTGATGGGAACTTGCGAACTCCTCATTAAAGCGAAAGCAAAAGGAGATTTACCAAGAATTAATGATACTCTCGGTCAAGGATTTGGCAACGATGGGGATACCTATGCCTTTCGCACTAATCTCTCAGAAAAGACTAATCCGCATTTAGGCGGCCCAGGGGCGATCGTTGTTCTTAATTACGAGAATCCCATCTATCCCTGTGTAATGATGCGAGCGCCGTTACCGAGATTTGAAACGGATTTTCCCGATCGCAATGTTATCGGTAGCTTTGTGTTTGCGATGACTCCTCATCGGGGTAATTTTAGTTACGAGCCAGCTTCAGATACAGTCCAATTAAATTTTGAAAGTGATCCCAAAGCGAAAGAAGCCGCTAAGTATTTAGCCGAATTACTGAGTCAAAAAAATGGAGGTGACGTTCCTCCAATTGCAGCTCAAGTCACAGGTCATCAGTTGGGAGGAGCCTGCATAGGTCAAGTTTGCGATGATTGCGGTCGTGTAGCTGGACATCCAAACCTGTATGTCGTGGACGGGTCTTTAATTCCAGGCTCTAGTACCTGTGTTAATCCGGCTCTAACAATTGCCGCGATCGCCGAGCGGTGTTTGGATCGGATTTTGGACGAAGATATCAAACCTTCATAGATTTTTTCTTTTTTCGCATTCAGGTTAGCCGCTATTGAATTATTAATTGCTGAGGTGAACCATGAGCCAGGAAGAAACACAAAAAATTGCCGAAAAGTGGTTTCAAGCCCTAGATCGAGCTGACTATGAAACTGCGATGAGTTGTCTGGCAGACGATATTGAGTGGATTAATCTACAACCTGTAAAGGGCGTCAGCGATATTATTCCTTGGATTGGCACATCCCACGGTGTGGCAGAGGTGACTCAATCCTTTCAAGCCCGCGATCGCATCGCAGATGTGAAGGTTTTTAAACCAGTTGATTTGGTCGTCCAAGGCGATCAAGCATTTGGCACAGTGCATGATATCACAACAGTTAAAGCGACTGGACTCACCTTTGACATTACTTTTGCCACTTGGATGCAAATTCAAAATGGCAAGATTGTCAAATGGAAATCTTACTGCGATCCCTCCCCAATTATTGCTGCATTGCGGGGAGATTCAAGAGCGCGTTTGATTGAAGCTGTAGAAAATGACGATATTGAAGCAGCCGAGAGTTTGCTCCAACAGGGTGCAGATCCTAATACCCGCAATCCAGAAAATGGATTAACTGTATTAATGACCGCAGCCTGTCATGGCAATGTTGAAATGGTGAAATTGTTGTTGGATGCTGGAGCAGATGTTCTAACGACTGATAGCAAAACTGGGGCGACTCCTTTGCACAAAGCTTGTCAGGGCGGTAGTGTCGAAGTCGCGAAGTTACTACTAGATGCTGGAGCGTTTTTTGATGCTGTCACCCCCACAATGGGGCATACCCCAATTATGGATGCTCTATGGTACAAGTGGCCGGAGTTAGTGAGGCTAATCGTTGAACGGGGAGCTAATCTGCGTTTGAGTACCCACTATGGCTTTACTTTAGACGATCACCTCAACTTTGAACTCAATGTTAACCAAGGGGAAGAAAAGCAGAAATTTATCACCATTAAAGAAATTATTGACGCGGGTAGAAAAGCTGCCCAAGAAAGCATTGAGTCTCAAAAAGTAATGGCAGCAACCAATCATGGTGATTTTGAGACAGTCAAGCAGTTGATTGGAAATGGATCTGATGTCAATACCGTTTACCCTCACGTCAACTCTTTTTTAGATGGGCATACTCCCCTTTTAGTTGCCGCCCGTGATGGACATACAGAAATTGTCAGAGAACTGCTCAAGGCGGGTGCGAAAGTCAGGGTCGAAGACTGGGTGTTTAAAGGCGCTCCGATTCATAAAGCAACTTATAACGGTAATCCGGAAATTTTGAAAATGCTGGTTGAACACCCCGATATCGATTTGGATGTTCAGGGGCCAATCAACGGTTATACTCCCCTTCACGATGCTCTTTGGCATGGATATAGCGAATGTGCGGAGATCCTGATTAAAGGCGGTGCCAAATTAGACTTGAAAGGACACGACGGTAAAACACCTTGGGACATTGCTGTTGACGTATTTGGTGCGGATGGTGAGATTCCAAAACTAATCCGCTCAAAAACAATGGGAAATTCTCCAGTTCCAAACAAGGTTTGATAGTACCTATTGAAGACTACAAAACTATTAAGTTACCCGCAGACGACTTTAGACTGTAGGAAATGGACTATGTTAGTTTCTCATTTAGATAAATCGGGAACTCAGAATCATTTGAAGGGTGTGCCTAAAAGCCGGGAAGAAAAAGCAACACTACAAGGGAAAAAAATTGGCATCCTAATTGAGAGTGACTTTTACGAACACGAAATTTGGTACTACCATTACCGCTTTGCAGAAGAAGGTGCTGAAGCTCATCTCCTTACCCGCTTGTGGGGTCAGCAATCTATAACTTTCAAGGGACACGAATATCATGCACCGCTTGATTGTAATGAAAGTTTTGAAAATATAGATGATGACGAACTCAATACCTATGCTGCCATCATTGTGCCGTCTGCTTTTGTGTCCGATCGCCTCAGATACACAGAGGATGTGAATAAACTCCCGCCAGCAACTGGATTTATTAAACAAGCTTTCGCCAATCAAAATATTCTCAAAGGCATAATTTGTCATGGAATGTGGCTAGTTGCACCTGTACCAGAACTGGTGCGCGGTCGTCACGTCACCTGTCATAACAATTTGCATGGCGATGTTGTGAATATGGGCGCAATTTATACCGATGAAGATGTGGTGGTAGATGGGGATTTAGTCACAGGACGCACTGGCGCTCATTGTCATTTGTTTGCCAAGAAAATTATTGAAATGCTGGCTTCAAGTTAAATATCGGATTACAGAGGAAGTGGATTATGACGTTAATAGTAGATGCACCTAAAATTACATATCAAGCAGAGAAGGGACGGCCACATCCTCTAGGTGCAACACCGGATCAAGAAGGGGTGAACTTCGCGGTTTTTTCACAACATGCTACAGAAATACAACTTTTGTTATTTGATAAGCATGATGCTCTAGAACCAATACAGATTATTGAGTTAGATCCGAAAGTAAATAAAACCTTTCACTTCTGGCACGTTTATGTGAGGGGTTTAAAACCAGGAATTCACTATGCTTATCGCGTAGACGGGCCGCATGACATTAATGCCGGACACCGCTTTAATCAAAACAAAGTTCTAATTGATCCTTATGCGAAAGGAAATACCGCCGATCTATGGAACCGGGCAGATGCTTGTGGAGAGGGAGATAATTTGGCTACCTCAGCACGAAGTGTAGTCATCGACATCTCAGATTATGACTGGGAAGGCGATCGCCCGATCAATCGCCCCATGAGTGAAACGATTGTGTATGAAATGCACGTCAAGGGGTTTACCAATTCGCCTAGCTCAGGCTGTCAACATCCTGGTACATTCTTGGCAGTGATTGAGAAAATCCCTTATCTCAAGGAATTGGGCATTACCGCCGTGGAACTGTTGCCAATTTTTGGGTTCGATCACAAGCAAGTACTGCGGGAAGTTAATGGCAAGCCACTGACAAACTACTGGGGATATAGTACAGTTAGTTTCTTCGCTCCCCACAGTCCCTATTGTGTTTATCCAGAGGTTGGCAACCAGATTCGAGAATTCCGGGATATGGTGAAGGCGCTCCACAAAGCGGGCATTGAGGTAATTTTAGATGTTGTCTTCAATCATACCGATGAAGGAAATCATCTAGGGCCGACAATCAACTTTAAGGGTTTTGATAATAGTATCTATTACCATCTCGTTCATGGAAACAAACAGTACTACATGGACTATACAGGTTGTGGTAACACATTTAACTGCAACCATCCGCTCGCAAACAAGTTCATTTTAGAGTGTTTGGAATTTTGGGTACGAGAAATGCACGTAGATGGCTTTCGGTTTGATGAAGGGTCTATACTTTCTCGTGGTGAAGACGGTGCGCCGATGGCATATCCCCCTGTAATATGGAATATTGAACTATCTGAAACTTTAGCCGACACAAAAATCATCGCCGAAGCTTGGGATGCTGCCGGGCTATATCAGATTGGCTACTATCCCGGATATCGGTGGGCAGAGTGGAACGGGCGCTATCGGGATGATATTCGACGCTTCGTCAAAGGAGATCCAGGGTTAGTTGGTGCCGTTGCCTCACGGATTGGTGGCAGTGCCGATATCTACCAATCTAGCGGGCATTTACCAATTAACAGTATTAATTTCATCACCTGTCACGATGGTTTCACGCTGAATGATTTAGTCTCTTACGACTACAAACATAATGAAGCCAATGGCGAAGATAATCGTGATGGCATCAATGATAATTTGAGCTGGAATTGTGGGGTTGAGGGTGAAACGGGCGATCGCTGGGTTGAAGATTTGCGCGATCGCCAAGTCAAGAATTTTGCCGCTATTCTCTTATTATCTCAAGGCGTGCCGATGATCTTGGCAGGTGATGAGGTGAGGCACTCCCAACAAGGAAATAATAACGCTTACTGCCAAGATAGCGAGATTAGCTGGTTTAATTGGCAGCAGTTGCAGAAATATCCCCATATCTATCGGTTTTTTAAACTGATGATTGACTTTCGCAAGCATCATTCTATTCTGCACCGACCGCGTTTCTTTAGTGGGGAGATCAATGAGCGCGGATTAGCGGATATTTCTTGGCATGGTTGCCAATTATATAGCCCAGGTTGGAACGATCCTGATTCTCGTGTTTTAGCCTTTACCTTGGGGGGCTTCAACGAGGAGGTAGATATTCACATCATGCTGAATATGTACTGGGAAGGGCTTGATTTTGAAATTCCTACCGTTGCAGGCAGGCAGTGGTATAGAACGGTAGACACTTCCCAGCCATCCCCCTTAGATATTGCAGAACAAGGTAAGGAAACTCTGATCACAACTAAGACTTACTGGGTTCAGAGTCGTAGCGTTGTGGTACTGATTTCTAAATAGTTTTGTGAATTTTCTCTCTTTTTCTTTAGATTTTAGCAGTAGATCCAATGAATAAAATAGAATTTTCCTTCTCAGACTTGATAGCTGGGTATGTTACCCAATTCGACCAGACTAAAGACGCTTTTGGTTTAAAAACCTCCGATAACCGAGAGTTCTTAGTCCAATTAACCCCCACTGTCTTCGCCGAACTCATACGTAACTTGGGAGAAGCGTATCGCGATGCCACTGCCCAGATACGAGAAATGCTGGTGCCAGGACGATTTGTATTTGTCTACGGTGTCTTCTACCCAGATGGGGAAAACGGCAATCAAAATTTTGAAGCCAAGCACATTGTTTTTTTAGGGCGTACCGAGAACGAGTACTTATTTGAAAAGCAAAACTGGTGGATTAAACAGGTGCGGGAGTTAGCCGACTTCTACATTCAAGCCGAGTTTGGCGACAGCGAAATCGACTACTCCGAATACCGTACTAACTTAACTATTACGGGAGATAAGCAAAAGTCTGGGCGGCAAGAGACGGATACAATCTCTCGTTTAGTTTATGGCTTTGCTTCTGCTTATTTACTGACAGGAGATGACCATTTCTTAGAAGCTGCCGAAAAAGGCACGAAATACTTGCGCGAACATATGCGCTTTCGTGACGAAAGCGAAGGTATTTGCTACTGGTATCATGCCGTTGACATTAAGGAGGACGGCAGCGAGCAAAAAATCTTTGCCTCTGAGTTTGGCGATGACTACGATGCTATTCCTTGCTACGAGCAGATTTACGCTTTGGCTGGCCCTACTCAAACTTACCGGATTACAGGCGATCCCCGAATAGTAAGTGATATTAAGGCAACAGTCAACTTATTTCACCGCTTTTTCAAAGACAAAACTCAAAAAGGTGGTTACTACTCTCACATCGATCCGATTACTCTTAGTCCCTATAGCGAGTCTCTAGGAAGAAATCGGGCTAAAAAGAATTGGAACTCTGTCGGCGATCACGCTCCTGCCTATTTGATCAATCTCTGGCTTGCCACTGGCGAACAAGAATACGCTGACTTTTTGGAATACACCTTTGACACGATCGCAACTTACTTCCCCGACTATAACAATAGTCCTTTTGTGCAAGAGAAGTTCAATGATGACTGGTCAAAAGATTACCAAACAGTACAGCAAAATCGAGCAATTGTGGGACACAACCTAAAAATTGCCTGGAATTTGACACGGATGCATAGCCTCAAGGCAAAAGAAACATATAAAGATTTTGCTGAAAAAATTGGTCATGTTATCCCTAGTGTGGGTTGCGATCGCCAGCGTGGTGGTTGGTATGACATGGTAGAGCGGGTATTAGCTCCAGGGCAAAAATTTCATCGCCTTGTCTGGCACGATCGCAAGGCTTGGTGGCAACAAGAGCAAGGAATTCTAGCCTACTACATCATGGCTGGTGTTTATAAAGACCCGAATTTCATCCAGTTTGCCAGAGAAGGTGCTGCTTTCTATAACGTGTACTTCCTGGATACTGATTCTGGTGGTGTCTATTTTAACGTTTTAGCAAATGGACAACCCTACGCACTTGGTACTGAACGCGGTAAGGGCAGTCACTCAATGGCAGGTTATCACTCCTTTGAGTTGTGCTACTTGGCTGCTATTTATACCAATTTGCTGATTAATAAGGAACCAATGGATTTCTTCTTCAAGCCCCAGCCCGGAGGTTTTCCAGACAATATCTTGCGTGTACAGCCAGATATTCTGCCACCCGGTAGTATTCGGATTGATGAAGTGTGGATTAATGGGCATAAATATACTGATTTTGATGCCGAAGCACTGACAATCAAATTACCAACCGATCAGACGGAAATAAAAATCAGGGTGCGGATAATACCTGCCGACATTGATTTCGATGCCGATCTGATGGAAGTAACTGATGGGGTTGCGAAGATTAACATGGCTGGCTCTCTAGAACCAAGTATGTTGAAGTATTTCAAAGAAGAACTGGAAAAAGCTCATGGAGTTACAGGTGTTGTCTTGAATATGGAAGATCTCAAGTCAATTTCTGATGAAAGTTTGCGATATCTTGCGTTTTATAAACAAAAAGCAGGTGGTAATTTTAGTATTACAATTTCAGGTGCTCAAGGATCAGTAAAAGAAGCGATCAAGCAAAGTGAACTGAATGAAGAAGTTAGTTTAGTTTGATAGTGCAATCGGAGGAATTGAAGTAATATCAAGTTAACAAAAGAATGCGACACAAATAGAGATCCCCCTAAATCCACGCCACTTGCTACAAGTCGGCAGAGCCGCCCAACGCAGTGGCTCCCCTTAAAAAGGGGGACTTCAAACCTAGATTGAGTTCCCCCCTTGAAAAAGAACTGGGGGGATCATTGTCTTTTAAACTATTTTCAGTTTCCTCGTTAATTGCTTGTTATGGAAAAATTTGAGTTAAAATTATTAGTTATTTAAGGTAATGATGCGTCAAAAAACTATTTATTTGTTCACTTTACTTTCTCTTTGCCTATCTTTGAATGTACCAAAAGTAAACGCACAACAAGCTCCAGAAGAAACTACACGTCAAATTACCACAAGTCGCCCTGACACCAATACTCCTGTTCAAGTTGCTGTAGGTATATATCTAATCTATTTTGATGATTTTGATGAAAAAGAAGAAGCTTTTACATTGGATGCTTACTTACTTTTAACTTGGAAAGATAAACGTTTGGCATTTAAACCAACCCAAAATGGTGTAAATTATAAAACTTACCAAATAGGAGAAATCTGGTTACCTAATGTCAAATTTTTAAATATTGAGCGCGAGCGAGAAACCGTTTATACAGAATTAAAAGTTAAACCTGATGGTACTGTATATTATAAAGAACGATTTACAGGTCGATTTAATGATGAAATTAATTTGAAAAAATTCTCTTTTGATTCTCAAAGACTAAGATTAATTCTCACAACTCCTTTATATAACACTAAAGACATAAACTTTATTGTTGACAAACGTACAACTGGTAAATCTCCAAATGCTTTTTTGACAGGATGGACAATTGGAGAATATAACGCATTAGTCGGCTCGAAAAAATCGGAGTTTGAAGAAGTATATTATCCAGAATTTATATATGAAATCAATATTTCGCGTTATTCCATACCATATATTTTGAATATAATTCTGCCATTATTGTTTATAATTGCTATTTCGTGGACAGTATTTTGGTCTCGCTCTTTTGAATCAAATACTGTTATAGCTACTAGTTCTTTATTATCAGCGATCGCATTTAATGTCGTAATTGCAGAAGACTTACCAAAAGTTGCTTACATAACTTATCTCAATGGATTTATTCTGGTAGTTTATATTTTTATAAGTTTGGTAATTATCTATACTGTAGTAAAACATCGAATTAATTTAGAAACACATAAAGAGCTATCATCAAAAATTGATCGCACGGCTCGTTGGCTTGTTCCATTTGCGTTTGGACTAACCAACATTGTATTGATAGGAATCTTTTTACTTTAAATTCATAATTTAATTAGCATCGCTTCGTCTGCCAATTTCATATTTATTATCATCACAAATTCCCTAGATGTGATGAGTTATTTATAGGACTTACGCAAAACCTCTCTCAAATCCTCTTGACTCTGTGTTACAGACACTTGCTACAACGGAGCGGAGCAGGAGTTGCTCCGCCTCCGGGCAACCTCCAAGGGCGCAGTGTCCTCCTCTGCGTTGCGCCAGTTGCTACAAGTCTCTTAACCCGCAAGGGCGCACTGGCTTCTCTGCGGTTTATTATTCCATAAATTCGTGCATATTAGATATAACAAGATTGTTAAAATTAATACATACTTAATCATACACTTGTATTTATACAAAAAAATATATGCAATTTAGCGGAATCTCAAAGATTTTCTTGAGATTCTTTCAGTATTTTTACGCCAGTTATTAAGTTTTCAAAAAATTATACTAGTACTGAGAAACAACAGATTACGTCTGATAGCCCTCTGCAAGTCTGGGCTATACAGACAAAACCCGCATAGATGGGTTGCAAAGCCTTGATTTTTTACTGGATTACTAAATATGGCATCACAAAATACTAGTGTAAAGGCTAGAGAAGCTCAAACTCAAACTCGTCTTTTGTTAGCTTTATGGGATTTGGGAGGAACGAAGCAGGAAATTAAGAAAGGCGAACTTACCAAGCGAGTTGTACAAAAGGGCAAGAAGGCAGCAGATTATCAAGGCGTCTTTGAGAGCTTGGAGAAAAAAGGAGCGATCGCTGTCTCTAAAAAAGGGTACTCTCTGGTATCTCCCAAGGGTTTAGATGTATTGGGTGAAGGCTTAAAAAGTTCTGATTTTAAGTTTGAAGGAACTATTGTAGGAACTTGGGCTGCAAATGCGCTGTTGAAGTGGATAAGTCAGGTGAATGGCACGGTAGTTGGTGCAGCTGCATCTGTTAACGGTGTAAAAAGTACTGTGAAATCTTATCAGGAGTTTGAGAAAGTCACATTGGGAGTCTATGACAGATTAAACAGTGACTACAACCTGAATCATCTAGTGCCGATATATCGAATTCGTCGGGAAATAGGCGATCGCGTTAGTCGTTCCGATTTCAAGAAATGGTTACTGGAAATGCAGGCTAACGATATTTTGCAACTGCAAGGCGGCAGTGTAGAAGACAGCGCACCAGACAAAATTGAAGATTCCATAACTACAGAACTCGATGGATTACGCTGCTACGCCAAACTCTTAAAAGTCTAAAATTTTCCTTCTCAGTCATTGAGGTTGCAAAAATATGGCAGATACCAGATGTTCAATTGATGAATTAATTAGAAATAAAAATCCATTCGCTGGACATATTGTTGTTAGAGCGGCACAAATATGGGGTAAAAGTTTTCCTGATGTGCCTTCAATTAATTGTCACGCCTCCAATGCTGTGTTTGATGCAGTGGAGAAAGTCCGTAAAGGGCAGCGTGAAACTGTCAGCATTACAATTACTGCCGAAAAAGGATTAGGAAAAAGCCATATTATTAGTCGGATTCGTCATCGCTTGCAGGCAGAAAATAGTGCTTTATTTATATACATGAGCAAGTATGACAACTTAAATCAGATTCATTACCAATTTTTGCAAACTGTCACTGCCAGCCTCAGAGCATTCAGAATTCAAAATGTAATGCAATGGCAAGAAATAGCGGCAGCTTTACTTAATGAAACTAGTAAATGGAACTACACTTTACAGCAATATATTAGTAGTATATACCCTAATTGGTTAAGTAGATATTCTACAAAAATCGTTGATAAATTAACAGAAGTTGTTATACAAGCAAAACCGGAAATTACAAATCCTTACTTAGTAAAAGCGATTTTATGGACACTATCTTCTGTCCACGCTAATTATGCAAACTACTGGTTATCCGGATTGGAACTAACCCCAGCACAAGCTGAAGTCATGGGATTACCGAATCCTAAAACAGAAGATAGAGAAGCTGAAGCATTAAAATTTGTTCGCCAAATTCTAGAATTAACTAGTGACTATAGAATTCCGGTTATTTGCTTTGACGAACTAGATATTGTAGATATGGCTGATAACGGTTTTACAGCACCACAGGTTGTTGCTAGTTTAGCAAAAGATTTATATAACAATCTCAAACGTGGTGTTTTATTGTTAGCAATGTATCCTGATACTTGGAATTACCAAATTAGGAGTTTGCCACAGGCTGAAGCAGTGATTGATAGATTAGTAAGTGAACAATCTGATAGACAGCCAATTGTACTGAAATATTTAAACTCTGATGATGTTGTTGCCGTTGTTAATCAATGGCTAAAAGAGTTTTATGAAGAAAATCAACAAACTCCAACACATTCTCTATACCCATTTAATGAAGATAAGCTTAGAGAACTTGGTAAAAGTAAACCTACTATTAGAGCACTTCTAAAGTGGTGTGCTGAAAATTTTGTTGTGTCTGAACTCAATGTATCTGGAAAACCTTCTAAAAAAGAAACACATTCTGTTGAGCCATACTTTCAGCAAGAATTAGCAAATGTAGAGGCTTCTATAGATGCACTGTTAGACGATGAGGTAGCAATTGCTAAAGCACTTCGGTTAGCATTCAATAGCTTAATTGGAGAAACAGTAGAAAAAGTTTCCATTGAAGCTGTTGAAGAAGTTAAGGCTAGTTCAGCAGATCAAGGCTATATAGATTTTAAAATAATTGGTAATAAAGGAAAAGTAAAAATAGGGGTAGATACTATACAGCAAACTGGCGGTAGGTATGTAGGAGCTGCTTTAAAACGTTTAATTGAGTATAAAAAGTTTGATATTACACGCGGTTGCTTAGTACGCTCAAAGCAAATAAATTCCGGTGCAGCAGTAGCAAAAGACTGTTTGAAAAAACTTCTGCAAGAAAAAGGAGGAGAGTGGGTAAAGTTGCAAAGTCAAGACATTAAACCTCTCTTAGCTATTTCTTTTGTTTATGACTGTGAGAGTTATGAACTCACGAAAGAAGAAGTCTTTGATTTTATCAAGCAAAACAAACTAGCAATTAATAACGCTCTAATTAGAGAAATTTTGAGCGATCCTTGTGGGCAAGAACCTGATAATTTAACTGATGACGATTTGCCAATGAGAATTCCTCAAAGTCTTTCTGATTCCACTGATGACATTGACATAAACCTAGCTACGGTTTCCTGAAATGAGTCAGATGGTTTCCATTTCAACTGCACTATGTCTACCTGCTCCTGATATTGAAGCATTAGTACAAGGAAGAACAATTGCTGCTTTACCCAAGATGTTTATCCGCACTGGGCAGCAATTTGCTCTTTATCCCACAGACTCTTTAAATATTCCACTTTCAGTTGAGCAATACTACCGTTTAAGTTTCTTGCCTATTGCTAGCAGTGCGATCGCTTCTTTAAATTCTCAAGGTATTTTGCTACAACCCAAGCAAATGAGCTTGTTCACAGATAAAGAACAGTTACAGCTTCCCCTATTAACCTCTGAGACAGTTTCAATTCAAGCTTGGGCAAAGTGCGAATCATGCCAAATTATCAACAACGCTGAATCATTAACTACTTTATCGCGGCTGACGATTTGGACACAAGAAGCTTTACAGGAAGTGCTTGCACAAAGGCAAAATATCTTTCTAGCCTACCTACGAGTTTATCAATTGCCAAAAGCAGTTGATGTCTCAGTTAAGAGAAATACCCGGTTTGTTGCTTTACCACAACCTTTAACTGTTTTAGAAGTAAACCCAGTTTTAAGCGATCGCATCTTTGCTCAACGCAAACATCAACTAGAAAATTTACAACCTCCACTCCATCCTGAATTAGAAGAATTGCAAAGTGCTTTAGCTTCCCTTGCGATTACTAATTCAGCTGCTAAACAATTAGAAGAGGATATTCGAGTATTTTTAGGTTGGAGTAATTGCAAGCAAATTAAACAACCTAGTTCAAATTTAGCTTGGATTAATGATATTGCATTTTTAGGTAATCGTAGTAAAGAACAAGATGAAGGTAAAAGCAATTATCAAGCAGGAACAGATTTTGAAAAAATAGTTCGTAAGAGCCTCGAATATTTAGGATTTACAGTTGATGAATTTCATCGAGGTGGTGCAGGCGGTATAGATATATTTTGTTCCCAACCCTATCCTTTAGTTGGAGAATGCAAAGCGGGTAAAAAAATACCTAATGATACTGCTGTACAATTACTTAATTTAGGAACACTCCGCTTACAAAACCAAGAATTATTAAAACAAGCAATCAAACTAATTATTGGCCCTGGTGAAGCAACAACTCAATTAGAATACGCAGCAAAAGTACACAGTATGGCTATTATTAATCCAGAAACATTAGAAAAACTAGTAAAACTAGAAAATAATTATCGTAATTCGATAGATTTATTTAAACTTAAAATATATTTAAAAGCTGGAAGTTCCAATCAAGAAGTTGAAAAATATCTTGACCAAGTTTACAAAGAAATTAGTCTGCGGTCGCACTTAATTCAACTCGTGAAAAAGCATCAAGCAAATACAGGAGATGAAAATGTTGAAGTTGCAACTCTTTACGGAGCCTACGGTTATTCAAGTCCACCTCAAGCTCTCAGTCGTGAAGAAATGCACGAAATTCTCATTGAACTTTCATCACCCTTAACAGGCTATTTAGGACGAATTAAAGGCAGTGATTGGAAGAGCGATCGCTTTTATTTCCTCCGCGAGTTACCTATAACTAACATCTCCTAATTTACTCCTTAAAAACTTTGGGAACATTAGTATTTGTAGCTTGAAAATATTCCTGCTTTTCAAACCCAAAAGTATTAGCTACAACCGAGTTGGGAAAACTTTGAATTTTTTGATTGTAAGCTTGCACTGCCTGGTTATAGCGCATTCGCTCTACCGCGAGGCGATTTTCAGTACCCGTTAACTCATACTGAAGATTGATAAACAATTGGCTAGATTGCAATTGGGGATTAGCGGCGGCATAATTGCGGAAGCGATCAATAGCTTGATTAATTTGTACCGTTGCTGCGGCTTTTTCGTTGGGAGTGTCTGCTTGCAAATAAGCCTGACGCGATCGCTCCAACAAAGAGACTAATTCTTTTTCCTGTTTGGCATAAGCTTGTGTCACATTCACAAGGTTGGGGATTAAATCGGCACGACGCTGGAGTTGATTTTCTACTTGCGCCCAAGCTGCTTCAACCCTGGAGCTACTACTTTGAATAGAATTATAAGTCCAACCAATCCAAACAGCCAATGTAGTTACTATCCCTGCACCAATTATCAACAATCTTTGACGCAGATGTGCTAATCGTTGTTGTTTTTCTTGCTGTTGTCGGTGCCTTGCCTGCACATCTCGGATGGCTTGCTCAATAAACTCGGCAGGAATATCCACTTCTTTTCCTGCTGCTACCAATTCAGAAGGCGAGTAACTTTGGGTGTGATTGGCATAGTAGCGCGAAGCTAACTCTAGCACCTCTGGAGCAATCTCTTCGGGAATTCTCTTTTCTGGATTATTCATAAATATTACTTACCAACTACCACCAGCACCACCACCACCACTGTCACCACCACCAAAGCTACCACCACCGCCACCACTAAAGCCGCCGCCACTATAGCCACCCCACGTGCTGGGAGGAGGAGGCGGAGGAGGCGGGGGCAAGCGAGGAATGATTTCTTCTTGCTGATGGTGATAAGCACAACTATGACACTCATCAGTAATTAGTCGTCTTCCAGAATTGTACTGTGTAGCTGGTCTAACAATTTGCTCGGTGCGGGTGACAGTTAATTCTTGACAGTGAGGACATTTCTTAAATCGAGATGAATGAGACTCTTGAGCAACAATGTGGAAACCACTACCAGTTAGCTTATGACTGCAATTGAGACATCTCCAACCCTCAAATCTGGCACTACCTAATTTTTGTGCTATTTTTTCTGGTTTGCTCAAATACGACTCGACTGTGGTTGCGTCTACTTTTTCCATCGGCTGTTGGCAATTAGCACACAAAAAAATATAATTGCCGTCGAGTTTGCGACTACGCCCTTCGGGGGCAATCAAGATTTTTTGAGGGCGTCGTCTGAGAAAAGCCGCACTTGCGATCGCTAATATTAATATCCCACCTCCAGCTAAAAATCCCCATAAAATAGGGGGAACTGCACTTGTTTCTACAGTTGAGCCATTTTCCCGATTTGGAGTTTTTACTTGGTTTCCAGACGATGAGCGATCGCCCTCCAAAATAAGTACTAGTGCTTTTGTTCCTGCCAGCGTACCACCTTCAAAGTCTCCTTGTTTGAAGCGGGGAATGATTTGGGTATCGATAATATTGCCCACTTTCGCATCGGGCAAAATTGCTTCCACGCCGTAACCAGTCTCAATTTCCACACGGCGATCGCCTACTGAAATCAAGAACAACAAACCGTTATCTTGTCCTTTTTTGCCAATTCCCCAATCATTAAATAGTTCGGTGGCAAATTTTTTGACAGAACCACTAGGAGTTGTTTGTGGCACAGTTACCACGGCTATTTCCGTGCCATGTTTTGCTTCCAACTGAGAAATCATCTGATTAATTTGGGCTTCTGTCTGTTGGCTGAGGATTCCTGCCATATCAGTCACCCATCCACCATCCTGCTGCCTGGGATTGGGAACTTCTTTGACATTCACAGCCAGAGTCGAAAGAGGAGAAAGAAATATGGCAGAGGAAAATAAGCTTACCAAAAAAAAGCGTTTTGGTTTTAGTACATTAAATTTCATTATTTCAGCCTCCAGCCGACTAATTTCTGGAGCGTATTTTGAGTGTGAGCGGTGCTTGTGGTTGATTTATCCTCTCACAGCTTTTTATATACTAGAGAATTTCTCTGTCTTTGACTAAGTAATCAAAAAGATTGTTTCAATATGCCCTTATTTCTATTTTCTAAGTTAGATCTATAAATTGTGAGCAAAAATAATTATTTTGAGGGCTATTTTTGCAAAAACGGCAGAATCGTTAGTAAGTTGATTCTTATCAACAAGTATCGATAGCTTCGTAATTATAAAAATAATAATCTGGGAAATATATCAAGAAATATTAAGGATTATATTTTTGTGTAGTATTTTATTACATAGCATCAGCTTGATGCTGTGTTGAATCTGTAGTACTTTGAAGCTCTGTAAATCAATATATCTTAGTGATGCTAATTTACAGCAAATTTTATTTGAATCACAATTTTCTGTCGGGGTGGGTTTAGCAGGATATCCTTTCGGTTTGAGCTAGAGATTGAAACAAAACCTGCCCTTAGAGTATCGTGTGGTCTATTCATTTGAAAATGGCTGTAATTTTGTCAGCACTTTTACAAGCCACAATTATTTTTAAGCATAGTTTACCAGAAGATGCATACTTATGACGACGAGTTTATCTAGAATCCAACAAGCTTTATTAAATTTTCTGTGTTAAGGTTAGGCTATCGAGAATTATTTTCGGCTATGTGATTGACCTTGCAAACACCTTCCGAATCTAAATCTCTACATCCTAATTGGATTTGGGAGATGTTTTATGTCAATCTATATCGGTAATTTATCTGATGAAGTTGAAGAAGTTGACCTCAAGCAGATGTTTTCAGAATATGGATCGGTTAAAAGAGTGCGAGTACCTGTAAACCGAGAAACTGGTGAAAAGAGAGGATTCGCTTTCATAGAAATGGGAACAGACGCTGAAGAAGCGGCAGCAATTGAAGGGCTGTTAGGTAGTGAATGGATGGGACGTAGCCTGAAAGTTAATAAAGCTATTACCAAAGTAGACAAAGATTCGTCATGCCGTTTTTAATGTGCCTATGGCGTTGGCAGCACTTGATATTCTGTTGAGTGTGCCACGCTTTTCTTCTACTGTAAGATTTCACTATTGTAATCGTACTGTAAATAACGAACGGCTTCAGAGCAATTCACAACTTTAGGTGACTCTAATACTTAGTACACAATTAGTGTATGAGGGGGTTATGGATTTACCTGAGAAATGAACTATTTTCTGGAGCGATACCTCCTTTAGAACCCCTATTCATGACAAGTTGTACTTTAGTTAACGGGTTCCATGCTCCCGTGAAGTTTATATGAATCGTGAAATTCCTACAGCTGTTTCACCCAACTTTGCTCGTTTTGTAGCTTCAGAACTAGAGCCAAATTCATTAAGAAAAAAAGACATAATTAAATGCTTAAAAGCTTTGGGAATGAAAAATCCAGAGATTTTAAACCTGAAGTGGAAAGAAGAATTGTGGAATCTACTGCAAACAGCCGCTAAATTGCCACCGCTGTCTTTAGCTAAACCTGCAACCTCTAAATACCAATTGAAAGTTCACGAGAATAACTGAACTCTAAACTTAATTGCAAGCTAAAAATTTGATAGGGAATATTTCTTGTAAAGCTCGTGAGGTTCAATGCATGGGCAGCATATTTTTTAATGCTTATATGACTGAAGAAGTGTGTTATGAAGCTCTTAGTTCAGGTTTTTAAGTTGATTCAGAAAAACCTATTGAACCAGATGAATTAATAGCAAATTTAGCTGATTTTGCTGGATAAATATTAAGAGCTAAAACTGTAATTCGAGGTGCGATCGCCCTACTCTAGGTGTAAGCTGATTGTCTAATAGGTTTAGGTGTAATGTAAGCGGAGTGAGACATGACAGCCTATTATGACACCATCGCCCAGCAGTATAAAAAATCCAAAGAATTGCCCTTTCGCCTACATATTGAGGCATATACATATTTTAATTTACTTGGCGATTTGACAGGAAAGACAGTCCTAGACTTGGCTTGCGGAGAAGGATTCTACACTAGACTATTCAAACGAAACGGCGCTGCACGGGTAGTAGGCGTGGAAATTTCTGAAAAAATGATGGAACTGGCAATCCAGGAAGAAGCCAGAGAACCGCAAGATATTGAATATATACTTGGTAATGTACTTGAACTTGGTAAAATTGGCAACTTTGATTTGGTGGTAGCTTCCTATCTGCTGAATTATTGCCAAACAAAAGAACAACTGCTCAAAGTTTGCCACAACATATTCGCCAACTTGAAGCCGGGAGGCCGTTTTGTAACTATTAATAATAATGGCGAACAACCTCCTGCGTCTTATCTCTTAACAGAAAAGTATGGATTTATTAAAAGTATAGGTGAATTGCTTCAGGAAGGCACACCCATAAAATACACAATTTATGCTGATGAGCAGAAATTCAGCTTTGATAACTATTACCTCAGCATAGCCACCCATGAATGGGCATTACGAAGTGCAGGTTTTACAGAGGTTCGCTGGCAAAAACCGAAAGTTTCTCCTCAAGGGATAGAGGAATTTGGGCAAGAGTTTTGGCAGGATTTTCTGGAATGTGTGCCTATCATTGCTATTGAATGTCTGTGATTTTCTGCTACACAAATTTTGGTGTAGAAACACGATATGTCGCGTCTCTACTCAGAAAATAGATTTTTGTAAGGTGGACATTGCCCACCCTACGGTTCTACACAGAGAACTCGGCAATTAAGGGCGATTTACGTTATACAAATAGTAATGAGGAACCGTCGTCAAAAACGTAACGCCCTGCGTCAATCCCTAGCGGTATTCCGCTATAGTGGGCGAGCGATCGCTTTAGTTTGGACTACTAGCCGTACCCTAACTATTAATCTTGCGATTTTAACTTTAGTGGCTGGTCTTTTACCAGCAGCTGTAGCCTACATTGGTAAATTAATTGTCGATGCAGTAATTTTCGCTTCTCAAAATCAAGCCGATAGCTATCGTCCCTTGCTATATGTGGGATTGGAAGCGACTGCTGTTGCCTTACTCACTGGTAGCCAAAGAGGGCTGACGGTTTGTCAGTCGCTGTTGCGGGTGTTACTCGGACAACGGGTGAATGAACTGATCTTAGAAAAAGCCATGAGTCTAGAACTTACGCAGTTTGAAGACTCGGAATTTTACGATAAAATGACCAATGCTCGGCGAGAAGCTTCGATTCGTCCCCTGTCACTAGTAAACCGCACCTTTGGCTTGGTACAAAGCGCCCTTTCACTTCTTACTTATGGGGCTTTGTTGGTGCAATTTTCGATTTGGGCAGTAGTGGTATTAATTTTGGCAGCAATGCCCGCATTTGTTGCGGAAACAAAATTTGCGGGGGAAGCTTTTCGCTTATTTCGCTGGCGGGCGCCGGAAACTCGTCAGCAGCACTATCTAGAGACATTGATTGCCAGAGAAGACTTCGCCAAAGAAGTGAAACTCTACCAACTCGGTGAAATGTTGCTGGAACGTTATCGCGACATCTTCTATCAACTTTATGACGAAGACCGCGACTTAACAATTCGGCGGGGAAAGTGGGGATATGTGCTGAGTTTGTTAAGTACTGCTGCATTTTACGTAGCATACGCTTGGATTGTTGTAGAAACTGTGGCGGGGAGAATTTCTTTAGGAGATATGACGATGTATCTTACTGTGTTTCGCCAAGGGCAAACTACCTTTTCTGGTATGCTGACTTCCATTGGGGGAATGTATGAGGACAATCTCTATCTTTCCAACCTCTACGAATTTCTAGAAGAGGAAGTACCAAAACCACAGGGGAAAGTAACCAAAGGCATCAATCCTAAAGATGGGATTCGCTTTGAGAACGTCACGTTTACCTATCCAGGAAGTTTGCAACCTGCCTTAAAAAATATTTCTTTCCACCTCAAACCCGGAGACAAATTAGCCATTGTTGGGGAAAACGGTTCTGGTAAGACTACTTTAATTAAACTCTTGACTAGACTTTACACCCCTGATTCTGGACACATTCGCTTTGAGGGTTTGGATTTGCAAGCATGGGATGTGGATGTGCTGCGGCGTCGCATCGGTGTAATTTTCCAGAACTTTGTCCGTTACCAATTTACGGTAGGAGAGAATATTGGTGTGGGCGATGTGGAACGCATCGAAAACAAGGAGCTTTGGGAAATTGCTGCCGAAAAGGGTATGGCACAACCTTTTATTGAAAAATTGCCCGCAGGTTTTAGCACTCAGTTAGGTAAATGGTTCAAAGGTGGGCAAGAACTTTCGGGCGGACAATGGCAGAAAATTGCCCTGGCTCGTGCTTTTATGCGAACTAACGCAGATATCTTGGTTTTGGATGAACCAACATCAGCGATGGATGCCCAAGCTGAATATGAAATTTTCAATCACTTTCGTACTTTAACGAAAAATCAAATGGTGATTTTAATTTCTCACCGTTTTTCTACAGTGCGGATGGCTGACAAAATTCTGGTGATTGAAGCCGGGGAGGTGGTAGAAGAGGGAACTCATGAGGAGTTGTTGCAGGCGAAAGGCAGATATGCCAGGCTGTTTTATTTGCAGGCGGCGGGGTATCAGTAATCATTCCAGCAAATCAAAACCCTTTTCTACTTTTAGTTTCCGATCAAATGTTGCTATTGTGGTGCATTCAGACTGTTGAGCGATCGCACCGATCAAATAGTCTGAAAAATCTGCATTTCCCTGCTTAAACCGCTGCAATGCTTGATAGACTAAAGACTGATTTTCAAATTCAAAACTTGAACATTGCAGCATCATTTCTAGAGTATTGCTAATTTCTCCCCTGCTAAAGTGATAAGGTTTTCCTCGCAAAACCCAGACTAATTCACAAAGGACTATATTAGCAACAAAACATTGCTCTCCTGCTTCGATCATCTCACTCGCTTGTTGCCACTGCTTTTCATCATCTTTTGTCAAGTAGCGAACTAAAATATTTGTATCAACTCCAATCACTTGCACCGTCTCTGATAGCTTCTTCCATTTCCTCTAATGTTGCGGCAGTCATATCCGGACGGTGCAAGATTCCAGATAAGCTTTTCAGAGGGACATTCAGGGGAATAAGTTTCACTGTCCCATCTTCATTAATAACAAAATCAACCTTGCTACCTGCGTCAAGATGGAGATAGTCTCTAATTTCTTTTGGAATAGTTACTTGTCCTTTTGTGGTGATGGTAGCACTAGCCATTACTCACATTCCTTACATAAGTTCCTTACTTGAGTATAACGTCTATTACCGTTTTCTCGTCTTTCAATTCTGTTGAAAAGTCGGGGATTTTAGTACTAGTAGGGTGGGTTAGGCACACGATAAAACTCGATTTTAAATTATGAAACGATGTTTGTGCCGTAACCCACCACTTCTTGCAGGTGCCATAAACTATGCCAGTTGCTACAGTATAGAGAATTTTCTTGTAGAAGGAGAGTGAATACTCGTTGACGAGGTTCTAATACTCATCGTTGAAGTTCAAAGACTTGCCAGCGAAGCTCAAACATTCGTTCATCTCTCTCAAACACTCGCCAGCGAAGCTTAAATACTCGTTCATCTCTCTCAAACACTCGCCAGCGAAGCTTAAATACTCGTTCATCTCTCTCAAACACTCGCCAGCGAAGCTTAAATACTCGTTCACGAGATTTTGAGACTCATCAATGACGGGTTATTTGGTTGCCAGCACACAGAAACCCTGATCTGTCTCTACCAAATGTGTCTCAGTAAAGCCAGCCGCCGTGAGCATCTCGGACAATCCAGTACTCGATTGCCCAGAATGAGAAGTAAACCCAAGTGCAATCTTGCCACCCACATCCATCACCCGCCATATTTCCAGCAGTCCAGCCATTGCATCTGACCAAACTTGCATAGAATTGATCGCTAAAGCTTTATCAAATGTGTCATCTGCAAACGGTAGTTTTTCAACTGAACCATACTGAAGTGCGACTAAGCCTGTCTCAATTGCTTTTGCATTCCGCACTCTGGCTTGCTTAACCATTTCTTTTGAATAGTCAACGCCCGCAATATACCCTCTTGAAACCGTAGCTGCTAGAATCTCAATCCCCACCCCAGGGCCAAATCCAACTTCTAGCACTTTGTCATCCGGCTGAACTTCAAGGAGATTAATCACCCATTGAGTGAAATCGCGCTTTGTGCGGGCTAAAATAAAACCTCCTAACCGACCTAGTATACCTTTGGGTCGTCCAAACATTTGCATCAAAAGACTGTCTACAATATTTAAATGCTGGTGCTGCTGGTTATTTTGCATAGTCTTGACTGTCTCCTTCAATAACGTTTATGAGCGATCATCAGTTTTTCTTGGCGTAGTATAGTAGCGATCGCTAACAGCTATTGATTTTGTTCGTCTCTATCGTGATCGGGATGCCAATCAGCCTCCACTACCTTTTGATAGAGCTTGTTGATAAAGGTTAATTCTTCTCCAAACCCTACCTTCTCTAAATACCATGCCCGCTTGAATGCTTATGATTGCTCCATCCAATTCAAAGGGAATACTGAAATTATAGTAATTTTTCAGTATAGTAATCAATGAGAATTGTGGCGCAAACCAGTAGTAGACTGGCAATGAAGCACCTACCAATAGGTCATTGGTGGCAAGGAGGTTTGCTTCTTACCTTTGGCTTGATTGGTATATTTTATGGAATATTTTATACGCCTATTTCAGCTAGCTTGAAATGCGATCGCCCTGCCCCTAGTCAAATTAACTGTGAACTGCGGCGATTTTATGTGCTGAGGGGTATGGAAAAGCTGAGAATTTACGATCCTCAACAGGCAAATGTTATCACCACTAGTGGCAGTAAGGGATATAAAAAGCATAAGGTGGTGATTGTAACTGCAATCAAAGAATTTGAGTTTCTACCATCTAGTAGCAGTCATAAAAATAATCAGCAAGTCGCTTCTCAAATTAATAACTTTATCTACTCTCAGCAACAATCTCTATTCTTAAGTCAACACTATTGGTATGATTACTCTTTCTTAGTTTTTACGATTATTGTTTTTCTAGGGTTTGGTATTTTCTTCGTAACGACACCTATAGTTGAATGTACTTTTTACAAAAGTCTCAATAAGGTAATTATAGAGCGCAAAGGTTTACGTACAAGACAAGTTCTTGAATATCCCTTAATTAATATTTCACGGGTTGATATTCAAGAAAAAAAAGTGCGTTATGTCAAATTTTACCGTCCAGTACTGGTTTTAATATCTCTCGAACAAATACCAATTCACAAAGACTATACTAACGAAATAAATACTCAAAATTCTATTCATAGCATACGTAGCTTTCTTGTTCAAGGATAAATAAACTCTCACAAAATACTTAAATACACAGACTTTTCATGCTTTTGATTAGTAACACCTTAAACTGTAGGATGCATGAAAGCAGTGCGTTACGGCTATTTCTCATTCTCTTAAACTCTCAAATTATTGCATAGCCGTAACACACCCTACTTACTACTTACAAAATTCTTTTTGAATTCCCAAGTTTTACTTCTCTCTGAAGGAGTATTTATTACATTTGCATAGGGAGATTAAGACTTAATTATTAAGTATTATTACTCTCAGAATTTTATTAAAAATACACTGCAAATTTTTATACAAATTTGCTTATATTCTGCTAAAGTAGAGACGCAAAATTTTGTGTCTCTACTTTGTTGATATAGTTGAAAAATTAACTCAATCTTAAGGTTGTCTTAATAAAAAGGATACCCCAAACACTGATCCCCGCGTAAATATATAAAAAGAAAAAAATACTACTTCAAAAACATCACTATTCAGGGAAAATAACATCCTTAAAATTGAACTTCTTCCTAAAGTAATTTGCAATAACTTCTCTAAAGGAGGTGAGATTAAATGCTTTGTGACGACTGTCAACGCAAGAAAATTTGTCCGCCTGCATTAATTGCAAAAAATGATCCGCAGTTGCAAAAGATGCTTGAACGTCTGCGAAGATGTGAATTGCGTACCGTAGATGAAAACTAGGTTGACAAAGCGATCGCTAATATTTGATTTGTGAATCATTTCCCAAAGATAATTGTTCGCTCATACCCAGAAAATTAAGATGATGTTGGGATAGCAGCAATTTCATGCAAAGCTTGCAATAATCGCTGAATTTCTTCCACTGTGTTGTAATGTACTAGTCCTATCCGCAGCAAACCGCCACTAGCTTCTACTCCTAACCTCTCAGTAAGATTGATTGCATAGAAATGGCCGTGCCAAGTAAAAATACCGCGATCTCCTAATGCTTTAGCAACGGAGTAAGGAGTTTGCCTCGCCAGTGTAATTGCCACGGTTGGTGTGCGCCAAGTAAAACGTTCTGGCTCGGTAATGCCATATAAAGTCAAGCCAGAAATCTCCAACAGTCCAGAAATTAGCTGGTTGCTCAATTCGAGTTCGTATTGTTGGATTGCACTCATCGCAGTTACTAAAGCAGCACGCCGACTGGGATAGGAAGTTGATTGAGTTGGGGGACACCGGAATGCTTCCCATTTTCCTGTATCAGCCTCTAGGAGAGTAGAAAGTAACTCGCTTCCTAGTGTGGGTGAGACATGACAACCAATTTTCGCTAGATAGTTAATTGCCGCTATCATCCCCGCCAACCCTTCGTGGTTGAGGGTGCCAGTTTCCCAGCGTGATGGCACTTCATCTGATGCAGGGCGTACTTTATAAGGTTGCAGACGGGCAAGATGCTCGCGCTTGCCATAAACAATACCGACATGAGAGCCAAAAAATTTATACGCCGAACAGGCGAGAAAATCGCAGTCGAGCGATCGCACGTCAATTGGGGCGTGGGGTGCGTAGTGAACTGCATCAACAAAAACCAAGGCTCCAACTGTGCGAGCAAGGCGTACCACCTTTGCTATGTCGTTGATTGTACCCACGGCGTTAGAAGCATATCCAACTGCTACTAGGCGCGTACGAGGATTAATTTGCTGTTCTAAATCGTTCCAATCGAGCGTGCAATCTGTAACATTAATATCGACAAAGCGGACTGTAACACCGCACTCCGCCAAGGCACACCAAGGAGAAATATTGGCATCATGGTCGAGTCGCGTCACAATAATTTCATCACCGGGCTGGAGTTCACGAGCGATCGCTCGACTTAAAGTGAAGGTGAGGGTAGTCATGTTCGCACCGAATACCACTTCATCGCGATCGCAACCGAGAAAATCGGCGATCGCCACACGAGCGGAGTCAATCAGCAAATCTGTACGCGCACTTGTCGCAAAAGCCCCGTGAGCATTGGCATTTGATCTCACCAGATAATCGCCCATTGCATCTATTACCGAGCCAGGCACTTGAGTACCCCCAGGCCCGTCAAAGAAAACTGCGGGTTGTCCGTTGATTTCTTGCGTGAGTGCAGGAAACTGAGCACGTATCCATTTAATGTCAAGAGGCGTTTTCATCTGCAAACTCCTAGCTCCTGGGCTAGAAATATCTTAGTGTATTATTCACAACATAGTTTCAAGAATCATATCCTCCTCGATTAGAGGCTGGTATTCTTGGCTAGAAAAGGGGTGGAAGCCGTCTTTGCATTGAGCATTTATGTTACACAGCAGCCGAAACTGGAGTGGTGTTGGGGGTCGATTGACACGCTCTACACGCAAATCTACTAAACTGGGATCTTGCCAAAGAAGCTTAAAAAGCTCACCTCGTAAATATCGCGGATAATACCCTACGATGTAGTGATCCTCCGTGTTTAAAGTCAAAGCTTGGGAATCGTATGGGTTTTGAAATTCATGAGACAACCATAATTTCTCTTCAGGCACAAAGAGATTAATCCGCTCAATTGCACATTGTGGTAGGTGTCTTAGCCCGTGCGAGAAAAAGTGAAAATGATACCGTCCGTTTGAATCTGGCTCTGGACGCGGAAAAACTGTGAGAGTGTCCGTTTCTCGTTGCCCACCACTGCGGGCTAGCATTGCGATCGGATCGTCTTCATGTTCCGGAATATTCAACCATTGAATAAAACTTGAGTAATCAGGACGTGAACGAGGCATCAACCGATTAGAGAATACGGGAAATAACTGAGTTGATGTGTATACTTTATTTAATTCCGGAAAGGATGACAAAGGTTCAAAACCGCATTTTTGTTGAGCTTCTTTCACTCCTTGCGTGTAGACAAACTGGTAGCTCATGCCATCAAACGTCAACCTACCAATGGGAAAACAGGAGCGAGTGTTAGGATCTTGCCAAGCCAAAAATAGTGTTTTGGGTGTCTTCATGGTAATGACTCCCTCAAAGTAAATAGCCTGTATTGATTAAATTCAAGAATCTTTTGGGCAAACTCTGCGGCAATGGATGAGATGTGGGCGTTAGGAATACGACTAAAAATAGTTAATATATTCGCTTTTGAGACGCTTTCAAGACGTTCAAGCCATATATGGGCTGCTTGAGGGTAAGCATGAGCAACTTGGTAGAACAGATCAAAAGTTTTAAGGGGCTTTTTGTCATCAACACTACTATAAAACGCAGAAAAACATTTGTTTGCATATGCCTCTGATGAACGTTTCTGCCTTTGTTCATCAGAGAGATCGCGCCCAAGGCTGGAAGCGTGATCGTAAGTAGGTGCTAAGTGTACAGTTTCTCCTGAAGTAGCCCAATCCTCGCCTAAATTTTGTCGGGCTTGTTTATACAGACAACGACCAAGTTCTTGATGCTGAAACCAAAACTTATATTTGCTCCCCATCATCTCATTCTTAGAAAGCTCATAATGTGCTTCTGTAACAACAATGACGGGAAATTCGGGAGCAAAGTTCATTAGGTTATTTAACAATGAATATTGTTGATATTACGCTGGAATGTGGTTTTCAACCTGCAAAATCCAATTGCCGGAATCACTCCTAAAATAGTTGCCGTAAAGACTTGTCCAGATAAATACAATATTTCAGGGCGGTTTGGTTCTGGAATGAGAAATTGTACTTGAGAAAATAACCAAACTAAGATACTAACTGAGCAATAAGAAATTGAGGGCAAAAAACTCCACCACCAAGCGCCTGTGGTGTATCTGCGCAGTACTAGCCATTGCAAAAAGCCTAGCCAAATTCCAGAAAGGATATACGCAATGGTTGACAAAGCTGCAAAAAAAACCATTTCTCGAAAAGATAAAGTTTTATTTAATGATGCGGCTATTGATGAAATGTGGTTAATCCATGCTCCGGATACGCTATTGGCAGCTAACCAACCTGTACTAGTGGCAAATATCCACAACCAAACAGATAGATAGTGGCGCAGGGCGATCGCTTGAGCAGCAGCAAAAATCACCGCAAAAACAGCACTACTGAGAAAATGCACTTGCAAAATATTTGATGGGAGCGATCGCAGGAGAGTTTTTTCTATAAAAATACTGGCAATGCCACCTACAACCCATCCAAGCAGTGTCATAAAAGTAAATTGGAGGACAAATTTCTGTCGTTGCGCTCGTGGGATCAGTAGTTTTAGTATTCCATGTAAATGAGATACTTGTTCAATTGAGGTATTTACTGGCGTTTGATTTGGATGTGTTTTCATCAGAAGTCAATTGCAAAGGCTATTTAGGGGTAAATACTAGAAAATTAGATATTTTTTAAGATAAATAGGATACAAATAATCGAAAAATAAAATTTATATTTTTCAAGCGCTTTCTAATGAAGGCAGAGGGCAGACGCGTCCCCGCGTCTGCCCTCTGCCGTATGCCTTTTGCCTTTCCTTATCATTACCTATGGCAGATTGTCTGAGGAATTGTAGTTCGGATTTAATGAGATTAGCCATGTCCATGTATGTATACGGGTAATAGCTCAATGAAGCGTGACAGAACGGGCAAATTTATCCGCAATTGGGACTCTGAGCCAAAACAGGCAGTGAATTTATCGCTGACTCCGACGGCTTGGCAAGTTCTTCAGCAGCAAGCATGTGAATATGGCATTTCTCGTTCTGAATTGGTGGAACGTTATGCTCGGAGCTTGCAATCTGGTTGCGGCAATGATTTTAATGAAAATGAACAAGTCGAGGAAACGCGACAGCCAAGCGATCGCAACTCAGAGAATAATTTAGAGGTATTAATTGCACAAAGAGATGCTCTGCAAACACAAGTCGAGCAATTACAAGAAACTATTGAGGTTTTGCACAAGCAAAATCAAAATCAAATAGCACCAGGCGATCGCAAAGTTGTTGATATTCTTGAAAGTATTAGCGATGCATTTATTGTATTTGATCGCGAATGGCGCTATACCTACGTCAATCAGGCAACTGTTCGTCTGCTGAAAAAGAGCAAGGAAGAACTGATCGGGCAATGCATTTGGGATTTGTTTCCCGATTTATGCGGCACCAACCTAGAGCGAATGTTAAAAAAAGCGGTAGATGAACAAACCGCTTTTGTTTTTGAAGATTATTATGCTTCCCTTGACACTTGGGGGGAAGTTCATGTTTACCCTTCGACTGATGGGCTTTCCCTGTTTGTTCGCGATGTAACTGAACGCAAGCGGGCTGAGGAAGCTCAAGACAACCAACGCCAATGGCTAGAAGCAGTACTCAATTTATTACCAATTCCTTTAATATTTGTTGAACCAGAAACGGCTCGATTTACTTTCTTCAACCAAGAAGTAAAACAGATGGCTGGGAGTGAGATTCCCAGCGATCGCCCGGCAGGGGTGTACGATGTAAACTTTTACTGCACTGATGCGACAGGGCGACTGATTCCGCCCGATCAACTTCCGGCAGTTCGGGTGGCACGAGGTGAGAAGATTGATGGAGAAGAATTGAACTGGCACACTCCAAACGGCGTGTATCCGCTACTGGTTTATGGCGATATTTTACCCGCGATGCATGATCGTCCCGCAATTGGTGCGATCGTGTTTCAGGATATTCGCGATCGCAAGCAGGTGGAGTCGCAACTGCAACAAAGCCACCGCTTCATTCAACAAGTTGCCGATGCCACACCTGGGCTTTTATATGTTTATGACTTGATTGAGCAGCGTAATGTCTACGTGAATTGCCAGATTACAGAAGTATTAGGTTACACTCCAACACAAGTTCAAGCAATGGGTAGCCAGTTATTCGCCCAGTTAATGCATCCAGATGATTTTGCAACTCTTCCTGCTCAAATAGAACGTTTAAATCAAGCACAAGACGGAGAAATTATCGAGCTAGAGTATCGAATGCGCCATGCCAATGGTGAATGGCATTGGCTTTTGAGTCGGGATTTAGTTTTTACCCGTACTGATGATGGTTTACCTTCTCAAATCATAGGCATCTCCCATGATATTACTGAGCGCAAACGAGCAGAAGCAGCTCTGCGGCAGGCAGAGGAACGACTGCAACTTGCTCTGTCTTCTGCCCAAATCATTGCCTGGGATGTGGATTTACAAACAAATTACATCATGTGTTCTCCCAATGCTCTTGATGTTTGGGGGCTGCAAGAGGGTACAGCAGAAGAACTTTTCGCTATTCTCCACCCAGAGGATAAGCAAAGTGTGGCACAAGCCTATGAACGTGCGCTGGCTGGAGAAGAATCTTTTACCCAGGAATACCGAGTCATTTGTCCAGATGGATCTGTACGATGGTTCCACGATTTAGGACGAGTTTATCTTAATGCTGATGGTCAAGCAGTACGCATGGTGGGAGTATCAGTAGATATAAGCGATCGCAAGCAAGCAGAAGTAGCCCTACACATAACTCAAGAACGTTATCGCTCATTGGCAGAATCCTTACCGCAACTCGTGTGTACGGCACGTATAGATGGCAGGGCAGATTACTGCAATCAAAGCTGGATTGAATACACAGGGCTAGGGTTAGCTCAAACTCAAGGCTTTGGATGGCTCCAGGCTATTCATATCGACGATCGCTCGTCAGCCATTACTCAATCGATGCAAGCATTAAGAACTGGTAACCCCTACTCAATCGAACTCCGGTTGAGGCGAGCGGATGGTGTTTACCATTGGCACTTAGCCAGAATCGTCACAATCAAATCTGAGGATGGTAATGTTGTTGGCTGGTTGGGAACCGCAACGGATATTAACGAGCAAAAACACACTGAGCAAACTCAACGTTTTCTAGCTCAGGCATCGCAAACCTTTGCCGCAGCTAACTTAGATTTGCAAAATATTTTAGACACTATTACTCGACTAGTCAGTGAATTTACAGGTGATGTTTGTACGTTAAGCTTGGTTTCTGAAGATGGGCAATGGCTTGCTCCCGTCTCTTTTTATCACATTGATTCACGAGTTCGAGAACTGATTAGTGAACTGCTGAAAAATTATCCTCGCCGTGCAGATCAAGGTATAGGCGGGCGAGTTATGCAAACGGGAGAAGCAATACTAATCACAGCAACATCGCCACAAGAGTTAAGTGACGAAATCAAATCAGATTACCAACTTGAGTTTGAGCGTTTTAAAGTTTGCAGTATGTTGCTTGTGCCACTGAAGGTACAAGGGCAAACGATGGGAATATTAAGCCTGAGCCGCCATTATCCAGGACAACCTCACAATCATGATGACCAAATTTTAATACAAGACTTGGCAGATCGAGCGGCAATGGCGATCGCTAATGCACGACTATACGAAGCTCAACAACGAGCCAGAGCCGAAGCTGAAGCTGCAAATCGTACCAAAGATGAATTTCTCGCTGTTCTCTCCCACGAACTACGAACTCCTCTCAACCCGATTTTAGGTTGGACAAAATTATTACGCAGGGGCAAAATTGATACCAGCAAAACAGCATTAGCCTTAGAGACAATCGAGCGTAACGCCAAGCTACAAGCCCAACTCATTGAAGATTTGCTCGACATCTCCCGTATCCTGCAAGGCAAGTTAATTTTAAATTCTTGTCAGGTGGATTTAATCTCAACACTAAATGCCGCGATTGAGACAGTACGTTTGGCAGCCGAAGCCAAAGCAATTCATATTGAAACTAACTTTGCCGCAGGTATAGACAATGTTTTAGGCGATGCTGGGCGTTTGCAGCAAGTCTTCTGGAATTTGATCTCAAATGCAGTCAAGTTTACACCTACAGGTGGTCGAGTTAAAATTCAATTAGAGATATTAGGCTCACAAGCGCAAGTTCAAGTGCAAGACACAGGCAGAGGCATAAATCCTGAATTTTTGCCTTACGTCTTCGATTATTTTCGCCAAAGTGATAGCAGTATCACTCGTACTTTTGGCGGTTTAGGGTTAGGGCTAGCGATCGCTCGTCATATTGTAGAATTGCACGGGGGAACTATCGCCGCAGCAAGCCCAGGAATTGGACAAGGAGCTACGTTCACTGTTCGTTTGCCTTTGACGCTCACGCCAACCCCAGTCGTTGAGGAAGTAGCATTAACGCCAGGCACTCTTAGCTTACAAGGAATTCAAGTACTAGCTGTAGATGACGAAGCAGACAATCTGGAATTAATCGCCTTTGTTCTCAAACAAGCTGGTGCTACAGTCATCTGTGCTGCTTCTGCACCAGAGGTTCTGCAAATCCTGAATCAAACTCAGCCCGATATTTTACTTAGTGATATTGGTATGCCGCAAATGGATGGCTATACACTGCTACGCCAAATTAGAGCTATGCCCTCACAAGGACAAATTCCAGCAATTGCCCTGACAGCCTATGCAGGAGAAAGTGATCAACAGCAGATACTTGCAGCTGGATTTAGGTTGCATATTCCTAAACCAGTCGATCCAGAAGTATTAGTCAAGGCGATCGCTCAGGTTGTACGTCCAAGCTAATAATCAGGTTGCTATATGGTAATTTCATGTTTGATACCATCAAATTGATTAAATATTGAGCGATGGGATGAATAACCAAATTCATCATTACGTTCATAATATTGTTGAATCCAATTCTGTAAAAAATCAAAAGTTTGTGCCTGTTCTTCAGGTGATTGGAATTTATGCGCCTCCCAAGGGCGATTGCGGTTATTTTCAAGACACTTATCAATGCCAGGATTAAGGAAATAAATTTCAGTAGAGAATTCAAGAGCAATTTTGAGTAGCGTAGTATAGCAACCTTCAATTACCCAAGCAGTATTCTTTTCTATGAAGTCTCGCAGATCTCTAACTGAATCTTCGTGATTGCGCCGTATGGCAATTTGCTTGGCTTCCCACGCAATAGTATCGAGATCGAGAACTGGAATGCCGAAGTCTTTGCCAAGTTTATTGGCAAGAGTGCTTTTGCCGGAACCGGAATTGCCAAATATTAAAAATCGATGCATAACGATGATTTAGTAAAGAGCGATCGCGTAACGTACTGGAGATATTAGCTGCTGGTAAATGCTCAAATATTTTTCTAAGTAAGTAGACATAATTTGTTCTTAGTAAGCGATTTATCGTTCTGCATAGTAATTTTAAGCGGTTAGAACTGCTTACTACGAACTTTTTAGTCAGATTTATCTGACTTTGGCTTTTAGCCAAGAAATAAATTTCTTGGCGGATAAGAGCGTAGATACAAGATATGAGATAACCAATTTTGTACTATTTTCGGTTGTTTATTTTCCCTCTCAGCAAAATCTTATTTATTTATCAGTTTATTTATCTATCTCTTAGCTGCAAATTAAATCTAGTTTCTAGAAAACTCAGAAACAAATTACACCATATAAATATAAATCACTTAGTAATAGTGAATTTAAAAAAGGATCGCTAAAATGAAAAAGCTACTTTTATCTGTTGTGCCTCTTTTAGTTGTAGCCTCATCTGCACTTCCTCCTGCCCAAGCATCACCAATGTTCAGGCGCGATACTAAAGCTACTCAAATTATCCGTAGTGGTGCAATCCCTAGTGTAGGCAATTCAACTCGTGCAACCCATTATTTTGACTTAAAGGTTCAGGGTAACCCTCTCTCCCAGTTGCTGATCGATGTGCCAGAAGGGCTGATGATAACTAGAGGTATTCGGGTTACGAATCAATCTGGCGAACAAGTGGCAACCAATGTGACGATGAATGGTAAAAGAGCCACAATAGACTTTGCTCAACCAGTCGCAACTGGAACCACAATAAAAATTTCTCTGCAAGGTGTCAGAACTCTTTACCCCAATTCGGTTAATGCACCTACTTGGCTCTACCCAGTTTACGGTAGAAGCGTCGGTTTAACAGCAGATATTCCGTTCAGTTTAGCCAGAGTTCAAATCTATGGCGGTGGTTAAACTACCACAGACGATAAATCTGGGGCGGGTTAGCAATAACGCCTGCCCCTAATTGCTGCAAATCTTACTGAAACTGCCTGAAATCACCCGATTGGGTGAATCTATTGCATGAAGGCGATCGCAGTCAGAATTTTACACAATATAAGTAAATAAAAGATTTTGAGATGAATTCTGCCAATGAGGCACAAAAGTTTTAGTAGTTAAGTCAGTGTATCCGGAATCTTGCAACTAGAGTCTGTAGTTAAATGTGTTCCAATCAAAGAGAGACATACTTCCCAAGTTATCACTCAAGTCCAAAAAATAAACTGACAAAAATATTGCATAAAACTATAGAACCAAACCGTAATTATATATAGGAAAAGGTTCAAATCTTAAAACTAATCAATAGGATAAAATTTATGACTAGCTTAACTCTAATTAAACAACAACAAGACCTACTATATCCAATTCGTCAGTGGCTAGAATCTAGAGAAATTAATAACGCCAAAATTGCTCATTTCTTATGTAAACTCATTCCGGCTCAATGTCCATTTGAAAGAGATATCGTACTATTCGGTCGTAAGCTATTTCACATCCCACCAATGTGTAAACTTAATCCACTATACGAAGAAGTAGTTGGTTTACGTTTCAAGGCTCTTTGCTATCTTGCAGATGTATGTGGTGAAGATGTCACAGCCTATTGCTAACAGTTAGTTGTCAATGGTAGTTGCACACTTACTGTAGTACCTTTCGTAGCAATGGATTCAATTAACAATTTACCATTATGAGCTTCTACAATCCGCTTAGTAATAGCAAGTCCCAATCCCGTTCCAGAGGATTTTGTTGAATAAAAAGGTTTAGTTAAGTTGAGCAAATCCTCTGGAGAGATGGGTACGCCACTATTGTGTATATTAATATAGACTTGATTATTATTTACGTCACTATAAATTATTAATTTCACTCTCTCTCCTTCTGGTATTGCTTCACAAGCATTGCGCATTATATTAATTAATACTTGCTTCAATTTATCTTTATCACCTAATACCTGAGCCACATTTATTGCCGCAGAGAATTCTATTTGCCGCAGGACTGCTTCTGGCATTTCTCGAAGAGTTGGTAGAATTTCATCAATAAATTGGTTAATATCAATTTTTTCTAACTGCAATTTCTGTGGTTTAGCATAAAGCAATATTTCTTTTAACAATCTTTCTAACCAATTCGCTTCATCTAAAGTCAGATATAATCTCTCTTTTGCTGGTTCAGATAATTCTAATCTCTGAAAAAAGTTCAACCCCATTTTCATAGTAGTAAAAGGGTTGCGAATTTCATGAATAATACAGGCTGCAAATTCACCAATGGCAGCCAGCCTTTCTTGCTCTACAAGTTTTGTTTGTGCTGCCCGCAATTGTTCTGTTCTTCGGGCTACCTCATCTTCTAAAATATGATTAAATTGTAATTGTTGCTGGTACAGATGATAATTATCTATCGCTGTTGCTGCACGTTCAGCAAATAACTCTGCAATTTTCACCTCTTCGGCAGTAAAGTGACGCGGCGTTTTGTGAAACGAACAAATAGTGCCGATAACTTCTCCTTGGGCAGTACGTAAAGGTACGCCTAAATAAGCTCGATAACCGGATGGAGCTTTACCATAGTCAGTACAAGTTTTGGTATCCTCTACCACTAAACTTTGTCGTGTATTTACCACTGTTCCTGTTACAAGTCCATGCAAGGAATATACTTGATTGCCGCCATTACCCAAGTCAATACTGCTAGCTAACACTCTCTCAAAACCATCCTGACAAAGGGTAACAACTGACCAATCTAACTCTAGTAATTCACTTACACCTAAGGTAATTTCTTGTAAGTAACGGTTAATTTCTCCAGTACGATAACTTAAAGATGATAAAACTTCTAGTGTTCTTTTTTCTCGTTGCCAATCTCCAGAACTACAGGACATAAAAACTCCTTTTTTAGAATTTTTTGGCTATATATTACGGATAACAATTGCTTTTAGAATCAAACCGACTAGCTAATACTTGCAACAATTCTTAGCAATAAATAATACTGACCATATGTATAATCTAAACACAAAAATATGAAACAATTAAGTAGTAATATGTAAAAAACGTAATTAATGTTGATTTTTTTTAAGTATTTTATTGAATAAACTCTAAACAATTTTTACTTAGGAAGTAAAGTATAAACTACCAGTTAATATAATTTCTGCTCGTCTTTATTTTCCAAGATAATCAAGTTATTAACTCCTATGACAACCCACATTCTACTTGTTGAAGATGAAGCTAAACTGGCACGATTTGTAGAATTGGAACTAAGTTATGAAGGCTATAAAGTTACCGTCACACACGATGGATTAAGTGGACTGACTACAGCCAGAGAGACTCATCCAGATTTAGTAATTTTAGACTGGATGTTACCTGGTCTATCGGGATTGGAAATTTGCCGTCGCTTGCGAAGCACAGGGGATCAAGTGCCAGTCATCTTACTAACAGCAAAGGATGAAGTGAGCGATCGCGTGGCTGGTTTGGATGCGGGTGCAGATGATTATGTAGTTAAACCTTTTAGTGTCGAGGAATTATTAGCTAGAGTTCGCGCCCACTTACGCAGAACCCAAGAAGCAGACGCAGATATATTACAATTTGAAGATTTGAAACTCAATCGTCGCACGCGGGAAGTGCATCGCGGCGATCGCGGGATTGAATTAACAGCCAAAGAATTTGATTTACTAGAATATTTGCTAGCCCATCCCCGACAAGTAATTACACGCGATCGGATTTTAGAGGAAGTCTGGGGCTACGACTTTATGGGAGATTCCAACATTATCGAAGTTTACATCCGCTATCTACGCCTGAAATTAGAAGCCAACAACGAAAAGCGTCTCATTCAAACTGTGCGTGGTGTCGGGTATGCGCTACGCGAGTGAAAAGACACTCTCAGCAAAAACTCATCAAAAAGAGGGTGATATGTACTAGGATGCAAAAAGTTGACTCTAGACGCGAATACATATCATCAGGAGTGTAATGACTTATCTCGAAACCGTAGCACAATTCTACAGCGAAGTTGCACAAACCCCGCAAGTTGGGCTTTGTTGCGTTCAAAGTTCACCCCTCCAACTGCCAGGATTGAAAATTCCCCAACAAATGCAGGAAATGAATTATGGTTGCGGTAGTACGGTTCACCCCACAGAATTAGCAAATCAACCCACTGTGTTGTACGTTGGAGTTGGTGGTGGCTTAGAAGCCCTGCAATTTGCTTATTTTTCCCGTCGCCCAGGTGCTGTGATTGCTGTCGAGCCGATAGAGGCAATGCGGGAAGCGGCTGCACGCAACTTAGAAATTGCTGCTCAAGAAAATCCCTGGTTTGATGTTAGTTTTGTAGAAATTCGTGCGGGCGACGCATTTAATTTACCTGTTGCCGATGCTTCGGTAGATGTCGTAGCGCAAAATTGTCTTTTCAATATTTTTGAGCCAGAAGATTTAACTCGTGCCTTGCAAGAGGCACATCGCATACTTAAACCAGGCGGACGTTTGCAAATGAGCGATCCGATCGCCACTCGTTCCATTCCACCACATTTACAACAAGATGAGCGTTTGCGCGCTATGTGTTTATCTGGCGCACTTACCTATGAAGAGTATATTCAGCGAATTATTAATGTGGGGTTTGGACAAATAGAAATTCGCGCCCGTCGTCCTTATCGTCTTTTAGATTGCCAAACTTATCATCTCCAAGAACATTTACTTTTAGAAAGTCTTGATTCTGTATCTTTCAAAGTTCCTATTCCCGTAGATGGAGCTTGTGTTTTTACTGGTAAGACAGCAATCTATTCTGGTTTAGAAGACGTATTTGATGATAATGCTGGACATATTTTACAAAAAGGTGTGCCAGCCGCCGTGTGTGATAAAACGGCTGCTAAACTCGCTGCTTTACTGCCAGACAAATTAATAATTACAAATTCTACTTGGTATTACACTGGCGGTGGTTGCTGTTAGTTTACGAGAAAGACTAGTATTAAGATGCAAATGCAATGGTGCGATGTACCTACTGGAGGTGATGCTCATGAATGAGCCGCTTTACAAACGCACCTTGCAATAGACTTTCTTGAAAATTATCTATTTTATTGGGTGTATAACGGGCGATGTGCATTACACATAAAGTTATTGTTGTCTTTAATCTTTAATTTTGATGCAAGTTTTTTCTATATAAATTAACATGATATGAGTAAACATCAAGTGATACTATCTAATGCAAACTAAATCAACAAATTCAGCATTAACTCCTTTCAAACATAAACTAACTTCCCCTTTAACTAAAAAGCAAATTACTGTTTTACAAATCAATCTGGGCAAGCGTTGCAACCTTGCTTGCACTCACTGTCATGTGGAAGCTGGGCCAAAACGTACAGAAGAACTTTCTTCAGAAACTTGTGCTCAATTGATTGAAATAATTCACAAATTTCCCCAAATCCAGATAGTCGATTTAACTGGGGGTGCACCAGAAATGAATTATGGATTTAAGCCACTCGTAGAAGCAAGTAGAGCGACGGGGAAACAAGTCATTGTTCGGTCGAATTTAACTATTTATTTTGAAGAAGGATTTAGTGACTTACCAGTCTATTTTGCCAAGCATCGAGTGAGAGTTGTTGCTTCTTTGCCCTGTTATTTAGCTGATAATGTTGATAAAATGCGTGGGATTGGAGTTTATAATAATTCCATTCAAGCACTGCAATGGCTTAATCAAGTTGGTTACGCAAAGGAACCAGATTTAATTTTAGATTTGGTATATAATCCTCAATTACCTTCTAGTGAAAAATTTTCTTTAACTCCAGACCAAATCAAGTTAGAACAAGATTATAAAGTGTTCTTAAAAGAGAAATTTAATATTGATTTTAATAATTTGTTTACTATTACTAATCTACCAATAGGCAGAACAAAGTTGCATTTAGAAAGAAAGAAACTTTATAGCCCTTATTTGCAATTTTTAGAGTCAAATTTCAATGCCAATACAGTAGAAAATTTAATGTGCCGCGATGAGCTTTCAATTGATTATCTCGGTAATGTATATGACTGCGATTTTAACCAGATGATGAATTTACCTGCAAAAACTCGTAGCGGTGAAAGCTTGACAATTGCTGATTTGCTTGCCGCTGACAATTTAGATTTAATCGACGAAGTACAAACAGCTGCTTATTGCTACGGTTGTACTGCTGGGTGCGGTTCTAGTTGTGGTGGCGCTTTGGTATGATGAACAGAAAAATCTGCTAACTCTACACCAAAAATAATCTGTTACAGAATCTGTTACCAATAGCTTACCCACATCCGGATCGGTTTACGATCAAATATAGTTAAGTTTCCTCATACCTTGATCTAAAGCCGTGGATTAATAACAACTTCCACGGTTTTGTTTCTGTTGTGGTAGCAAAATTCAACACTTGAAATGTTTTTCAGTTAATATTTTTGAGGTAAAACTGGCTCCATCAACTGCGATTCCGTTACAAAAAATGTTACGAGCGTGTTTATACCGCTAAATAATCGTTATCATGTTATTTAGTTAAGCTCCTCACACCACACCAAAAGCCGTGAATGTTTATTTCACGGCTTTTTTTATTAACCTCACCCTGTGACTACTCCTTTATCCACCAGTGGAGAGGGGTTGGGGGTGGGGCTTTTTCATTATTGTCAATTAATTAAAGTCTGAATATTACGGTTAACTGCACGCCCACAAGCATGAAAACGCAAACTTCAAAACAGCTATTACCACCAGCTTTAAGATCAAGAAACTACCGTCTATTTTTTGGCGGGCAAGGTATATCCTTGATTGGAACTTGGATGACGCAGACTGCTACTATTTGGCTAGTTTATAGCTTAACCCAATCACCTCTAATGCTGGGAGTTGTGGGGTTTAGCAGTCAAATTCCTAGCTTTATTCTCGCTCCTTTTGGTGGTGTATTTGTAGATCGGTTTTCCCGCCACCGTATCTTGATTGGTACGCAAATATTGTCAATGATTCAGTCATTAGCACTAGCGGCGTTGGCGCTATCTAGTGTTATTCATGTTTGGCACATCATTGTCTTAAGCGTATTTCAAGGATTTATTAGCGCTGTTGATGCACCAGCGCGGCAAGCATTTGTGCCAGAGTTGGTAGAACGTAGAGAAGATTTAGCCAATGCGATCGCCCTCAATTCTACAATGTTTAACGGGGCGCGGTTAATTGGCCCGGCGGTGGGCGGTTTGTTAGTTGCTGGTATTGGCGCTGCATACTGTTTTTTAATTGATGGTCTTAGTTATATTGCTGTAATCATCGCATTATTAGCAATGAGAATTAAGCCTAGAACAATATTAGTTAGTACTGCTAATCCATTGGAACAAGTTAAAGAAGGATTTTTTTATGCTTTTGGTTTTCCACCAATACGAGCATTGTTATTGTTATCAGCTTTAGTTAGTTTCTTCGGATTGCAATATACTGTGCTTGTACCAGTGTTTGCAGAAAAAATTCTTCAAGGTAACGCAGAAACTTTGGGATTTTTAATGGCTGCATCTGGAGTTGGAGCGTTATCAGGTGGGATTTATTTAGCGTCGCGAAAAACAATATTAGGGCTTGGTAGATTGATTGCTTTTGCTCCAACAATTTTAGGAATAGGATTAATTGCTTTTTCCTTATCACGTTATTTGCCACTTTCTTTATTCACAATGTTATTTATTGGGTTAGGAACAATCCTCCAGGTTGCTGCTGGCAATACAGTTTTACAAACAATAGTTGAAGATGAAAAACGTGGGCGAGTGATGAGCTTATTCACAATGGCGTTTTTGGGAATAATACCTTTTGGTAATTTATTAGGAGGAGCCTTGGCAGCTCGCATCAGTGCTCCTACTGTATTAACTATTGATGGAATTGTTTGTATTTTAGGTTCTATGTATTTTATGAGACAACTACCTGTGCTACGGCAACTAGTACGTCCAATTTATATAGAAAGAGGAATTTTAAATGAAGGGTTACATTAACTCTAGATGATAAGAAAATCATGTTTGATAAATCGACCACAGATGGACACAGATAAACACAGATAAATTATCGGTGTCTATCTGTGTTTATCTGTGGTTGTTATGCTCATAAAAGCAGGTACAAAGATGGTTACGAGTCGAAGTAAATACTACATGCCACGATAAACAATCTACCCTGCGTTTAAAAGCAGATGTAGAACGTTTACAAACGATAATTAGTCAACTGAAACTAGAGAAAGAACAACTTGCTACCAATAATCGGCAAATAGTTACCGAACTGGAGCATGAAATCGGCTCGATGACTGGGCATTTAGATCAACTTGCCGCAGCTTTTGATTCTGTTGCAGATATTGAAAATCCCAACCAAACTCAATGGAGTTATTTAGCCTTTCCTAGTCGTTTCTTCAGTTTCATCCGAGCAATCAAAGCAATTGTGCTGTGGTGGCGTGAGGAAAAAGGTGAGGAAGAAGAAGCAATTGAAGTTACTGATAAAATTAATGTCGATGAGGATGGCGACGACAAACCACAAATGCACACAGATCCCGCTTCACTGGGGCGATCGCTTTTAGATAGGTAGAGCTTGATGGGAAAAAAACGAATTACTAAGCTATTAGAGGATCTCAAGGAGAATCAGCAGCAGGAGTTGCATAATGCCGCAACGATATATACGGTTGCACAGATTGCTGTGAATGAACTACAACTTTCTCAAGATTCGCAGATGCAAAAGCCAACTATTGCAGCCTTACCATCTGCACTGGAGAAAATTGATCGGACTCAATTACTTAAACAGTATGGCTCTTACAATGGTTGTCGTCAGGCTGCTAAAGAAAAAGGAATTAAATTCTCCCGCACTCCCAGTTGGGAACAGTTAACAGCAGCATTCAGCTACGCAGAGGCATTTGAAAAGATAATAGAAGCTTATATGAAAATGTATCCAAACCAAAAACTCAAAGGTACTAAATTCGAGTTCACCATATAATCTCTCAAGCTAAATTTCACGAGACAGTCGGATCGTCATTACCTTTCATTTCTCGTAAAATCTTTTCAATCTGTTCTACTCTCTCTGGTCTATTCTGAGTTTTAAATACTTTTAATGCTTTTTCTAAAGAAGCGATCGCTTCATTTCTTTTGCCTTGCTCCCATAGTGCCTGAGCTAAATTTGTCAGTGCATCCCCATACTTAGGATTAATTTCTAGTGCTTTATTATACTCTTGAATAGCTTCATCCCATTGTTGTTGACTTGCGAGTACAACTCCAATTGCATTATGTGCCAGGGCATATTTAGAATTTAAACGAATTGCTTCTTGGTATTCTTTGATTGCATCTTCTGTTTTACCCTGACGAAATAGCACATTTCCTAACTGGTAATATCCAAAGGCATCTTTTGGGTACTTTTTGATTAACTTACGCAAGTTCTCTTCTGCACCAGTTAAATCACCTTGATTAATTAGGGTATTTGCTGTTTGAACTAGTTGCGATCGCTCTTGTGATTCATTTTCAGAGAACTGCGCTAGAGTTTGTCCGCTAGAATTTCCCACCTGTGCGAAAACAGATTGGCACGTATTCGTTATAGTCAAGATACCCAGCATCAAGTAACTAGCAATTTGAAACAATACTGACTTGGAAGGATTATTTGGCTTCATAACGTCACACTATCCTCTGTTTTTGAGACTTGATTTCAAGTTCAAAAGATATATTATCAATTTTCAAAACACCAAATCTCAAAAATGTATTTTATGATTCTGTGTTTTGCTCGCTTTGAATGAGTCGTGCTTGGGTGCGGCGTAATTCTTCTAAAGCTAACTCCAAGGTTTGATTTTTTTCATTTAACTCCCGTGTCCGTTCGCGTACCTTCTTTTCTAGCACCTGACTGTATACTTCTAGTTGTTCGTTAGCATCCTTTTGGATTTTAATGAGTTGTTGAACTTCTTGGATCAGACGATTGAGGGAAACAGCCAAGATGCCGACTTCATCGTTGGTTGTGTTCGGTGCTTGCAAATCGAAGTTAGATTCTTCTGTAACTTGTTGGGCAACATGGGTGAGTGTTTGAATCGGACGAGCAATAGCGCGACTTGTGTACATTGCCAGTAAAGTTGCGATCGCAATTGATAGTAACAAGCTCCCTAAAATTATTTTTAGGCGTAAGTCCTCTGCCCTTAGCAGTTCTTGCTTTGATTGCTTATATTCCTCGGCTATCACTTCCATTAGACTCTTAATGTCGTCAAGAAACTCATCCATCAAAAATACTGACGAGCCATGCATAAAATTGAACAGTTGATTTTGTGCTGTTTCAATTTCATCTGCTGATAATTGACTGGGATTGTTAACTCGAAAAAAAGCTTCTGTACGCTTTAAGTAAGTATTAAAACCTTTATAGTTTTTTAACAGGCGGTAAACAGCTTGTTGTTCACTGACAGAATTGTATTTGATGGTGGGGTTCTCAATACTGTAGTTCGCTCCAAAATCAGACCAAACTTGCCGAGCTTGAGCAACATACTCAACTAACTCAGTATAATTTTCTTGCCATAGTTTTGGCCGATCCATGTAGAGAAGTAACTGGTGCTGAGTGGTGCGGACACGAAATACGCTCGTTTTCAGTTGAGATACTTGGTATAGTTTTTCAACCGCTGCTTGTTCTCGTTTGTAGGCTTGATTCTGGTAGCGATCTGCAATAAAAAAACCAATGGTAGTTCCCAGTATGGAGATGCTCAAAAGTACTCCATATCCAATACCTATCTTTTGCCCAACCTTCAGGCGGCTTAACCAATACCAAGAGTTATTTGATTGCAAGCGGTTATTTGACTCCCCAACAGCCATTTCATCAAAATCGCTGTGCTGTTTCATACTTCAATCATGACTGAGATGGGCTTGAATCAGTTCCAGCAATTCTTTGAAGCGAAATGGTTTGGTAATATAGTCATTCGCTCCATTATTAAATGCAATCATCCGTTCGCGATCATCTTTACGAGCTGTGACAATAATAATTGGTCGTATATCTCCCCGGCTACGCAGTTCTCTTAATACTGTCCAACCATCCACGAATGGAAGTCCCAAATCAAGCAGCATTAAATCAAATTCAGTGTTTTGAGCCAGCAGTAGTGCTTGCTGTCCATCTTCCGCAAGAATCGTGTTGTATCCCTGCCTCCGCAACCCTTTTTCAATAAAAGCAGCAACACCTGCTTCATCTTCAACAATCAAAATTTGATTCATAAAACCAATTTTGATTTCACCAGGGAAAGTAATCATGAGTATAATTACTTATGTGCGTAAACGATAACCCATTCCTCTCACCGTTTCAATCAAGTTGCTGCCTAATTTCTTGCGCAAATAACCGACATAAACATCGACAATATTAGAACCTGGGTTATAGTCATAACCCCAAACGTAATCTAGTAGTTGTTCTCGGCTGATGACTTGCCCTGGGTGACGGCAAAACATTTCTGCCATTGCAAATTCGCGGGAAGGCAACTCAACTGAGCGATCGCCTACTTTTACGAGTCGAGTGCGCAGATCAAGGGAGATGGTACCAGCTTTGAGAACAAAATCTTCTGGATTTGTTATGGGTTTTATATTTCGCAAGCGCACTCGTATCCGCGCCAGTAGTTCTTCAAATCGGAAGGGTTTAGTAATATAATCATCTGCACCCCCCTCTAGCCCAGCAACTTTGTCGTGAATGTCACTGCGGGCAGAGAGGATAATCACAGGCAAATCTTCTCCTTGTCCGCGTAATTCTTCCAGCACTTGAAATCCGTCTTTGCCGGGTAATCCCAGATCCAATATGAGTAAATCAAAAGTTCCACTCTGCGCTACGTCAACTATGTGCAGTCCATCGGCAACAATTGTGGTGGTAAAACCTTGCGATCGCAATCCTTTCTCGATAAAGGAAGCAATCCGGGGTTCATCTTCGGCGATTAGAATGTTGGGCATATGCACTCATCTCCTGTGGGGGATCGAGCGGTAAGACTATAGTAAACATCGAACCTGTTCCTAGCTTACTCCGAAGTAACACTTGACCACCGTGAGCCTCAGCGATTGCTCGCACAATTGCCAGCCCCAGCCCCGCACCCTCAGAACGGCGACGACTGTTGGAAGAGCGGGCAAAGCGTTCAAAAATACGTTTTTGATCAACAAGGGGGATACCTTCGCCTGTATCGCGTACCCAGAACCGCACCTTGCCTTTGGCGATCGCAGAACCAATAGAAATAGTATCACTCTCTACTGTATGCTGAGTAGCATTTTGAGCTAAGTTCATTACAGCCTCAGTAATTCTTTGGCGATCAATGATAATTTGTCCCTTTGCCACAGCATCTAATTGCCAGTCTCGCCCTGCCAATGCCATAGCTTTGGTAAATAATTCTTGCGTTAATTCTGCAACATTTACCTTTGTTAGTTGCAAAAAGTCCAAGCGTTCTGCCTTTGCCAGCAAAATCATATCATCTACTAGACGGCTCATTCTGTCTAGTTCTCCCATCACCAGTGCCAGCGTTTCTTGTTGCTCTTGGGGATCATCTCCCATCAGTTCCAGATGTCCTCGAATGATGGTAATCGGAGTCCGGAGTTCATGTCCAGCATCGTTGACAAATTCACGTTGGCTAGCAAAAGCAGCTTCTAACCTGTCCATCATTTCGTTAAATGTCATTGCCAGTTCTGCTAGTTCTCCTTTTCCTTGCACGGGTAAGCGCTGAGTTAAATCTGTTTCACTAATAGCATGAGCAGTACTGGTAATTACTCGTAAGGGAGCCAATACCCGTCCTCCTGCCAACCAAGCAAGAATTGAAGACACGACAAACACTAGGCTGGAAACCTCAATCACCGCAGAGACAGATTCTAGAGCTTCTGCTCGCTCACCGGCTGCACTGTGGGCAACAACAAAAACTCCCCGCGTTTTATCATTAATTTCAATTGGTTGCACCATGTAAAGAATTTTGCCAGTATTCAGATCGGAAAATTCTTTTTCTCCTTCTTCTGGTTGGGTTTGTTTTGCCCACTTTCGCATTAGCTGTGAGTTCTCTGCAAGCTGTTTAGGGCGAGCTCTGGGACTAGATTTGTAGAATTCACCATCAATAAATGTGATGAAATAGGATTCATCCTCTGATAGTCGATTCCGCAAAAAAGTTTTGAAAAGCAGCTTTAAATCTTCTTTTGAGGTTGGCGGAGCAATCTGTTTTTTTTCGGTAAGTAGCTGGCTCAAGTTCTCTGACTCGAAAGCAATTTCTTCTGGCTCGTCGTCGATCACATCTTTGGTAACATCTGTTTGAGCATTCATCAATGCCTTAAAGGCTGCCATATCTTCCACCATATCCTGACGAACACGCTCATCAATCCGCTGGTAGAGCCGATAGCGAAATGCAGGAATGGCGATCAGAAAGGTTACTCCCAAAATTAGCAAATACCAGAGCAAAATCCGGGTACGTGCTTCTTTGAATAATTGCTGCCAACCTGAAAACGGCTTGGGTATTTTGATGCTAGATGTGCGATCAGTTGTTGCACTGCTCATTTGTTGCCCTCCCCGATAGATGCTCAATTATTTCACTCTTGGCTCCATTAGATCCATGTTATCTGTGCGAGGGAATAGCCTTAAGAAGGCAGAGTGCGGAAGGAATCTCTTTACGTATAAATATGAGTTATTTACTAAATTTGCTGTGTACACTGCTTACCCATACTTAAAAGCAGGAACTACAGATAGTGAATGCGCAATAGAAGCAAGAGCAGTAATCACAATCTAACTTTGGATATTTGATTAATAGTTTGACACAGTTATACAATTACGGAGATATGGAACTCATATTTGATTTTTGAAAAATACGTAGGGTGTGTGATCGCCGAGCGTAACACAACGGCAGTTTTGCGGGAAGAAAATCTACACTGCAAACTGCCTCCCCTGCAAATGCTTAATTTTTTCAGTAATCAAACCGGATTCCTATATTGTCACTTCAACATCAATAAATAAATAGTGACTATAAAAACTAACTCTGTATCATTGATTTACATAAATTTATTACCACTTCTGGAGGTGCAGCAACCTACCGTAACTCCGGATCAGAACTCGCTCATGGAAGACTCATTAATTGCCACAGGTTGGGAAACCACTGATTATGTTGGTGTGATTTTCCTGATACTCAGCCTTGTGATACTTATAGGTGTTGTGAGCAGAAGAATGGAAAATGCGATTATCTTTGCTTTGATGGTGAGTTTACTGATAATTGCCTTGTTTTTGTTTGCATCTTAAACGAATTAGTTTAGCTTTTTCTCAAACTAGTCTCTCTTTGAGCTACCTCAAAGACGACAAGATCAATTATTGGCACACTAGGGATAGCATCAGTTTAGGGGAACACCAGAAATGACTAATGCTACTCTTAACTATCAAACAGCCCCTGGACACCAAATTTTAGCAGCAGCAGGTAAAAGATATCTGCGTCCAGGTGGCAGACAAGCGACTGAGCAATTATTTAAGTGGGCTAATTTTCAGCCAGGGGAAACTGTTTTAGAACTTGCATCCAGCTTTGGTTACAGTGCGATCGCTCTCGCCAAACGCTACAATGTCAAAGTTGTAGGTGTAGAAAAAAATCCTGAGAGTGTAGCACGGGCGCGTGCTAGCATTTGCGCTGCTGGTTTAGAAAACCAAGTCGAAATAATTGAAGGTGATATTTTCCATCTAGAAGCTATACCAGGCAAGTTTGATTATGTTGTGGCAGAAGCAATTCTCACAATGCAATCTCCGCCAGGCAAAATCAAAATTTTAACAGGAATTCACAATAAACTTAAACCTGGTGGAAAATTTCTTTGTCATGAATTATTAGCCCGCAACAAAGAAGCAGAAATTCATGCTGAGTTAGCAAAGGTAATTAAAGTAAATTCTACACCGCTATCAGAAACTAACTGGATTAATGCTTGTGCTACAGCTGAATTAAAAGTACAAAAGCAGCAAACTGGAGCAATGGCTTTATTGAATTTGAGAAAAATGTTGGAGGATGAAGGTATATCTCATACGATGCAGATTTTATGGAATATCTTGACGAATAAATCTATCCGCGAACGAGTTCTAGAAATGCGTCGAGTCTTCCAAAAATATCATCAGGAATTAGGCTACATAATTTTCTGTGCCGTCGTGGATTAGGGTACTGGGTATTAGTGATTGGGGACTGGGAAAAAACGCTTTCAACATCAAAAGCGATGATTACCAATCATGAAATGCGAGTCTAAGCATTACTAATTTATCCCTTCTGCTCTCTGCCTTTTACTTATTACTAGAAACATTCAAAAAACCATGACTACCACATTCGCAAATAATTCATCTTGTGTCAAACAATTGCGAGCAGAAATTGAATATCCACGTGTTGGAGTACTCAGCAAAATATTATTGAAGGATAAAGTTTGTCAATACACCCTTTTTTGTTTGGCGGCTAACACTGAGATTTCTGAGCATACTTCTACTCGTAATGCCACTATTAATGTCATTGAAGGACGAGGTTTACTCACATTATTAGGAGAAGAAATTATCTTAGAACCAGGCATTTTTGTCTTTATGCCTGCTCATGCTCCTCACGCTTTAAAAGCAGAAGAGAATTTAGCGTTTTTGTTAACGCTATCAGACAATCCTGCTCAGAAATAAGTAGGTAGACATAATTAAATGTAAGATGAGAGTTTTGTTCGTAGTAAGCGATTTATCACTATTAACAGGGGTTTGAAGAGCTAAAGCCCTTTATTTAATTCAGTCCTTCTACTTAATACAAGGGAATGAGAATGCAGTTAAAGAAAGGGTGAAAACAAATAAAAAAGGCAACAAACTTTGTACTAAATTCATAATTATTGAACAATATTTCTAGAATCAATCTACAATTTTTGGAGGTTTGGCTATGACTAATACTACTTTAGTTGATGCTGATATAGGAATCTCTCCAAGAAGGCGATCGCTTAGTTTACCTGCCTGGTTAGTACTCATCTGCATTATTGCTTTTACAGCTTTATTATTAGCGGGAGCTGCGATTTGGAAAAATGCTCCACCTGTACCAGAAATAGTGCGTTCTCAACAACAAGAAATCATCCTTACTAAAGCAGAAATTCAAGCCGGGCAAGAAACCTATTTAGCTCGTGGCGGGCAACATATTGGTAGTATTTGGGGACATGGTAGCTATCTTGCACCAGATTGGACTGCTGATGTACTTCATCGTTGGGGTTTAGCCACTGCTGGGGTTTTATACAATGATAATCCTGATTTTACTCAAGCTGATTTAGAAGCTTTACCAGTCGCCAAAAAAGCAAGTTTACAAGCACAAGTCAGCCAAGAATTTAAAACCAATCGCTACAATACTGAAACCCACGAATTAATCCTGACAAATGCCCAAACTGAAGGTTTAAAAAAAGTCTTTCAAGACTATCAAAAACTGTTAGCTCACGGCTCTGCAATTCACTCAATTCCTGATGGTTGGTTTAAAGATAATACCCAAATTCGCAATGTCACATCCTTTTTCACTTGGACAGCTTGGGCAGCAGCAGTCAATCGACCAAATGCCCCATTTTCTTATACTGCAAATTGGCCCCATGATGACTTAATTGGCAATCAGGCACCAGGACAATTTATTATTTGGTCAATCGTCTCAGTCGTTACTTTAATTGCAGGAATTGGTGTATTTTTATTCGTCTACTTAACTCAAGAAGAAACTGACGAAGTTCAACCAGTACCAGCACGTCCAGCAGTACGAATTCCTACCCCTTCTCAAAAAGTCACTTCGCTCTTTTTTGGCGTTGCGATCACCATGTTTTTAGTGCAAATTATTATGGGAATGTTCACAGCTCATTATGCTGTAGAAGGAGAAGGATTTTACGGAATTCCTCTAATTAATTTCTTGCCTTACGCCGCTTCTCGTACTTGGCATTTACAACTAGCTGTCTTTTGGATTGCTACTTGTTGGTTAGCGGCTGGACTTTATTTTGCTCCGCGTTTTGGCGGCATTGAACCAAAATTTCAAGCCCTTGGTAATACCGTGCTTCTGGGTGCCTTAGCCCTTGTTGTTGTCGGTTCTATGATTGGTACTTGGCAGGCGGTAACGGGAGTTTTAGATATAAAAAATAGCTTTCTTTGGGGACACCAAGGTTATGAATATATCGAGTTAGGAAGAGTTTGGCAATTGTTATTAATTGGCGGCATGATATTTTGGCTCTGGTTGATGTATCGTGCTTTCAAACCAGCTTTGAAAAAAGAGAAAAACCCCACTGGTTTGAGTCACTTTTTCCTCTATAGTGCAATTACAATTCCTCTGTTTTATTCAGTGGGTTTGGCATATACCAATCACACTCCTTTAAGTATTGCTGAATATTGGCGTTGGTGGGTAGTTCATCTGTGGGTGGAAGGTTTCTTTGAGGTATTTGCTACTGTTGTGATTGCTTATTTGTGTAGTGAATTAGGTTTCTTAAAAAAATCTTCGGCTTTGCGTGCAACTTACCTCACCACAATTCTGTATTTAGGTAGCGGTGTGGTTGGTACATTACACCATTTATATTTTTCCGGTACACCGTCATTTATTGCCGCAATCGGAGCAGTATTTTCAGCTTTGGAAGTAGTGCCTTTAACGCTAATTGGATTTGAAGTCTTAAAAACACTAAAATTATCTCAAGAAGCAGAAGGATTTTATCGGTGGCCTTTACGCTTTTTTATCGCTACCTGTTTTTGGAATTTAGTTGGTGCAGGTGTATTTGGTTTCTTAATTAATCCTCCGATTATTCTGTACTATTCGCAGGGTTTAAATACCACTCCTATTCACGCTCATGCAGCTTTGTTTGGAGTTTATGGTTGTTTAGCATTGGCGCTAATGCTGTTTGCTTTGCGAGAATTTGTGCCAGAGAATACTTGGAATGAGCGGTTACTGCGCTTTTCGTTTTGGATGATTAATGGTGGTTTAGTCGGAATGCTTGTTTTGGGGTTAATTCCCAATGGCTTCTATCAACTAGCTGTGTCGATTAATCATGGTACTTGGTTTGCCCGTAGTGCAGAAGTAATTAGCAGCCCTTGGATGAAATGGACTGTGTGGTTACGAATTCCCGGTGATATCATTTTTGCCATTGGTGCGATCGCGATGTTTGCCTTCACAGTCAGGGCTATTATTGCTGTTTTCCGCTTTCCGGTGAAGCCAAGACACACAGAATTGCTTGTTGCTGTTGGTGCTAGTAATGACGCGGGGACGCTCAGACAACGAGACGCGGAGATTGATGTGTAGAAATGGTATTACAATTTTAGAGAATTGTGATTGAGAATGGTACTGAACAATGTTGCCATATAAAAACAACCTCCTGCATTGTTAATGCATTGGTTCGGATTATTAATGCATCAACTCGTATTGTTAATACATTGACTTGCATTGTTAATGCATTGGTTCGCATTGTTAATACATCGACTTGCATTGTTAATGCATCGACTCGCATTGTTAATGCATTGGTTCGGATTGTTAATACATTGACTTGCATTGTTAATGCATCGGCTGACAAAAATAAGGCTGCTAGCGACTGTTTTTGGCAATGCCCTCCTTTTCAGATCCCGACTTGTTTTAAGAAGTCGGGGATCTTTTATAGAGAGGCTCAAATTGTCACGCCGAACATTTAGCATAATAGTATGTTGCTGCAAATTACTCGAAACATATTTCGACGCCGACTAATAAGCGCGATCGCCCTGCCCACCGTTCTGCTATTGCTGTTGTCTGGGGTTTCGCTGTGGCAAATTAACCGCTTATTGTCAGCGATGCAGTGGGTAGAGCATACAGATTGGGTAATAACTCAAACCTACCGCACCCAAAAACTGTTGTTAGATTTGCAATCAGGATCACGCGGCTACTTACTCACGGGAGAGGAAGAATTTCTTGAGCCTTACCAAGAAGCTCGCTTGGTAATCAATGCTGCTTTTAGGGAATTAAACCATTTAGTCTCAGATAATCCCAGTCAGGTTGAACGCGTCAATCAACTCCAGTTACAGTATCAGGAGTGGCAAAAGCTGATTTCTCAGGCGATTGAGCGCAAAAACAGAGGTGAGGCTGAACCTTTATCGGCTTTCAAAGTTCGCAAACAGAAAATGGACGCAATACGTAGCCAAATTGCGGCTTTTATTGCCACAGAAGAACAACTGCGAAACCGTCGCAGCCAAGTGGTTCGTCGTACAACTCGACAGGTGAGTGCAACTAGCGTAATTTTGGCACTAGGAATTGGAGCTATTCTTGCCTACTTCATCCGCCGACAACTGTTTAAAGTGTCGCAAAGTTACGAGAATGCCCTCAAAACTTCAATTAAGCAAACAGAAAATGCCCAGCGCTCTGCTCAACGTCTTGCTGATTTGCATAAAATTGACAGGGCAATTTTGGCTGCTGAGTCTAATTTCACCATAGTACGGGATGCTTTAGGAAGATTGCGTCAACTTGTGAATTGTCAACGAGCATTTTTAGTTTTGTTTAATTTTGAGACTGGAACAACTGGGTTAATTGCAGACAGCAGCGATCCAGGTTTACAGCCTTTTGAAAATACAACTTTTCCAATTGAAGATTTGCAACAGGGAACAGGGAAAAGGGAACGGGAAACAAAGTTTCCAATAGAAGTTACACAGCAAAGACAGGTTCGTTTGATTCAAGATATTTCTAAGTTAGAGCAACGTTCGCCAATTTTAGAACAATTGCTAGCAGCAGGGCTGCATAGCTGTCTGACAATTTCTATGCAAGTTGAGGAAACTTTAATTGGTGAACTGACTCTTGCTGGCACTCAAGCCGAGGCTTTTAATCTTGAAACTCAACAGATTGTTAGTGAAGTGGCAACCCAACTGGCGATCGCGATCCAACAATCCCAATTACGCGAACAACTCCAGAATTATGCCGAAGAACTAGAGCAGCGCGTGCAAGAGCGAACTACACAGTTACAAGAAGCAAATCAGGAACTAGAAGCTTTTAGCTACTCCGTTTCTCACGACTTGCGAGCACCGCTACGCACAATACAAGGTTTTGCTCAAGCATTGCAAGAAGAATACAGCGATCAATTAGATGCGGTTGGGCAAGAATATATCAGCTATATTACTGATGATGCAGTCCAAATGGACACTCTTGTTACTGATTTATTGGCATACAGTCATCTGAGTCGTACACAAATCCAAATTCAACCTGTTGATTTAAACCTCGTAGTTAACGAAGCACTCAAGCAATTGAGCGCCCAACTCCAGGAACAACAAGCCGAAGTCACTGTTGACGCTTGTTTGGGATATGTATTGGCTCACCGTTCCACGCTAGTACAAGTTCTTACAAACTTGTTAAGCAATGCAATCAAATTTGTGAATCCAGGTACATTACCTTCGGTACATATATACACTCAGGAGTATATTCAGGAAGGACAAAATTGGATACGGTTATGGGTTGTAGACAACGGCATCGGCATTGCGTCAGAACATCAGGAGCGGATTTTCCGTGTCTTTGAGCGACTGCATGGTGTAGAAACCTATCCGGGAACGGGTATTGGTTTAGCCATTGTCCGCAAAGGCTTAGAGCGGATGGGCGGTTCCTCTGGCGTGGAATCACAACTGGGAACAGGTACTAGCTTCTGGATTGCTCTGCCAAAAGCTGTTCTCAATCACAACGCCACAGCATAATGAATAAAATACTGCGTTTTTTAATTATTGATGACAATCCAGGCGATCGCGCTTTAGTCATTAGAGAATTGAGACGAGAATTTCCTCAACTTCAATTGCAGGAGATTAAAGAAGCTGCGGGGTTTGCTCAAGCAGTAGCAGCAGGCAAATTTGACTTAGTGATTACCGACTACCAGCTTGGTTGGAGCAACGGTTTAGAAATTTTACGAACAATCAAGGGGCGCTATCCTAACTGCCCAACAATTATGTTTACAAATACAGGCAACGAAGAAATTGCCGTAGAAGCGATGAAGACAGGATTGGATGACTATGTTCTGAAATTACCAAATCGTTACTTTCGTTTGCCGACTGCCGTTAAAGCTGCCTTAGAAAGAGCAGAAACACAACGACGAATTGCTCTGTTAGAAATTCGCCTGCAAGGGTTGCTGAATCAGTTGAAAGTGGGGGTTTTTCGTGCTAACTCAGCAGGAGAAATCATAGAGTGCAATAGAGCATTTCTTAACTTACTCCGTGTAGATTCATTGGCTACTGCTCAAAGGGTACAGCTACTGAATTTGCAGACAATTTATTTACAATTGAGTAGTCTGCCTCCACCCCAGCAAGATGAGCATGAGTTACAGTTACATCGAACCGATGGAACCACAATTTGGGTTTTGTTGAGTACAGCCCTTAATACAATCAATGGTGAAACGGTAGTCGATGGTTTAATCGAAGATATCACAGACCGAAAACAAGCTGAAACACAACTGCGTCAACTAACTTCAATCTTGGAAGCACGAGTTAGGGAAAGGATGCAGGAACTAGAAACAGCAAACCAGAATTTAGCAGAGCTAAATCGACAATTAGAATTAGCAAATCAAGATTTGGAAGAATTTGCCTACTCCGTCTCCCATGACTTTCGCGCTCCATTACGAGCCATTCAAAGATTCAGCGAAATTTTATTAGAAAGGCAAACAGAGCAATTAAGTCCAATCTGTCAAAACTATCTACGCCGTATTTTTGAAAATGCTCGACAACTCGATAGACTAACTGAAGAATTGCTCACCTACAGCCAAATCAGTCGAGCGCAGATGCCGCTGCAACCAATTAACTTATCTTTATTTATGTCACAAATCTTGACACGGCTAGAACCAGAATTACAGCAGCAACAAGCGACTGTGCAAGTAGAAGAGCCTTTAGTTGAAGTGATAGGTAACCGGATTATCTTAGAGCAAGTTGTGATTAATTTGTTAACCAACGCCATCAAATTTGTGGCACCAGGAGTAACACCTCAAATACGAATTTGGACACAAGAAGTTCGTAATTCAGAGAGTGAGAGACAAGAGAATCCTTCTTTCTCCCCATCTCCTCATCCCCCCGTCTCCCCCTCCTCCCCATTTGTGCGTCTTTGGATACAAGACAACGGCATTGGCATCGCCGAGGATAATTTTGAGCGGATTTTCAAAGTTTTTGAGCGCTTGCACGGCAGTGAAGTTTATCCCGGTACTGGGATTGGCTTGGCGATCGTGCGTAAAGGAGTTGAACGTATGGGTGGTCGAGTGGGCGTAGAATCAGAGCTAGGGCAGGGAAGCCGCTTTTGGATAGAACTGCCCGAAGCCACAGGAGGAGAATGAGTACTTTTAAATCAGAAGATACAATTTTACTAGTTGAGGATAATCCAAAAGATATTCTCCTGATTCAAAGAGCTTTTCGCAAAGCTGGCATTACTAATCCCCTGCAAATTGTCAATGATGGAGATGCAGCCGTACTTTACCTGTCTGGATGCGAACCTTATGGGGATCGCATTGATTATCCTTTACCCGCCTTAGTCTTGCTCGATTTGAAGCTTCCTCGCCGCTCTGGAGCTGAAGTTTTGATGTGGTTACGCCAGCAACCCATACTCAAGCGCCTACCAGTGGTAGTTCTAACTACTTCTAGGGAATATGCTGACATTAATCGAGTCTATGACTTAGGAGTAAATGCTTATATAGTCAAACCTGTTGCTTTCAATAACTTAGTCGAAATTGTTAATGCTCTCAACCTACATTGGATAATTTTTAACGAAAAGCCACAATTAGACTGGACATAATTAAATGTAAAAGCCAACATTTAAAACCTGTTTAGAAAGGGCATTTTACCTTCTACCCTCTGCCCTCATTTCCAAAGTTCTCATTTAGTTCTTAATGATAGTTGGTTGCAGCAGTTCTAATGTTACGCATTCTTCTAATTGACGATAATCCTCACGATCGCCTACTTGTGATTCATGCACTTGAGAAAGAGTTTGCTGAACTTCAAGTACAGCAAATTATTCGCTCAGAAGATTTTGAGCAGGCATTGTCAAAAGGAGAATTTGATTTAGCAATCACCGACTACCAACTACGATGGAATGATGGCTTGACAGTTCTACGGGCGGTTAAAAATCTTTACCCCGATTGTCCTGTTGTTATGTTTACCAACAGCGGCACACAGGAAGTTGCGGTAGAAGCAATGAAATCAGGGCTAGATGATTACGTAATTAAGTCTCCAAATCATTACGTGCGCCTACCTGCGGCTGTTCGTTTGGCACTAGAGCGAGTTGAAACTCGACGCAAAGTAGCTGGGCTAGAAGTGCGCTTTCAAACTCTGCTCAATCAATTAGATGTGGGAGTTTATCGGCTGACTGCCGATGGTGCTTTGCTGGAAGGTAATTCTGCTTTTTTGCATTTGCTTGGTTTAAATTCTTTAACCGAAATTCCAGAAAATCAAACACTTGAGTATTATTTTCAGCCAGAAGACTATGCTAAACTTTTGCATCAACTCAAACAAGGTGGCAATATTCGCGATCGCGAAGTGCCATTGCGTCGAACAGATGGTAGCGTGATTTGGGTGCGCATTAGTAAGACTTTTACCACCGTTGATGGCACTACTGTAATTGACGGATTGATGGAGAATATCACCAAGCGCAAAATAGCAGAAAAAGCATTGCGAGAAAGCGAAGCACGCTTCCGGTGGTTGTTTGAGTCGAATGCGATCGCCATAGCTTTTTGGGATATAAATGGTAATATCACTGAGGCAAATGACGCCTACTTGCAACTTATCGGCTACACGCGGGAGGAAATGTTCTCAGGTAAATTACGTTGGACAGATATTACCTCATCTGAAAGCCAAAATGTGCAGCAACAAATAGTGGAGGAACTCAACCAGTATGGAGTTTCTACTCCTAAAGAAAAATATTACATTCACAAAGCGGGGCATCAGATTCCCGTTTTGATGGGCAGTGCTTTTCGAGTCGGCTCTCAATCTGATGGCATTACCTTTGTGATTGATTTGACAGAACGCAAGCGCTCAGAGCAGGAGCGAGAAAAATTGCTGGAACGAGAACAAGCAGCACGAGCAGAAGCAGAAGCTGCAAACAGAATTAAAGACGAATTTCTCGCTATTTTATCTCACGAGTTGCGATCGCCACTTAATCCGATTTTGGGCTGGACAAAATTACTTAGCACTCGCAAATTAGACGCAGCTAAAACAGCGGAAGCTCTAGCAATTATTGAGCGTAATGCCAAGCTGCAAGCTCAACTCATAGAAGATCTGCTGGATGTGTCTCAGATTCTGCGTGGTAAATTGAGCTTAAATATTTCCTCTGTAGATTTAGTTTACGTCATCTCCGCAGCTTTAGATACAGTCCGTTTGGCAGCCCAAGCAAAAGCAATTAAAATTCACACTGTATTTGAACCAAATATAGGACTAGTTTTGGGAGACGAAACCCGCTTACAGCAGGTTGTCTGGAATTTACTCTCCAACGCCATTAAGTTCACACCCCAAGGAGGGCGGGTTGAGGTAAGGTTGTCAAGCTTAAAAGACGCGGAGAGGTGGGGACACGGTGATGCGGGGAATGTAAACAAAAGCTCCGCGTCACCCTTACGGGTACTCTACGAGAAGCCGCCCACCGGGCGTCTACGCCAGTCACCTGCGGAGGGAGATCCTCCCGCAGTGCTAGACTCACCGCGTCAGTTTGTCTCCGCGTCTTCCCAGTCACAACTTTATGCCCAAATCACCGTTGCAGACACAGGGCAGGGAATTAATCCAGATTTTTTGCCCTACGTATTTGATTACTTCCGTCAAGCAGATAGCAAAACTACCAGACAATTTGGCGGACTAGGACTAGGACTAGCAATTGTTAAACATCTAGTAGAAATGCATGGTGGCACAGTGAGGGCAGAAAGTCAAGGACAAGGACAGGGAGCAACTTTTACCGTGATGCTGCCACTCATGACAGTGCAACCCCAAACACCTGAAGACAGCGAACAGTCTCAGAAGTCCCTTGATTTAAGCGGCGTTCGAGTCTTAGTCGTAGATGATGATGTTGATTCACGAGAATTAGTTACTTTTTTGCTCGAAGAATATGGAGCACAAGTGACAGCAGTGGCATCGGCTTTAGAAGCGCTGCAAGCTGTGGTAAAGTCAAAACCGAATGTCTTGGTATTCGATATTGGTATGCCAGAAGTTGATGGCTATATGCTACTCCGTCAAATTAGAAGTTTATCGCCCCAACAAGGGGGAGAAATTCCAGCGATCGCACTAACAGCTTACGCAGGAGAAGTTGACAAACGCCAAGCTCTGGCAGCAGGCTTTCAAATACATTTACCCAAACCAGTAGATCCAGCTGAGTTGGTAGGGGTGATAGTTAGTCTTGTATTATGAATGACGATATTTCTTTATCATGTCTATTGATCTCATCTCAAAATATAAATGCTTTAATGGTCAAGTTGGTTTCTACAGCCATTTCTCTTCTAGCTGTAATGTACAAATGCGCTTTGCTGTCTACGAACCATCGCAAGCAAGTTATGAACCTGTGCCAGTTCTTTACTTTCTTTCTGGCTTAACTTGCACAGAAGAGAATTTTATGGTGAAAGCAGGAGCGCAACGCTTTGCAGCCAAGTATGGTTTGATGTTGGTAGTACCAGATACTAGTCCCCGCAACACAGGAATTGTAGGTGAAGATGATGAATGGGATTTTGGCACGGGTGCTGGCTTTTATGTGGATGCTACTGCTCAACCGTGGGCGTCACACTACCAAATGTATAGCTATGTTGTCCACGAATTACCCGCTGCGATCGCCGAAAACTTTCCAGCCAATCTAGACAGACAAGGCATTTTCGGTCATTCTATGGGTGGACATGGAGCGCTCATCTGTGCAATGCGAAATCAAGAGCAATACAAATCAGTTTCAGCCTTTGCACCTATCGCTGCACCAATGCGCAGTTCTTGGGGACAGAAGGCTTTCAGCCGTTATTTGGGTGCAGATCAAGAAAGTTGGCGTGCTTATGATGCTAGTGAATTAATTAAGCAAGTTGGTTATCACAGCCCAATTCTGATCGATCAGGGAACTACAGATAAATTTTTGGCAGAGCAATTATTTGTAGAAGTATTTGAACAAGCTTGCCAAGAAGTTAATCAACCTCTAAATCTGCGTTACCAAGAAGGTTATGACCACAGTTATTACTTCATCTCCTCTTTTATTGAAGATCATATCCGCCATCATGCGATCGCTTTACTTCAATCGACTCCTGTAGATTCTAATTATCAGCTTTGAGTTTTAGCAGTTTAAAATCAAGTCTATAAATTGCTCTTTACTCTCATGAGTACAAGAGTGATAGTTCGTGTTATGAGTTGATGACTTAAGAGAGATTTATAACATTTTTTGGTGCGTTACGGCTATTTCTTGTTCTCCTAAACTCCCAAATATTTCTATAGCCGTAACACACCCTACATCCTACATAATTTTTACTGTTAATTTTGGCTATTAACTATATCAAAGCTATTTTAGGTTGTCTAATCACAAAATCCCATAATTCCTTTAATGTAAAGAATTTAGCCAAGATTTTTTATAGTTTATACAAAAGTTAATAATATAAAAAATATTGTAAAACAATGTCAATAAATTTGAGGAAGACAGTTAGTAAAATCTGCAAAAAAAGATGGATGATTGTTATTAGTGTTAAAAAAGAAAAACCAAAGAATTGCCAAAGCTTCTTCTCAATCAGTTGTTGCAACTTGAAATGATGATTAAATGAATTAGGTGACCAATAACGTTATAATAGTCAGCCTTCGCCATTAGTCAGAGATAAAAAATTGCTGGACTAATGATGAGTTTGGCCAGTAAACTAACAACACTAAACAAACAATAATTATGACTAAAAGCATGAGTGCGGCACTGCGCTTGCGTGAAAAATTACCTTTTCCACTACAGCGTTTAGCAGATTTAGCTTACAATTACTGGTGGTCTTGGACGAGCGATCGCATCGCCTTATTCCAAACCATTGATCCTCAAGAATGGGAGCGCTGCGGACACAATCCAGTCGCAATATTAGAATCAGCAACATACGAACGTCTTACCCAATTAGCAGAAGATCCGTTTTACCTCAAACAAATTTCTGCCCTCGGCAAAGAATTTGACGAATACATGATGCAGAAAAATACGTGGGTGAGTCGGGTAGCACCGCAAGTTTCATCCGAGCATCCTATCGCTTACTTCTGCGCTGAATTTGGCATCCATGAATCTCTGCCCGTCTACTCTGGGGGTTTAGGTATTCTCGCAGGGGATCACCTCAAATCTGCATCAGATTTAGGTGTACCGATGGTGGGGATCGGCTTGCTTTATCGCCAAGGTTACTTTCGGCAGCGCTTAAACCGTAGTGGTTGGCAAGAGGATTACTACGTAGACAATCCTTTCCACCGGATGCCCCTAGAATTAATCAAAGACGAGCAAGGAGAGGCGCTTACCATTGAACTAGAAATTCGCCAGCGCCGGGTGAAAGTACAAATTTGGCAAGTAAAAGTCGGACGAGTCACGCTTTATTTGTTAGATAGCGATCGCCACGACAACGATCCCATTGATCGCTGGCTCACCGGGCATCTCTACGGTGGTAACCAAGAAACCCGGATTGCTCAAGAAGTTGTGTTGGGAATTGGTGGTGTTCGCGCCCTTACCGCTTTAAATATTCAACCATCCGTCTATCACCTCAACGAAGGACACGCTGCCTTCTGCACCTTAGAAATTGCTCGCCAAAAAATTGAGCAGACAGGCAAATCCTTCTACGATATCGAAGCCGATGTCCGCAAGCAGTGTGTATTTACCACCCACACACCCGTTCCCGCCGGGCATGACGTCTTCTCTCCCGACTTAATGGACTCCTTCTTTGCCCACTACTGGACACAATTGCGTCTTTCCCGCCAACAATTTTTGGCATTGGGCGCACGCCGACTTGGCGATCCTTGGGAACCCTTTGGCATGACTGTTTTAGCACTGCGGATGTGCCGTACTTCCAACGGTGTCAGCGAATTGCACGGACGAGTTTCCCGTCAGATGTGGACAGTTCTCTATCCAAATCGCTCCGAAGACAACGTTCCGATTGGTTACATTACCAATGGCGTCCATGCACCCACTTGGACTGCTCCTTTAATGGCAGATTTATACAATCAGTATTTGGGAGCAGACTGGAAAACTCGTGCTGTCGATCCCCAAATGTGGGAGAAAGTAGAAGATATTCCCAATGCAGAATTGTGGTGGCGACATCAAATTCTCAAAGAAAGGCTAGTTGCCCATACCCGTCATAAAGTGAAAATAGCCAGGGAAGGGCGAGGCGAAGAATACGAAAGGATTCAAGCCATCAACACCCTACTAGATCCCAAAGCCCTAACTATCGGATTTGCCAGACGTTTTTCGCCTTACAAACGCGGACATTTGCTACTGCGAGATCTTGATCGCGCCTTACGGATTTTTGGCAATAGCGATCGCCCAGTCCAAATTGTCTTTTCCGGCAAAGCCCATCCCGCCGATGAAGAAGGCAAGCGGATCATTCAACGCTTGATGGAGTGGTGCAGACATCCAGCGATCGTCAACCGTGTGGCTTTTATCGAAGACTACGACATCTACACCGCTACCAAACTCGTGCAAGGCGTTGATGTTTGGTTAAACAATCCCCGTCGTCCCCTTGAAGCATCTGGCACCAGCGGACAAAAAGTCTGCTTTAACGGTGGTATTAATTGCAGTGTTCTCGATGGTTGGTGGTGCGAAGGCTATCAAGCCGATGCCAACGGCAAAGGTATTAACGGCTGGGCAATTGGTGAAGATGCCCACACCAGTGATCAAGAATTACAAGACCGGATTGATTCGGAATCATTGTATCAATTGTTAGAAGAGGAAATTGTTCCCCTCTACTACAATCAAGATGAAAAAGGCATTCCCCACGGTTGGGTGCAGATGATGAAGGCATCAATTAAGACAAATGCACCTCTATTTAACACCGACAGAATGATTGCTGATTACGTTTCTCAGGTGTATGTACCAGAAATTGCTCTAGCAGTGCCACCGATTTTAGCGAAAGTTTCTGTGTAAAGGTTGGATAAATTTTATGCATTTAGGGTAGGTGTTTTTGCCTGCCCTTTTTTGTGCTTACTAATCCCTCTTAAAGAGTGATTTTGCGTAAGTTATGTTCATCTTAGACACCAACAGATGACATTTAGGCTACGCCTCCACCAAGAATAGAGCTGTACAATTGGCTAATAATTTCATCTTCTTGCCCCGATACCCAATTAGCAAAGCGCTGTGCTAAAGGAGGCACAATTACCAGAGGATTACTAAATCCAGAAAATACATAAATACCTTGGCATCCAGGAATAGCACCAATGAGGGGAAGGTGATTACCACTAAATGCTACTAAGCAATGATGCCAAGTACCTGGTAAATTAGCTAATTCTGGTAAGATTTTTCCTATACTTTGTCTTAGCCATCTTTCACTTTCTCCTGAGTCTACTTTGGCAGTGGGATCTGTAATGATGCGGCTAATTTGTCCCAAGCGTAAGCTTCCATCTATAAATTGAACCGCACCTGCATCTAAAATCGGTGCTACTGGTTCATTTCCTGGTTCATTCCATACTTCATCAATTTTGCTAGATTCAGCTTCTAATTGAAAGCGTTGGAGATTAGCTGGCATGACTAGAGTACGCAATTTCATCTCAATAGGTGGAGTTTCAATTACCTCTGCGTGAGTAAAATATAGTGGAATTAAAATACCAGATGCTTTGAGTAAATTTCGACTAAACCCACCAGCGCAGACAACAACATTAGCACTGTGGTAGATGGTAGTGGTTGTTTCAACACTTAACCCCTCCCCCAACCCCTCTCCGGAAGCGGGGAGGAGTGCCGTAGGCGGGGCGGGGTTATTTTGCAATTTCAGCACTTGGCTAATTTCTATTTCACCTCCAGCACGCAGAAAAGCTTGAATGTAAGCCTGTACAGTTTTTTGAGGGTTAATATGACCGTGCTTCACTGTTAAAGCACCAGCGATCGCCTCCCTATTCAATAACGGTTCCATATCACAGGCTGCGTCAACGCCCAGTAATTTGGGAGGGTTGGCAAAATGAGCATAAGACGTAGCAGCGGTTTTTGGATCGGTGTCTATGGGAATAGTTAATAATAAATCCAACTCGCGCAACTCGATATTTGCATTTAATTCTTGTGACAGAATACGATAACGTGCAATCCCTTCATCGCACAATTGGCGAGTCACAGAAGTAGTACCAGACCAAAAAGCTAAACCACCATAACTATAACGAGTAGCGTTTTGAAAATTAGCGTCTTGCTCTAACAAAAGTACTGAAAAGCCTTTTTTCACTAGTTCGTAGGCGAGTGCAGCACCTGTAAAGCCACCACCAACAACGATCCAATCGTAAGTTTTCATTTAGGATTTTACGAAACGTCTCAAAATATATTTTCTCTTTGTATGACTTTTTCAGAACTCCAAATCGGTGATTGATTTCGCATTTCTAGTATTAGTGCTTAGTGTCCAGACTTTTAATTTTGCTACTCATTTTCTACTCAAAACGGTAGCCTTAAAGTGGTAGTTTGTTAGCTCCCACACAACTTTATGCTGCCTAAACCCAAGAAAAGATGGACACCTTCAAACTGGGCAAGCTGGAAGCCTTTTGGAATCGGGGAACAGTATCCCAATAACTACTGGGAAGTATTTCGCGCCATTTGGCTTTCACGCGATCGCCTACCTTATGCATGGAATATTCTCAATCAGGGAGTTTGTGACGGTTGCGCTTTAGGTACAACCGGAATGCAAGATTGGACTTTAGATGGAATTCATCTGTGTAATGTCCGGCTGCGGCTGTTGCGGATGAATACGATGCCAGCTTTTAATCCCCAACTGCTAGAAGATGTTGAACACCTGCACAAGCAAAAAAGCGCTCAGTTACGAGATTTAGGGCGTCTTCCTTACCCGATGATTCGCCGCCGTGGAGAAAAAGGTTTTCGACAAGTAAGTTGGAATGAAGCTTTAAATGTCATAGCTTCGCGCATCCGTGCTACTACACCAGAACGTCTTAGTTTTTACATAACCAGTCGTGGCACTGTCAACGAAACTTACTACGCTACCCAAAAAGCTGTGCGGGCGATGGGTACTAACAATATTGATAATGCCGCCCGTATTTGCCATTCTCCCAGTACCGCTGGACTTAAAGCAGCTCTTGGTGTGGGCGCTACAACCTGTTCTTATAAAGACTGGATCGGTACTGATTTATTAGTCTTCATTGGCTCAAATGTTGCCAACAATCAGCCCGTCACTGTCAAATATCTTCACTATGCCAAAAAAGCAGGGACAAAGATTGTAGTTATTAACACTTATCGCGAGCCAGGAATGGAACGCTATTGGGTGCCTTCGATTCCTGAAAGTGCATTATTTGGCACCAAGTTTGCTGAAGACTTTTTCCTCGTCAGTATGGGTGGTGATATTGCCTTTTTAAATGGCACAATCAAGCAGATGATTGCTAATGGCTGGGTAGACGAGTCATTTATTCACCGTTACACCACTGGTTTTGCAGAACTTAAAGCCAGACTAGAAACTCAATCATGGGAAGAGTTAGAGCAGCTTTCGGGAAGTAAGCGTGAAGAAATGTACGCCTTTGCCACAATGGTTGGACAAGCTCAAAAAGCCGTGTTTGTCTGGAGTATGGGCATTACTCAGCACGAATGCGGCGAAGATAATGTTCGCGCCATTATTAACTTAGCTCTTACCAAAGGTTTTGTCGGTCGAGAAGGGTGCGGTTTAATGCCAATTCGTGGGCATTCTGGGGTACAGGGTGGTGCGGAGATGGGATGTTATGCAACAGTGTTTCCTGGTGGCAAGCCCATCACCCCGGAAAATGCTGCCCAGTTGAGCCAACTGTGGGGATTTGAGGTGCCTGCAAGTAAAGGTTTAATTGCTCCAGAAATGATTGATGCTGCGTACAACAGGCAGTTAGATGTTTTGTTCTCAGTCGGGGGCAATTTCTTGGAAGTGCTACCAGAACCAGACTACGTGGAAACAGCCCTTGAGCGCGTACCTTTGCGGGTACATGTAGACATTGTCCTTTCCAGCCAAATGCTAGTAGAACCAAGTGATACAGTCGTGCTGTTACCCGCCACAACTCGCTACGAAATTCTCGGTGGAGTTACAGAGACTAGTACTGAACGCCGAGTAATTTATAGCCCAGAAATTCCTGGTGCCAGAATCGGGGAAGCACGCCCGGAATGGGAAGTGTTTATGGAAATAGCAAGGCGCGTTGTAGAGACACGGTATGCCGCATCTCTATATTTTGAGAATACAGCAGCCATCCGTCAAGAAATTGCCCAAATAGTTCCTCAATACGCGGGGATTCAACACTTGCAGTCAGCAGGCGATCAATTTCAGTATGGGGGTTCCCATCTCTGCTTTGGCTGGAAATTCCCCACACCCGATGGAAAAGCGCACTTTGCCGTATTGTCTCCACCACAAATTGAACTACCAGCAGGCTGTTTTTTAGTCGCAACACGTCGAGGTAAGCAGTTTAACAGCATGGTGCAAGAACGCAAGGATGCTATCACTGGAGCCATGCGTGAAGCAGTGTTAATGAATGCTTCTGATGCCGCCAAGCTGGGATTAAAAAATGGGGATGCAGTCATTCTCAAGAATGAGTTGGGAGAGTATCGCGGACAAGTTTATATTGCACCGATCCAGCCTGGTAACTTGCAGATTCACTGGCCTGAAGGTAATGTACTGCTAGATAAAAGCAAGCGATCGCGTGAAGGTGTGCCAGATTACAATGCTGTAGTGCGGTTAGAAAAAGTTTCAGAGGAAATAGACTTGTCCTGAAAATCGAAGAAATAATAGCTTAATCTTCTATGGCTCGCATTAACCTACTGGACACTCATACAACTAGCTTCGGTGACTTGATCGGTAATGGAAAAATCTATAGGGTACCACCTTTCCAACGCGATTATTCCTGGACGGAGGAGAATTGGGAGGATCTCTGGCAAGATATTTTAATGTTGCATAATCACATTAGTGTTAGCCACTATATGGGAGCAATTGTTCTGCAAAGCTTTAGTACTACTGATAAAGAGTTTACAATCATTGACGGTCAGCAGCGATTGGCTACTCTCAGCATCATTGCCGTTGCTGTAATTGAAAAAATCTACCAATTCGTAGAGCAAAAGGTTGAACCCGAAGCAAACAAAGAGCGACAAGAAATACTAAAGCGTACTTATTTAGGGGATAGAGATCCACGTTCTCTTCGTTATTCTAGTAAACTTATTCTGAATGAAAATAACAATGATTTTTATCAAAGTAATTTAGTCAATCTTAGAAAACCATTAAACATTCGTTCTCTATCGAAATCAAATCAACTACTTTGGCAAGCTTTTGAATACTTATCCAGGCAATTAGAAGAACTACCTGAAGTTATTCAAGATGGAGAAAAGCTTGCTACATTTCTAACAGATACTGTTGCTCAAAGGCTACTTTTCATCCAAATTACTGTTGAAGATGAACTCAATGCTTATACTGTTTTCGAGACATTAAATGCTAGAGGTTTAGAGCTAACTTCCACCGATTTATTGAAGAATTACCTATTTTCGCTTTTTCAAGGGCCAGACGATTTACAGGAAGCACAACGTCAATGGAGACGCATTATCAATACAGTTCAAATGGAGAAGTTCCCCGAATTTCTTCGCTATTATCTTAATCTCAAGCATCCGAGAGTACGACGAGAGCGCTTATTTAAAATAGTTCGAGAATCTGTTAAAGATACTATACAAGCCTTTGACTTACTTGACCAACTTGAAAATTTTAGTGGTCTATTTGTAGCGCTTGGTAATCCAAATGATGAATTCTGGCGTGATACCCCACAGAATCAACCATATATTAAAGAGTTAAATCTCTTTCGAGTCAAGCAGGTTTATCCAACTCTATTTGCTGCTTATCAGAAATTTTCTACTGAAGATTTTACTCGCTTGCTCAAACTTTTAGTCACGATTTCTTTCCGCTATATTATTGTTAGCAGCTTAAATCCTAATGAACTAGAGTCATTCTACAATGAAGTTGCAACCGATATTGCAAATGAAAACATAACTAATCCAAGACAGGTTTTTAATAAGCTTAGACCAGTCTATGTCAAAGACGAAAAATTTCAACAGGACTTTTCCCTACTCTCAATCGCTACAAAAGGTCAAAAGCGTAAACTGGTTAGGTACATCCTTTGTAAATTAGAAGCAGATGCTGGTGGCAAACAAATTGATGAAGATAGTTTCTCCATAGAGCATATCTTGCCTGAAGCACCAACAACTGACTGGCGGCAAATCTTTACTGATGCTCAAATAGAGGAAATGGTTTATCGCCTCGGCAATTTAACACTTCTGGAACCCTCTTTCAATCGGGACATTGGACAAAAGAACTATCAGACTAAAAAAGAAATATATCAGCAGAGTGTTTATACTCTCACAAGAAGAATTACGGCTGAAGAGTGGACGCCGGATGCGATCGCTACACGTCAGAGAAATCTGGCACAACGTGCAGTTCACATTTGGAAATCAGATTTCCTTTCCCCATGAACAAACCTATAGGCAGTAAAACTCAAACTAGGGTTTGGGTATTTGAAAATGGCAAAATGCGATCGCGCCGAGACTATCTCACTACAGAGGAACCGTTAGAAATTCGTCTTGTATCTCCACGTCGGACTTTAGCTGTAACAATGCGAACTCCAGGAGCAGATTTTGAACTTGCTGCTGGTTTCCTCTACACAGAAGGTGTAATTAGCTCTCGACAAGATATTCAACGCTTGAGCTACTGCGTAGATACGGAAATAGATGGCGAGCAATTATATAACATTGTCAATGTAGAACTCCAAGCAGATTTAGAACTAGATTTAAAGCCTTTGGAACGTCATTTTTACACTACGAGTGCCTGTGGGATTTGTGGGAAAGCAAGCTTAGAAGCATTACGTATGCGGGGTTGTGCGCTTATTCCCCCCGAACCAAAGGTGACGCCAGAAATTATCTACAGCCTACCAGACAAACTGCGAGCGGCTCAAGGTGTATTTAACGCGACAGGAGGTTTGCACGCTGCGGCTCTGTTTGACTCCCAAGGACAATTGTTGATGCTGCGGGAGGATGTCGGACGTCACAACGCCCTTGATAAACTAATAGGTACGGCTCTATTGTCCGAGGAATTGCCGTTAGGCGATCGCATTGTCATGGTTAGCGGACGCTCTAGTTTTGAAATTGTCCAAAAGTGTGCCGTTGCTGGAGTGCCAATTGTGTGCGCTGTTTCTGCTCCCAGTAGTTTAGCGGTGTCTGTAGCTGAAGAATTCGGAATTACCTTAATAGGATTTTTGCGGGGAGAAAGATTTAACGTGTACTCTGGATTAGAGAGAATCACTAATACCATTTCAATATGAAGATGCATATTATTAGCCTGCGGAGGCAGGCTTTGTTTGTTTAGCCCCAGGCTTCTAGCCTGAGGGCGTTAATTTAGC